>JBOGXF010000022.1:0-40042 GCA_050694275.1 Actinomycetota bacterium | reverse complement strand
GACGCTCATCGACCACCTTTTGGGGACCGTGCGCGACAACGTTGATCGGGTGGACAGGCATCTCATCTACCCTCATCACAGCTGGAGAGAGGGTCTGATCGAGGAAGAGGAGCCCTCCGAGAGCTAGGCCTCCGGGCGTGTCAGGCGGGAACGTCCAACCAGTGCTCGCGGTACCAGGTCGCGGTCCGGCCGAGACCGTCCGCGAGCCCGAGGCTCGGATCGAACCCGAGCAGGCGGCGCGCCTTGCCTATGTCGACACGGCTTCTGTAGACCTCGCCGGCGCGTTGGGGGTGGAACTGGATGTCGGCATCCGTGCCCGTCGCGGCCTGAGCAAACCTGGCGAGATCGAGAATCGAAGTCTCTATCCCGGTACCGAGCTGGAAGACTTCACCGCCGATGCCGTCGGTGGTCAGGCTCCGGAGAATGCCGCCGCACAGATCCTCCACGTGGATGAAATCGCGCGTCTGCGAGCCGTCCCCGAAGATGTCCAGCGATCCGCCCTTCAGGCACCTCTTGATGAAGTTTGGGACGGCGTTGTTCTTGTGGATCGAGAAGGGCCCATACACGTTCGAGAAGCGCAACACCACGGTATCCATGTCGAACGAGCCCGCGTATCCCTGGCAGTAAGCCTCGCCGACCAGCTTGCCGGCTCCGTAGGGCGAAAGGGGTCGGGGAACCACCCCCTCGTGGATCGGCGGGGGCACCTCGCCGACCGCGGCTCCGGACGACGCGAAGGCAACGCGGCGAATGCCCGCGCGCCGGCAACCCTCGAGCACCCTGAACGTAGTCAGGGCGTTTCCCTCGAAATCGCGCACCGGGTCCTCGACCGACGGCACGACGCCCGTCTGGCTGGCCAGGTGGACGACCGCGTCCACGCCCTCGAGGGCCTCATCGAGCACCGAGTGATCGGCCACGTCCCCGATGCGCACTTCGGCGAGACCCTCATCGACGTACTCGCTACTGCCCGCTCGCAAGTCGTCGACCACCCTGAGCGACCAAGAGGTGCGGTCTCTCAGGAAGCGAACGAGGTTCGCGCCGATAAACCCGCAACCTCCGGTAATGAGGACGTGCTCGATCTCACCCATGTACGCTCTTTTCCGTGCTGAAAGAACCGAACCAGGGAACCGGCCATCCGGACCATGTGTGAGGCCTGATGATCGTTCTGCGCATCTTCGGCCTGGTGGTGGCCGTAGTGTTGCTGATCCTAGCCGCACGCGGTTATCGGCGGCGATCGCTGCGCGTGCCCGACGCGCTGATCATGGGCGCGCTCGCGGGTGGCCTCATCCTCGTGTCCGTGGCCCCCAGCTCCGTCGACCCGATCCTGCGGCAGCTCGGGTTCCCGCCGGGCGACGCACGCCGAGTCATTGGGGTGCTGGTGCTATCCAACATTCTCGTCTTCATCCTGCTCCTGAGAGCGTTCGCTAAGACCGACCGGCTGGAGCAGATGCTCGGAGGATACGCGGACCGCATCGCCGCTCGGTGGTTCGAGATGGAACACGGGGGTGAGCACGACTCGTCGCGCTCCCCGACGAAGCTCGCCGTCGTGATCCCCGCCTACGACGAGGAGGCGAGCATCGCGCGCGTATTGTCTCTGATACCGGACGAGATCTCGGGCCTGAAGGTCGAGAAGGTCGTGGTCTCGGATGGCTCCAACGACGCCACCGAGTCGGCGGCGCGCTGGCATGGGGCGCTGGTGGTCTGCAGGGATCTGCGGAGAGGGCAGGGCGCGGCGCTGGCGCTCGGATATCGCATCGCGCTCCTGCGGGGGGCGGACGTGATCGCCACGGTCGACGCCGACGGGCAATACGATCCCCAGGAGCTGCCCCGGCTGATCGAGCCAATCCTCGACGGCACAGCCGACGTCGTTCACGGATCGCGCGTGCTCGGAGCCTATGAGCAGCCCCTATTAGGACGATCCCAGGGCCTGAAGGTCTTCGCCTTGCTCACGTCGTGGATGACGCGGACCGAGATCACGGATCCTGCCAGCGGCTTCCGTGCCTTTACGGCCGACGCCCTCCGGATCTTGGAGTTCAGGGAGAACCAGTTCCACGCCAGCGAGGTGACCGTTGCGGCGGTGAAGTCGGGCCTGCGGGTCAGGGAAGTATCCTGCACCTTCAACAAGAGACTGGCCGGCAGCTCCAAGAAGCCGCACCTCCTCCGGTACGGGTACGGCTACGCTCGTTCCCTCCTGCGGACCTGGCTTGGGTAGTGCCCCGATTGGTAGCCGGACCACTCGCAGCACAGCCTTTCTGTTCTGCCGTCCGGATCTATGGATAGGAAAAAGCGGTGGGCAGCCACCGCGGCGTTCCTCGCGGCGAGCACGCTCGCGGCCTCCGCCGGGATCGCCTTCGTGGCTTCGCGGCGAACCCTCGATCAACCAACCCGCGACCGGCGTTCTGCCCCCAACGTTCTGATCATCGTGACCGACGATCAACGCACCGACACCTTGGACGTGATGCCGGCGCTACGGCGTTGGTTCATGGATGGAGGCGTTCACTTCACGCGCGGATATGTGACGACTCCCCTCTGCTGTCCGTCGAGAGCCTCCATCTTCACCGGGCGTTACGCGCACAACCATGGCGTCAAGAAGAATCACGTGACCAAGCAGTTCGATTTCGACTCCACCATCCAGCATCGCCTACGGAGCGCCGGCTACAACACCGCCATCGTCGGGAAGTACTTCAACGACTGGACGCTCGCACGCAACCCCGCCGATTTCGACAGATGGGCGGTAGCTGGGGGCCGATACCGGGGCGTTCGCGCCAACCTCGACGGCAGTATCAAGAATGTAGAGAAATATTCCACGGCCTTCGTGGAGGAATACGCGGTTCGGTTTCTCAGGGATTTCGAACAACAGGACTCGACCCCGTGGTTGCTCTACGTGGCTCCCAATGCGCCGCACCCCCCCTTTACGCCCGAGGCGCGCTACTCCGACGCGCCGGTTCCGGCGTGGCATCCCGCTCCCAACATCGAGGAACCGGATGTGACCGACAAGCCCGAGTTCGTGTCGGAGCTGCGAGGAGGGCCGCGGTTCCCCTCCGAGCTCGAGAGCGAAGACCCGACCGAGACCGGCAGGCAGGTTCGTGCTCTCCAGCTCCGGACCCTGATGTCGGTCGACGATCTCGTCACGGCGATTTTCACCGAGCTCAGGCGATCGGGCGAGATCTCGAACACCCTCGCCTTTTTCGTTTCGGACAACGGGTATCTGTGGGGCGAGCACGGGGCGATCGGCAAACGGTTGCCCTATCGAGAGTCCGTCCGGGTCCCCTTCTTCGTGAGGTATCCGGGTCGGCTTCCCGAGGGGGCGACCGATGACCGGCTGGTGGCAAACATCGACATCGCCCCAACGATCGTAGACGCTGCCGGGCTCGAGGCCGACGAGGACTCCGCGTTTGATGGCATGTCGCTTCTGCAAGAGAAGCGACGCAGACATCTCTACATAGAGGAGTTCGGGAGCAGGGTCAAACAGCGTCCACGCTGGCGAGGGATCATCGCCGATCGATATCGGTTCACCGTTTACTCCGCGTTAGGGCCGGGCGAAGGAAGGTTCCTCGAGTACTACCGGCTGGATCGGGATCCATACGAGCTTCGCAACGTGCTCGCTGGAGGTGATCGCTCGAACGATCTTGGGGCTCCACGCATCGCCCGCCTGATGACCCTGCTCAGGAGATACGCGCGGTGCAGCGGGGAACAGTGTCCTTGACGCAACGGTGATCGACCGCGCTGCTTCGATTGACAAAGGCCTATGCTGTGGCCCACCAGGAGGTGGGCATGGGCTTTCGGATGAAGATCCAGGGATGGCGCAAGATCTCCGCGGCGACGTGGGGGCACCCGAACGATCCTCAGATCTACGGAGACCTCGAGCTCGACGCCACCGCGGCGCTCGAGTTCATCGACGCGGCTCGCGAGGCAACCGGCGTGCGACTTACGATGACCCACATGGTGGGCAAGGCCCTCGCCCACGCCCTCGGCGAGCATCCCGATCTCAACGTGCGGATGTACCGAGGGCACTTCATTCAGCGTGACACCGTAGACGTCTTCTTCATCGCCTCGATGGCCGAGGGCACGGAGCTGTCGGGCGTCAAGGTCGAGCGAGCCGACGAGAAACCCGTCGTCGACATTGCGCGCGAGCTATCGGAGCGGGCCGGTCGGTTGCGCGGTGGTGATGACGCCGAGTTCGGCAAGACGAAGCGGATGCTCGCCCGCACTCCGCGGCGGCTGCTTCACTACGCGATGCGGGGCGCGGCGTGGCTGACCTCGGACCTCGACCTCGACCTCAAGCAGCACGGTCTGCCCCGGCAAGCGTTCGGAAGCGTGATGGTGAGCTCGGTCGGGATGTTCGGCATCCAGCACGCGTATGCCCCCCTGTCGCCCTACTACCGGATCCCGTTCCTCGTTCTCGTAGGCGAGGTCGCCGTCAAGCCGGCGGTCGTCGAGGGGCGCATCGAGCCACGACCTCTGGTGACCCTCAGCGCGACGATGGACCATCGGTACCTCGACGGTTTCCACGCCGCGCGCCTGGCGCGCTCCACGCGCGACTACCTCGAGGACCCCAAGCGCTTCGAGCCGGCGCTTACCTAATGGGTTGAGCGTGCGTGGGCTCGACCCGCGCGATGTTGTCGGCTTCGGAGGGATCGGGGTCGGTCGAGAACCACGCGTCGAGCATCTCCGAAGCCACCGTCGGGCTCGTCAACCGTAACCCCATGACGAGGACGTTCGCATCGTTCCACTTGCGCGCGCCCTCGGCGGTGCCGGCGTCCGTGCACAGGGCCGCGCGTACGCCGGGGACCTTGTTGGCGGCGATCGATGCGCCGGTGCCGGTCCAGCAGAACAGCACCCCGGTGTCGGCCTCGCCGGCCGCCACCATCTCGCCGACCCGTTGACCGATCTCGGCCCACTGGATGTCCTCTTCCCCGGGCGGGCCCACGAGCGCGACGTCATGGCCCCTCTCCTCGAGGTCGGTGACGACCGCGTCGGTGAGCAGGTTCTTCTCGTCGGATCCGAGCACGACTTTCATGACGCGATGGTAAAGGCTCGAGCCGTCACTCGAAGGCGAGCGCGAGGTCGACGGGCGCTTCGGGAGGGACGAGGCCACGCGCCGCGAGCCGGGCGGCGATCGCCGCCGTGCGCCGGTCCCCTCTCGCCGCCGCCCACGCCCCCTGAGCGCACAGCCGCGCGCACGCGTAGGTCGTCGCCATCCCCATCGCGAGCGACCGCGCGCCCGCCTCGGGCGTGTCCTCGGCCTGCATGCGCGCCGCCCGTTCCTCGAGCTCGCCCAACGCCCGCTTGACGGCGGTGGCGACATCGGCCACCGCCGGGTCGTCGGAAACGGTCTCGACCGTGGCGCGCGCGTCTACCAGGAGCGCGGACAGCGCGCCCACCTTGGCCGCGGCGCGCAGGAAATCGAGGGACAGGACGTTGGTGGTCCCCTCCCAGATGGGCTGGACGTGCGTGTTCCTCACGAGGGCCGGGATCATCGAGTCCTCGCAGTAGGCGACCCCGCCGATCGCTTCCATCACCTCGGCCGCGCCGGCAACCGCCCAGCGCGCGGTGGCGAGCTTCGTGAGGGGGGTGAGCCCGCGCAGGATGGAGACCTCGTCGCCGGTGGCGCGTTCATTCTCGACCTTGCCGGTGAGCTCGCAGCATCTGAGGACCAGGGCGACCGCGGCGGCGTGATCGACCGCGAGGTCGACCAGCGTCGCGCGGTGGGCGGGCATCTCGTGCAGCGGGCGCCCGAACACCTCGCGCACGCGCGCATAGGCGCGCGCGCTCGCCAGGCCTCTCGCCAACGATGCGATCGAGCCGATTGCGTTGTGGATACGCGTGATGTTGAGCATCGTCGAGATGCGCCGAACGCCCCCGCCCTCGAGGGGATCACCGATGGGATGTGCAATAGCGCCCTGAAGCTCGAGCTCGGCGGTGGGCAGCGACCGCGTGCCGAGCTTGTCCTTGAGACGCCGAACCAGGATCGCGTTACGGGTGCCGTCGTCGAGCATACGGTTGATCCGGAACAGCGCGAGACCACGCGCTCCCTCGGGAGCGCCCTCGGGCCGCGCGAGCGTGAGCGCCATCTCCGACGTGGTCGCGCTCGTGAACCACTTGGTGCCGTACAGGCGCCACGCGCCCGACTCGTCGCGCCGGGCCACGGTCCCGGTCCGGCCCACGTCGGAGCCTCCGGCGGTTTCGGTCATCCACTGTCCGCTGCTCCACGCGCGCTCGAAGTCTCGGGTGGTGAGGCGCTCCACGATCTCGGGCGCATCGCCGTTGACGATCAGAGTGCGCGCCGCCGCGTCGGTCATGGCGACGGGACACGAGTACATGCCGGACGACGGGCTCCACAGGGCGAGGAGCCCGGCCCACACGAGGCGCGCCGACTCCTCGTAGGGGGTCTTCTCGTAGGGGAGCGCGGTGACGCCGGCCTCTATCCCGATGCGACCGAGCTCGTAATAGGCGTCGGAGACGCGAATCTCGTCTATCCGGTCGCCCCATGCGGAATACGGGATGTGCTGGGGGGGCTCGCGCTCGGCCTGCGCCGCGAGCGCGAGGACATCGTCGGACGTCGAGAGCCTGCCCATCTCCTGGAGCTCGGGCTCGGCGGCCGCGAAGAACTCGTCTCCGAGATGCCACCGCAGCCCCTCCCGCAAAGTGGGATCGGTGGCCCAAGCATCCGACAACCTCGGCGGCGTCTGCAAGAAGCCCTCCATGCCCCTACTTTATGCTCGCTCGAATGATGGCTCCTGCAATCGCAGTGCGCGGTCTCACCAAGAGCTACGGAGACGTCGATGCCGTGCGCGGCATAGACCTCGAGGTCGCCTCGGGCGAGGTGTTTGCGCTGCTCGGACCCAACGGCGCCGGAAAAACGACGACGGTCGAGATCCTCGAGGGGCACCGTACACGCAGCTCCGGCGACGTTCACGTTTTGGGACACGATCCCGCCAAGGGCGAGCGCTCCTTCAAGCAACGAATCGGGATCGTCCTCCAGGAGACCGGTGTCGAGCGCTTTCTGACCGTAGCGGAGGTGCTCGAGCTCTATCGGGGCTACTACCCGGCCCCCTTGCCTCTCGACGAGATCATCGAGGTCGTCGGGCTGGGCGAGAAACGAGACACGCTCGTGCGCAAGCTGTCCGGGGGCCAGCAACGCAGGCTGGACGTCGCGATCGGACTTGCCGGCGACCCAGAGCTCCTGTTTCTGGACGAGCCGACGACCGGTTTCGATCCGTCCGCTCGCCGCAACGCGTGGCAGATGATCACGAACCTCAAGCAGCTCGGCAAGACCGTGTTCCTCACGACTCACTACATGGACGAGGCGCAGTATCTCGCCGATCGGGTCGCGATCATCGCGCGCGGAAAGATCGTCGCCGAGGGGACGCCGGACGGCCTCGTCCGGGGTTCCGAAGTCGATCCGCGCCCGGCCTTCTCGGTCGATCGCAAGGACGCGGCGCGACTGATCGAGCTTGCGGCGGCCAACGGCATCGAGCTGGCGGAAATAGCATCCGCGAAGACAACGCTCGAGGAGGTCTACCTACAGCTCACGGCGGAGACGGTGACGGGAGACACGGAATGAATGCGCTCGGCCTCACCGTCAGGCAGTTCTCTTTCGAGAACAAGTCGTTCTGGCGCAATCCCGCGGCCGCGTTCTTCACGTTTCTCTTCCCGCTGCTCTTCCTGGTTATCTTCACGACCATCTTCGAAGACGTCACCCGGCTCCCGACCGGAGGCCGGGTCAACAGCGCGACCTACTACACCGCCGCGATCCTCGCATTCGGGGTTATCTCCGCCACGTTCACGAACATCGCGATAAGCGTGACCTTCCTGCGTGAGGAGGGTGTCCTGAAACGTGTGCGCGGGACCCCCATGCCCGGCTCCTCGTACCTCCTGGGCAAGGTCGTCCACGCGGTGTTCGTCCAGGCCCTGCTGGTCGCCATCACGCTCGCATTCGGCGTGATCTTCTACGACGTGTCGCTCCCGACGTCGACCGCCCTGCCCTTCGCCGTCATGCTCATTGTCGGCGCGGCGGCGTTCTGCATGCTCGGCCTCGCGACCACGTCGGTCGTGCCCAACGTGGATGCCGCGCCTCCCATCGTCAACGCGATCGTCCTTCCGCTTCTGTTCATCTCCGGCGTGTTCGTCCCCACGACGAACGCGCCCGAGTGGTTGACGAGCCTCGCCGGCTTTTTCCCCATCAAGCATTTCGTCGAGGGGGTGTTCGTGTCCTATCTCGGGCTGAACGACAGCGGCTGGCGCGCCGGCGACCTCGGCATCATCGCTCTCTGGGGCGCGGCCGGCCTTATCCTTGCGGCCCGCTACTTCCGCTGGGAGCCGCGCCGCTAGGCGGTCCGCGAAAAAATCTCGGCCCCCTCTCACCTGGCCTTTGGCCCCTCTAGCTGCACGGATGCGCCGGTTGACACGACCGGCGATCCGCACTATGGAGAAGGATTCGGATGGAGTCCGGTCGTCCAATGCAGGGCGCAGAACCGACGGCGAGTGAAGGAGGACGTCATGGCTCGATCGCCGATCGTCGCAGACCTGCTCAACGCCGAGCTGGTGTCCGAAGGTCCCGCTCCGGTCCTCACCTCCAAGGGACGCGAATGGCTGCGCGTCCTCGAGGACCTTCAGAGCGAAGAGATCGCCGCCGACTCAGACACGGCTGCCGACCTCGTCCTCTCCACGAGCGGTCTCTTTCGGTAGCCCAAGGGCCTATGGAACTCCCGGTCGAGACGTTTCGATCCGCGTTAAAACGGGCGCTGCCGCCAATCGAGGGCCTCGGGTCCGTCGTGTTCAGCGTGCCCCGAGCCCTCGACGAGTCGATCACCTCCGGTTCTGTCCAGAACGCCCGCGAGCTGGTGCGAGAGGCCGAGCTCAGGCACCGAGCCGAGGCGGCTCTGCGCGCGCAACTACCGCTCGGGAACATTCGCCGATCCGCCGGTAACTAATAGAGGATCGTCGAGTACCTCTTCAGTTTCTCTCGGCGGTGCAGCGCGTCGATCACCCGCACCGTGCCGGAGCGCGAGCGCATCACGATCGATTCCGTGACCGCGTTGCCTCCCCGGTAACGGACGCCCTTGATCAGATCTCCGTCGGTGATCCCGGTGGCGGCGAAGAAGACGTCGTTGCCCGACACGAGATCGTCGGTGGTCAGCACTTTGTCGACGTCGTAGCCGGCCCCAACGGCTTGATCGCGCTCTTCTTCGTTGCGAGGCCACAGCCGTCCCTGGATGACGCCGCCCAGGCACTTGATCGCGCACGCGGCGATGACTCCCTCGGGAGTGCCGCCGATGCCGAGCAGCAGATCCACGCCGCTGCCTTCACGGGCGGCGGAGATGGCCCCCGCAACGTCACCATCGGTGATGAACTTGATGCGCGCCCCGGCCTCACGGACTTCCTTGACGATCTGGTCATGACGATCCCGCTCGAGGATGACCACGGTGACCGAGGACACATCGCTTCTCTTTGCCTTCGCCACGCGGGCGAGGTTCTCCGCAATGGGCGCGTCGAGATCGATCGCCTCGGCCGACTCCTCGCCGGCCGCGATCTTCTCCATGTAGACGCACGGTCCGGGGTCAAACATCGTGCCCCGCTCCGCAAGCGCGACGACCGCGAGCGCTCCGTTCATGCCCTTGGCGGTCAGCGTCGTCCCGTCGATGGGATCGACGGCGATGTCTACCGGGGGTCCCCCGCTCCCGAGCTGTTCGCCGTTGTAGAGCATGGGGGCGTGGTCCTTCTCGCCCTCGCCGATGACGACGACCCCGTCCATCGACACCGTGTCCATGAGCAGCCGCATGGCGTCGACCGCGGCCTGGTCGGCCGCCTCCTTCTCCCCCCGCCCCATCCAGCGCGCCGCGGCGAGGGCCGCGGCCTCGGTGACACGAACGAGCTCCATGGCGAGGTTCCGATCCGGCGCCTCACCGTCGGGTTTTGACTCGGGCATCATTGCCTCCTCGATTGAGGTCACCTGAAAAGGGTAATTCAAGCCGACCATGCCGCGACTGAGACAGGTCGACTGCTCGGCTCCCGGAATCATTCGTCGCCCCAGGGGACGAGGTTTCGAATACCTCGACCTCTCTGGGAAGAGGATCGACGACGCCGAGGTCCTTCAGCGAATCAAGGATCTCGCCATTCCGCCGGCGTGGAAAGGCGTGTGGATCTGCCCGCAGGCCAACGGCCACCTCCAGGCGGTCGGGACCGATGCCGCCGGACGCAAGCAATACCTCTATCACGAACGCTGGAGACAGCGACGGGATCTCGAGAAGTTCGATCGGATGATCGAGTTCGCAGAGGAGTTACCCGCTCTCAGAAAGACCATCGCCGGACATCTCAGTCTTCAGGGCTTCCCCCGGGAGCGCGTTCTCGCCTGCGCGGTACGGCTTCTCGACCGAGGGTTCTTTCGCATCGGCTCGGAGGACTACGCCGAGGAAAACCAGACCTACGGGCTGGCGACGATGAAGAAGCGGCACGCGACCGTTGAGGGTCATCTCGTCGAATTCAAGTACAGATCCAAGGGGGGCCAGCGCCGCATCCAGTCAATCGTCGACCCACCCGTCGCCGAGATAGTCGCGGCGCTCAGGAAGCGCAGGAGCGGAGGCGATGAGCTGCTCGCGTACAAGCAGCTCCGCCGCTGGGTTGATGTGAGATCGAGCGACATCAACGACTACATCAAGGAGACAACCCGCGGGGAGTTCACGTCCAAGGATTTCAGGACCTGGAACGCGACCGTGCTCTGCGCGGTAGCGCTCGCGGTGTCGGGGGAGATGATCGCGTCCAAGACCGGGCGCAAGCGGGCGATGGCCCGGGCGGCCAAAGAAGTCGCGCACTACCTCGGCAACACGCCGGCGGTCTGTCGATCCGCATACATCGACCCGCGTGTGTTCGATCGTTACCGTTCGCGCTGGACCGTGGCGCCCGCGCTGGAGCAGCTCGGTGAGGGAGCGGTGTTCGGGGACCTCGCCACCCAGGGCGCGATTGAGTCGGCAGTTCTCGACCTGCTCGAGCGCCGTCTGGACTCGAGCTCGGTAGAGAAGGTCGCTTAGCAGCTCGGGAGCGGGAACAGGCAGCGGCTCTTGCGGACCTTGTCGGGCTTCTCCAGCAGCTTGTCCCCGGACTTCTGCGTGATGAATATCGGGTTCGCCACCGGCTTGGGCCCCTCGAGGGGGTTGGTCAACATCGTGTCCCCGGAGACGACGAAGATGTTTCCCTTGTGGTCGAAGTTGACGGTAAAGAAATCGCCGAGACGACGATCGCCGCCCTCGAAATTGGTGTTCGCGTTGCAAGCCGTTCCCGACAGACAGATCTTGCCGGCGTGGATCGGCCGGCCGGACGCGTCGGCGACCTTGAACTGAGGCGGGATGAACCGCTTGGACCCGTCCGAGCACTTCACCGTCGAGCCGTGTCCGTTCGTGGTGTAGGCGACGAAGATATAGAACTCGTCCTGACTTCCCTTGAGGGTCTGGTACCAGGTGATTGCCACGCGCCCGTCGTCGCCGGCCATGATCCAGGGCCACAGCGCGTCCCCTTCGGGTGCGTCGATTCGGATCGGGGTGCCCGCCCACTTCTTTGTCTTGCGGTTGAAGTAATTGAACGTCACCTCGCCGTTTACCGTGGAGTCATTCGATCCCGCGTAACCCCCGGCGTTGGCCGCGTACACCCACCCCGCGCGGTCGGCCGCGATCGCCCCGAAGAACTGCGTCGAGGCACCGAGGGGGGCCCGGTATGACTCCCACGTCTGGCCGTCGTCTGGGGAGATCGCGACGCCCCCACCGTTCATCGGACCGAGGAGCCCGTCCTTCGGGTTGAGGGGATCGACGATCAGCTTCCCGTCTGCAGGGAAGCTGGTGCTTACGAGGTCGTAAACGAGACCGCCGTCGGTCGAACGCCAGAGCTGCTTCGGCAGATTGACGTAGAGGAACACCTCGTTCTCCTCGGCCCCCGTCACCCACGGACGATCGCCCGACGCCGCGACCGGATTCGCGAAGGGCCACGACTGACCGTCGTCGGGACTGCTGAACACCGCGACGTTGGCGAGATCGATCTCGACGTTGTAGATGCGACCCCCGGCGTCCATCGTGAGGTCGGGATCCGAGAACCCGGTCGAGGTCGGGCTGTGAGGTCCGACGGGCTGTCCGGCGAGACCGACGTACCGCCACGTCTTGCCCCGGTCCGTCGAGCGCCAGTTGAGCGTCTGGTTGTAGTAGCTCCCGGCGAAATCGCCGGCTCCCGGGAGCGCCTCGGGGTTCTTGTAGACGTGAGTTGTGCCGGCGTGGGCCGAAACGATGATCGATCCGTCCTGGGCGACCTGGCTCACCGGCTCTCCGCCGGCGCGGGTCTCGTCGATGTAGAGCGGCTTTTTGAACTTGAGGGGCTTGGGCGCGACCGACGGGCACCTCACGCTCGACGAGCTCGCGACTCCGGCCGCAAGCGGCAGGAGCGACGCGAGCAGGGCCGGAACGAGCAGGATTCTGATGCCTCGACGCATGCCTCAGAATTCGCCCCCGCTCGGCGGCCTCCTGCTCCCCCATCTGCCGAGTGGTCGTGAACGGCCACAGAGGGGCGCGTGGCGACCACTCGCCGCGGGTCGGGTGACGAGTGGTCCTGAAGTGACCTCTGAGGGCGCGTGGCGACCACTCGGCGACGGGGGATGCGGCTAGAGGTGGATCGTGCCGAGGTTCAGGACCTCGCCCCGGTCGACGACGACGGTCATCTTCTTGGTCCGGCCCCCGGCCGCGATCGTGAGCGTGTAGGCCTCCTTGCCCTTGACCTCGGGGATCGGTCGGGTGCTGGGGTTGACGTGCCACTCGAAGCGGCCGTCGTTGCCGGTCAAAAGCGAGAGTCGGAGCCGCTCCTTGATCCCTTCTTTGCCCGTCGGGTTCCCATCGCCGAGCGGGGTCCTGAACGACTTGGTCAGCGTCAGCTTGGCCGGAACCGGACGTCCGGCCCGAAGAACCCGCCCCTCGATGACGGCGTGGCTTTGCGGCCTGGAGACGGCCTCGGCCATGATGAGAAACGCCTCGATCACTCCCCGCCACTGCTCGCCGACGCTGTTCGCGTAGGGCGGATGGAACGCCTCGCCGTGCTCGAAGGTGTAGCCGAGCGCGCCGAGCGCGCCGTAGGCCCAGTCGTCGGTCGTCCCGTGCGTCGCGTAAAGGCCGATGCCCTTGATGTTCTGGTATCCGCCCATCGCGTCGGCAAGTTCCTGGCCGACCCGCGCAAGGAATCTCTCGTCGGGCGCATCCTGGCTCGTGTGCCCCCACGGCCGCAGCACGAGGCGACCGTAGGTGTGGTTGGTGATGACCCCGACCACGTTGGTCAACAACATCAGCTTACGGACGTTCTGGGTCTCGGGTTCGGAGAACGGTGCGCTCCCTCGATAGGTCTGGTTGAGCTCGAAGCTCGAGGATCCGTTTTCGTCCTCGCCCCACAGAAGCGCGTAGTTTCGGTTGGGATCGATGCCGTACGCGTCGGGGTTCTTCTGGGCTACGGGAACCGTCACCCCCGTGATCGACCGGCGATTCTTGCGCCAGTACGCCTCGGCCCCCAGTATCGCCAGCGGAAGAGAAGCCGTCCCCTGCGCGTCGACGAGCGACTCGCGCGAGTAGACGAAGCCATCGGGATTGACGATGGGGACGATGACGATCCTGGTCTGGTTGAGGATGCGCCGCACGCGAGCGCTCATGTTGAACTTGTCGACCAGGTAATGAGCGAAGATCATCGGATACTCGGCCGCCGGCCACTCCCGCGCGTGGTGGATGCCATCGACATAGAACGTGGGGCGGCCGGGGTTGCCGCCGGGAGCCGCGATCTCGATTCCCAGGACCGTGCGTCCCTCGAGCGTCGGATGCGGCATCTCGATGAGGTCGACCAGCCGCCGGTTCTTCTTGGCAAGCTTCTCGAGCTCCTCGACATATTCGGGGAGCCGCCGGTAGGTGTCGCGGTCGGGCCCCGGCAGCGACACGACCGGGCCTGGGACGAGCGCGGCCCGATCCCGGGCGACGACGTCGTCTTCGACGACCTCGTAGTCGATTCCGAGCGCGTCGAGCCGGGCCGCGTCACCCGGCCACAGAAGCAACTCGATGTGTCCATCGCCGTGGTTGTGGGTCTCGTCGAAGTGCGTCAGGAGGTACTGGGCCTGCGCGCGCGACGTGACCGCCACCCGGACCAAGGCGAGCGCATTGCCTTCGGTTCGCCCGATCGGGGCGAACGCGGCCACCAGGCTGAGTGCGAGCGCGATCACGACGGCTCTCCGCATGCGGGATTAGTTCGCCGTCACCGGGCTCACCCCTCCCTGCCCCGACGCCAAGTGGTCTGTGAGTGGGTCTAGAGCCGACTCATCGACCACTCGACCGTTGCGCCGGGTCAGTCGTGGACGAAGACCGGCATCCCGATGGGGTTGCGGTGGAAGAACTTCTGCTCGACGTATCGGGGGATGCGCACGCAGCCGTGGCTCGCGGGGTAGGTGGGCACGGAGTCGCTTCCGTGAATGGCGTAGCCGCCGACGAAGTAGTTCGGCCACCACAGGGTCCCGAGGTGGCTCACGCGCCTGCCCGCGATCTTACGTTCGATCACGAAATTCCCGCGCGGGGTGTGGGCCTTGTAGGTGTTGCCGTCGTACGTGTAGTACTCCTCGTTTCCGCTTGAGATCGGAAGCGTGTGCCTCACCCTCCGGTTGCGCACCACGAACAGCACCTGACGCGAGATGTCGATATCGACGAAGTCCTTCGGCTTGCGTTTGGGGGCCTTGGGCCGGCGGGAAGCCGCGATGTTGGTCATGTCCGCCGGCGTCACCACGCCGTCGCGGGCGAGACGCTTCACCTTCTCGAACGCGTAGACCCCCTGAAGCGTCGAATATCCGAAGTGGCCGTCCACTCGGCCCGCCGGATAAGAGGTCCGGCGCAACCTCTTCTGCAGATATGCGACTTCGGGCCCGCTCGATCCTGATCGCAGGGTGACGTCCCAGCGCACCGCGTGAGCGTTGACGAGCGATTCGATGGTCTTGAATCGGAATCCCTTGGCGCGGAGCCGGTCGATGATGTTACCGAGCGCCATTCTGTTGCTCTTCCGCCAAAGGTCGAGCGAGATGATCGAGCCTCTCTGCGCCTGGCGGACGACGCGTCGCACGATCTTCTTCGGCAGCCCTGCACCCGGATGGTGGGTCCAGCGCCCCGATCGGTAGTTCATCGAACCGGCAATGCGCAGGATCCTGAGATCGCGCGCGCCCTTCGGGGGTCGCAGGAACGGCTTCGGATAGGACCCGACTCTCCGCAGGACGCGGGCGGCGCGATTGATAGAGGAGCGCAGCGCCCGATCGCCGAGCTCGGTGAAGCGCTTTTTCCCATAGCCACGGTTGCCGAGGGCATGGCCGGCTGCGGTGATCAGGCGGGCAGCCCGTCTGTGCTCGGAGATCCACGCGCCGGGCATGAAGAACGACGCTTTCACCTCTCTCTCCGCCAGCACCGACAGGATGTCGATCAGCTTCCGTTCGCTTGTGACACCGTCGAGCGTGAGAAGGACGACGCGCCGGTGGGGGCCGATGACCCACTCGCTCGGGGGCTTGGCTCCCGCGGCAGCGGGCGCGGCCGGAAGGAGAGCGAGCAGCGAACCGAGCTGCGCCACGACGAGGACCCGAGCGACCAGGCGTTTGGCGTCCATTGTGTTTCGGAGTCTACCCACGCTTGCCTCGGTGTTCGGCTTATGGGTCGGTGGGGGTTCTCCCGGCGCAGGAGTCCCCGGCCCGGGGGAGAAGTAGGTCTTGGGAGAAACGTAAGAACGAGGCCCTTCAACCGATCGGAGGTTTTTATGTTCCGTCCGAAGACGACCCGGGTCCTCGCCGTGCTGGCGATGCTGGCACTCCTCGCCGGGGCGCTGGCCGCTCCCGCCGAGGCCAAGAAGAAGAAAAAGAAGAAGCCGCGCCCCTGTGCGACCTACCAGGCCCCCGACTTCGCCGGCGACGCGGAGACGACCGTCGTCA
This sequence comes from Actinomycetota bacterium, assembly GCA_050694275.1. Lineage (GTDB taxonomy): Bacteria > Actinomycetota > CADDZG01 > CADDZG01 > WHSQ01 > JBOGXF01. Next base: position 24,084 of record JBOGXF010000022.1, on the reverse strand, counting down.
CAGACGCGGCGACCGAGGAAGAGCCGATCGAGCTCGAGCTCTCGACCGGGCCGGGGCTCGGCTTCACCAGCCCGGACGATCCCAACGGCGGACAAGGTGAGACGAGCCAGGTGTTCCACAACGTCCAGGTCGATTCGAAGGCCAAGACCGCCGGGTTGTAGGTGCGCATCGAGTACCTCCCGACGTGGGACTACGACCTCTATCTCCGCGCGCCGGAGGGCCCCGCGGTCGCGTACGAGGCCGACTTCAACCCGGCTCCCGTAGGGCTCGGTGGCACGGAAGGGGGCCACGCCGAGATGGGCGCCGGTCAGATCGACGGTTACCTCTCGACCGACTGCCAGGGATTCACGGTCGACGTCTGGAGCGCGATCACGGCCGGCGGAAACGTCGCGATGACGATCTGGCTCGGCGAGCCCGCCGAATAGACCCAACCAAGCTTCACTAGAGGCCGGGCCCCACTCTGGGAGGAAAGGGGCCCGGCCTCTTTCTTTGCGCTATGACTCGGTCGGCTCCGGCGACGGCGTCGCTTCGAGCGTTTCCGCCGGGGCCGGCTGGAACGGCTGGTCGGCGTCGCTCGGGCAGTCGATGCCCTCCGGGCCCCGGCCCCTGAAGACGTCGGCGTACTCGCGGATCGCGGGCCCGTCGATCTCGTCGAGGTTCATCTTCTCGCCCCACGAGGCGACGACGATTGTCGGCTCCATGCCCGGATAGGGAGCCGAAAGCACGTTGTCCTCGTACTCGCCGACGATCGACTCGATCTCTCGGACCGTGTCGATGTCGAGGTCGGGTTGGTAGAGGATCGCGACCGCCCCGTGCTCGAGGCTGTGCACGAAGTTCTCGTTGGGAATCGGCTGACCGTGGACGCCACAGGGGAATGGCTGACCCGCGTGGGGGCCCGAGACCGGAGGGGTCGTCTCGTAGTTCACCGTTCCCGACACGTGGTCCCTGGCTCCCGGTGGGTCGACGAACTTCTGGATCCGATGTCCCCCGATCTCGTCGGGGGTCTGTCCCCGGATGAAGAAGAACCACACGAGCGCGACGACGAGGCCGGCGTACGCCAGCAACCGGACGACTCGTCTGCGCCTCGCGGCCCGCTGCTGCGCCGCGAACTCTTCCGCTTTGGCCTGACGGCGGGCCTCGAGGCGCTCGCGCCTTTTTTGTTCGGCATCGACGCCGGCCCCGGCCTGCGGCTTCCTCTTCCTTTTCTTCTTGGCCACGGCACAGGAGGCTATCGTGACTCGCCTATGAACGACGACGCGTGGCGGGCGGTGCTCGTCACGGCCCTGTCAGTCAACGCGGTCTTGGGCCTCGGCTACCGCGTGTTCAGGTTTACCAAGGGCGGGCCACAGTCAGACGTCGTCGGCCAGGCGATCCTGGGGATGCTGCTCGGCATTACCGCGATCGGCGCTGCGGTGGGAGCCGCGTGGCCCCGCTGGGTCGCGCTCGTCTACGGGGGGGTGTTCGGGCTGGCGGTGATGCCGGTGTGGGTCCTGGCGGTGCTCATCCCGCTGCGGCCGAAAGCGATCGACTACGCCTTCACCGGCGCGTACTGGCTGAATCTGCTCGTGATCATCGCCGCGGCCGTCGCCGGGTAACGGCTCGACAAAGGGATCAGGACGCGCCGTTCTGCGCGAGCAGGCCCCAGTCGTCGAGACGGCGCGCGAGCTCGTCGGCATTGGTCTGATAGAGGAGCGCAAGCGCCATCAGATCGTCTTCCCGAATCGTGAGCACGCGCCCGTTGAAGTCGCCGCGCTGGATCTGGATCGCGGTCGTGAACCGGGACAACGGGTCTCTCTCTTGCTCGGGCACACGGTCGAGGCCCTCGAGATCGAGCACGACTCGCCGGCGAGCCTCCATACCCCGGCCCCCGGCGGGGCTCTCCTCGGGGATTAGCTCGGACACCGGCACCCCGTAGAAATCTGCGAGCTCCGAGAGGCGCGCGACGGTCACATTGCGGTCGCCGCGCTCGTACGCGCCGACGACGGCCGCCTTCCAGCGGCCCTCGGAGGCATGCTGGACGTCCTGGAGGGACATGCCTTTCTGCTGACGGATCTTCCTCAGCCGGTCCCCCAACTCCTTGGAGTAGTCGTGACTCACGCTCGGTCTCCTTGTCCTTCGCCTAGCCCCGATGCTCGGATCGTCCCCGAGACTTCGACACGGTCCGTAGACATCCTGCCTCTCACGGCTACTTTACGCGTTCGGGCGGCCGCGGAGAAGCATTCGAAACGAGCACCCCTGTCGCCCCGTACAATCGGGCGATGAGACCAATCTGGAAGGGCGCCATCACGTTCGGCCTGATCAGCATCCCCGTCCGGCTCTATTCGGCGGTCCAGGAGAAAAGCCTCAAGTTCCACCTTCTCCACGAAGCGGACGGGGGCCGTATCAAGTACAAGCGCGAGTGCGCGAAGTGCGGGGAGGAGGTGGGCTGGGACGACATCGTCAAGGGCTACGAGTTCGAAAAGGACCGTTACGTCCAGTTCTCCGACGAGGAGCTCCAGGCCCTCGAGGTCGACTCGATCAAGGCGATAGACGTCGTGGCGTTCGTGCCACTGGAAGAGATCGACCCGATCTACTTCAACAAGACCTATTTCGTCGCCCCGGAACCCTCGGGGATCAAGGCCTACCGGCTGTTGGCCGAGGCGCTCCAGGCCGAGGGCCAGGTCGGCGTCGCCAAGGTCGCCCTGCGCGAGAAGGAGCACCTCGCCACCATCCGGCTCAAAGACGACGTCTTCGTTATCGAGACCATGCACTGGCCGGACGAGATCCGGGCGCCGGAGTTCGAGGAGCTCGACAAGCAGATCGATCTGCGCGACAGCGAGATCAAGATGGCGCGTCAGCTCATCCAGCAGCTCGCCGACAGTTTCAAACCCGACGAGTTCGCCGACGAATACCGCGAGAGGCTTCAGGAGCTCGCCGAAAAGAAGATCGAGGGCGAGGAGGTCACCATCGCCGCGGCCCCCGAGGAGGAGCCCGCGCCGGTGGTCGATCTGATGGAAGCGCTCAAGGCCTCGGTCGCGGAGGCGAAGAGGAAAAAGCCGCCCTCGAAGAAGACCGCCAAGCGCAGAGCCTCCGCATCCTGAGCCCGGGGGGCCTCATTTGGACACGGTCTCGCTCAAGGTCCCGGCGTCTCCCGAGTACCTGCAGGTCGTGCGGCTCATCGCGGCCGGGCTGGCGGCGCGCCTGGCGTTCACGCTCGAGGACATCGAGGATCTCAAGATCGCGGTCGACGAGATGTGCGCTTATCTCACCGGCACCCACGGCCGGCAGGGATCGCTCGAGGTTCGTTACGAGATCCACGGCGACCGGCTCCAGATAAGGGGGATCGGACACTTCGCCCGCGGGCACAAGGTCAGGACCGAGCTGACCGAGTTCAGCCGCATGATCCTGACGACGGTCGTCGATTCCGCGTCGCTCGACCTCGCCGACGGCGTGCCCACCTTCAGCCTGGCCAAGAGCAAACCGCGATGAACGAGCGAACCATGCTGGATAAGGACGAGGTGCGCGCGCTCTTCCGCGCCTATCAGGAGGCGGGCGACGAGGCGGAGCGGGCGCAGTACAGGGAAAAACTGGTCGATCAGTACATTGGTTTAGTCGAGTTCCTCGCGCGCCGATTCCGTAACAGAGGGGAGCCTCTGGAGGATCTGGTGCAAGTCGGGACCATTGGTTTGCTCAAGGCAATCGACCGCTTCGATCTCGACCGCGAGGTCGAGTTCTCGACGTACGCCACCCCGACAGTGGTGGGCGAGCTCAAACGTCACTTCCGAGACAAGGGATGGGCGGTGCGGGTGCCGCGCAGGCTGCAGGAGCTGCATCTCGAGGTGACCAAGGTCGTCCAGCGACTCGGGCAGGAGCTGGGACGCTCGCCCACCGTCGAGGAGATCTCCGATGTGACGCGAGCCAGCGAGGAAGAGGTGCTCGAGGGTCTCGAGATCGCGCAGGCATACAACTTCACCTCCCTCGACTCACCGATCGACTCGGACGATTCGCGCTCCAGCTCTTTTTTGGACCAGCTCGGCGGCGAGGACGAGCAACTGGCCAATCTCGAGTATCGGGCGTCCCTCGCCCCCGAGATGGCCAAGCTTCCCGAACGGGAGCAGCGCATCATCTATCTGAGGTTTTTCAAGGGCATGACCCAGTCCGAGATCGCTGATCGCCTCGGGATCTCGCAGATGCACGTGTCGCGGCTGCTCAACCGGACGCTCACCGAGCTCCGCAAAGCACTCGAGGAAGACTAGGTCCGGTGGGAGCACTCCGGGCGCTGGCCGCTGTTACGGCGGCGGTCGTGGCCGCGAGCGGGTGCTCTCTTCCCCCGGTAGATCTCGAAGAGACCAGACCGCTTGCGCTGCGCTCGACGATCACCGCGGCCGACGGCACGATCCTGGCGCGGCTCTTCCGCCAGAACCGAGCCCTCGTTCCGATCGAGTCGATCCCCGACCTTCTGGTCGACGCGGTCGTGGCCGCCGAAGATGCTCGCTTCTTCGAGCATGGGGGCTACGATCTCAAGTCCATGGCGCGGGCGGCCATCATCAACTGGCGCGAGGGCGAGATCGTCCAGGGCGGGTCGACCATCACCCAGCAGTACGTCAAGAACACGTACTTCCGCGATCCCCCGCGCACCTTCAAGCGGAAGGCGCGCGAGCTGCGCCTCGCGATCGAAGTCGAGAGCCAACTGTCCAAACGGGAGATCCTCGAGCGCTACCTCAACACCGTCTATCTCGGGCAGGGTGCGTACGGTGCAAAAGCGGGGGCGGAGACGTATTTCGGACACGGCTTATCGTCGCTGACGTTGTCCGAGGCGGCGACGCTCGCCGGAGTCATCAAGGCCCCCTCGAGATTCGATCCCCGCGACCATCCCAAGCGAGGACGTATCCGGCGCGACTACGTGCTCGAAAGGATGGCCGAACTCTCTTTTATCTCGCGCTCGGAAGCAGTCGCCGCGCAACAGGAACGCCTCGGAATCATCCCGGATCCCCCGCGCTCGTCCGTGCGCGAGCCGTACTTCGTCGAGGCGGTCAAGCGCGAGCTTCTCTCAGACAAGCGCCTCGGTCCCACCGGATCGGAGCGCGCCCGGGCGTTGTGGAAAGGCGGGCTGAGGGTCGAGACCACCCTGGATCGCGAGCTGCAGAAGGCGGCCGAGAGCTCGGTGGCTTCGGTGCTCGGTCGTCCGGGCGATCCCGAAGCCGCGCTCGTCGCCATCGCCCCGAAAACCGGGGAGATCGTCGCAATGGTTGGGGGCAGCGATTGGAGCGCGTCTCAGGTCAATCTCGCCCTCGGTAAAGACGGCGGAGGTTCGGGGCGCCAGCCGGGGTCGTCGTTCAAGCCCATCGTGGCGACCGCGGCCCTCGAAGCGGGGATCGGGCTCGACACTTTCTACGACTCGAGCCCCGCGGTGTTTACGTTCCCGAACGCGGAACCCTGGACGGTGCGAAATTCGAGCGAGGGCACGGGCGGCGGATCCATGCCGCTCGACGAGGCCCTGGTGCATTCGGTCAACGGGGTCTTCGCGCGGCTGGCGCTGCAGCTCGGGGCCGGTCAGATCGCGTCTCAAGCCCAGCTAATGGGAGTTGAATCCAAGCTCCCGGCGTATCCGTCGATCGCGCTCGGCTCCGCTGAGGTCAGCGTCGTCGACATGGCGGCTGCGTACGCCACCCTCGCCAACGGTGGCACCGCGGTCGAGCCGACCACGATCAAACACGTCCGCACGAGCGACGGGACCTTGCTCAAACCCGATCAGCGCGTGATCCCGGGAGTCGTGACCCCCGGAAACGCGTACCTGATCACGAAAGTTCTCGAGCAGGTCATCGCCCGCGGCACCGGGACGGCGGCGCAGATCGATCGGCCGGCGGCGGGCAAGACCGGAACGACCGACGACTACGCCGACGCGTGGTTCGTCGGCTACACCCCCGATCTCGTGACCGCGGTGTGGGTGGGCTATCCCCAGGGCCGGATCCCGATGACCTCGGTGCACGGCATCCGGGTCGCCGGAGGCACCTTTCCCGCCCTCATCTGGCGGGCGTTCATGACCGAGGCGCTCCGCGGCGAGCCCCGCCGCAACTTCGTCCTCCCCCGCTCCGACCTGGTCACGGTCGAGATCGATCCCAAGACCGGTCTCCTCGGGGCGTCGTGGTGCCCGGGGAAGAAGAAGACCATGCTGCGCCAGCTCGTGCCGACGTCCACCTGCCCCCTGCCCGTGCCCGTCTCATTGCCCTCGCCGTCGCCCTCACCGACGCCGGCCCCCTCACCGACCAAGCAACCGGGGAAGAAGAAAGACGGCTCCGGCGACCCGAGCCCGGCTCCCGCGCCGAAGCTGTCACCTTCGCCGTCCCCGGCCCCCTAACTCCAACACCCAAATCCGCGCTCTGTGTCGCGATAGCCGCGTGATAACGCGTTAATCGCGCCAGAGAGCGCGGATTTGGGGGGTTTTAGGGGCGGGCCGGGATGCGGACGGCGGCCCGCGTCCCCCCGTCCGACGTCAGCTCGAAGGTTCCGCCCAGCTCGGCGACGAGGGACCGCACGATCTGGAGTCCCAGGCGAGCGCCTTTCTGGGCCGCGCCGGAGATCCCGACCCCGTCGTCCCACACGACGATCGTCAAGCCACGCCGGTCGTGTGAGAGCTCCACCCCGATGGTGCCGGGTCGGCCGTCGACAAAGGCGTGCTCGACCGCGTTCTGAATGAGCTCGGTCACGGTAACCGCGAGAGGCGTGGCCAGGTCGGCGCCGAGCAGGCCGGTGCTACCTGCGACCTTGATCTCGATCGCCCGATCGGGCATGAGCAGGCCCTCGCCGACCATGCCCGCGATCCGCCGGGCGACTTCGCCGAACTCGGCGACCTCCGACGGCTGCTCGGAGAGCGTCTCGTGCACGAGAGCGATCGAGCCGATGCGCAGCACGCTCTCCGTGAGCGCGGCTCGGGCCTCTTCGGAGTGGAGCCGCCGCGTCTGCAGACGAAGAAGGCTCGCGATCGTCTGCAGGTTGTTCTTCACCCGGTGGTGGATCTCGCGAATCGTCGCGTCCTTGACCGAGATGACGCGCTCCTTCTGACGGACTTCGGTCACGTCCCGGGCGAGGGCGAGGGCTCCCGCGCTGCGCCCTTCTCTGATCAGGGGCATCACCCGAAGCCTGACGTGGGTGTCGCCGCGCACGAGCTCGCCGTCGAGGACGCGCTGAGTCGAAAGCGCGTCGCGCACCGGCGTGATTCCGAGGCCGAGCGCGTCGAGATGCTTCCCCAGGACGTTGGCTCGAACGCCGAGGCGGTGAAGAGAGGACAGCGCGTTGGGAGAGGCCCACGTGACGTGGCCTCCGTCGTCGAGCACGTAGAGCCCCTCCCCCACCCGCGGCCAGTCGCCTTCGGGAAGATCGGCGAACGGAAACCGACCGTCACAGATCATCTCGGATACGACCTCGGCAGCGTCGAGATAAACCTGCTCGAGCCGTCCGGGCCTGCGTGATGTCGCGGGGCTCCCTTCCTTGGTGATCACCGCCGTTACTCGTCCCGCCCGGTGAACCGGTACCGCGTCCATTCGGATCGGGATCCCGTCGAGCAACACGGGATCTTGCTGCGACCAGATCCGCCCCTCGCGCCAGGCGCGCTCGACGATGGGCTGCTCCGGCTGGGTCACCTTGGTACCGACCATGTCCTCGGGATAGAGCGTCTGGGCGGTGAGCGGACGGAGCTGCGCACAGATCTGAAACGCCTCCTGCCCCCGGACCTTCACGTAGAGGAGCAGGTCCGAGAACGACAGGTCGGCGAGCACCTGCCACGAGGAGCACAGACCACGCAGGTGCTCGGCCTCCTCCTGCGAGAGGTCGGATACGCGCCGGATGCGATCCGCAAGCGTTGCCATATCCAAATGGTAGTTGGGCAGGGCACCGGTACCATGCCATCGTGCTAACGGCAGTCTTGTCCGATATCCACGGAAACCTCGTCGCCCTCGACGCGGTCCTGACCGACATCGACCGGCATCGCCCGGACCAGGTGTGGTGCGGGGGCGATATCGCTTGGGGCGGGCCGTGGCCCAGCGAGTGCATCGCTCGCGTCCGGGAAGCGGGGTGGATCACCGTCAAGGGCAACACCGACGTGTGGATCACCGGGGATCCTCAGACCATCGAGGATACAGACCAGCGCAAACGCTTACAGGACATCGCGGCCGCGCACGCCATCTCGGAAGACAACGCGCAATGGCTCCTGAACCTCCCGATCGGGCACTCTCCCGCCGGATCGGTCCTGCTCGTGCACGCGACGCCGGAGTCCCCTTTCGTCGCGCCGATGCCGGACGCGCCGGCGGCGGAGTTCGCGCCCTTCCAGGGCAAGGCCACGGTCGTCGTGTATGGACACGTCCACCGCGCCTTCATCCGACGACTCGTAGACGGAACACTCGTGTGCAACACGGGATCGGTGGGACTGCCGATGGACGACATCTCGGCGTCCTATCTGTTGCTCGAGCGCAAGGGGCCCGATCTCACGCTCACACACCGGCGCGTGGCCTTCGACAGAGCGGCCGCCATCTCCGAAGCGCGTCGCAGAGACGACGCGGTGGGCGAGCTATTTTTGGAATTCATGGGAGAGAGATGACCGGGAAGCTCTATACCGTCGAAGAGGCCAATGCCCTGCTCCCTCATATCGCGCCGGCCCTCGTCGAGTTGCGAGAGAAATTCGAGGAGGCGGTAGAGATTCGAGCGACGGTCGCGCGTATCGGGCAGGGCAACGGCTGGTCGTCGGATCGCGACGAGTGGGCCGCGACGCTGCAGCGGGTTGCCGAACTCCTGGAGCGCTTCCAGAAATGGGAGGTCGAGATAAAGGACGTCGGGACGGGCCTCGTTGACTTCCCGACCGTGATGGAGGGCGAGGCTGCCTACCTGTGCTGGCGACTCGGCGAGGCCGAGGTCGCCCACTGGCACACGATCGAGGGCGGCTTCGCAGGCCGCCGCCGGCTCTAGCGCCTAGCGTCCGTCGAAGCGCGGCGGGCGTTTCTCGCTCATCGCCCGCAAGCCTTCCGCGAGATCGTTGCTCGCATACGCCTCGGCGACGAGCCGGTCGATCTCGGCGACGCGGTCGGGATGCGCGGATCGCATCCCGCCGAGATGGTCGGCGACGGCCCGGATCGCCTTCTTCGCTCCCCGAACCGACAGGGGCGCGAGCGACGAAATCTCTGCCGCCAGGGCTTGCACCTCCTCGTCGAGCGCTTCGGGTGGGACCGCGCGATTGATCAATCCGGCCGCCGCGGCCGGCTCGCCCTCGTACGTGCGACCGGTCATGAGCACCTCCTTCGCCGTTGCGATCCCGACCAGCAGCACCAGGCGCTCGACGTTCTCAGGGTGACGACAATCCCCAGCCGGGATGACGGGATCCCGAGGCGGGCGTCGGTCGTCGCGATGCGGAAGTCGCACACGGTCGCCAGTTGCAGCCCTCCGCCGAGTGCCGCTCCCCGGATCGCCGCGATGGTTGGGAGCTCGAATCCGGCCACGGCCTCGAGCATGCGCTCGAACGCGGGCAAGAAGTCGGGTCCTGTTGATCCCGACACCGCGGCGAAGTCGGCGCCCGAACAGAAAGTCTCGCCGGCCCCGCGCACGATCATCACCCGGGCCGCGTCATCGCGACCGATGGCGACGAGCGCGTCCACGATCGCGTCGCAGAGCTGAGCCGAGAGCGCGTTGCGCTGCTCGGGCCGATTGAGAGTGAGGGTCGCGACCGCGCCCTCGATCGAGACCTCGACCAGCCCCATCACTCGATGACGGCGATGACGTCGCCTTCCTGCACGACGCCACCCTCGACGACGTTCAGCTCGGAGATCGTTCCGGAACCGGTCGCCTCGACCGGGATCTCCATCTTCATCGACTCCAGGACACAGATGGTGTCGCCCTCCGACACAGTGTCGCCCTGCGAGACGAGGACCTTCCACACGTTTGCGACCATCTCGGCGAGCACTTCATCGCTCACCCCGAGGCGTCCTGCTCGACGGGCTCGAACGCGCTGCGATCGGGCGGATCGGGCAAGGACAGAAGCCGTCTCGCCTCGGCCGGGTCGGCCACGCTCCTTCCCGACAGCTCGACCAGGCGGGCCGCCGCATCCACGAGGTCACCGTTGGAGGACGCCATCTCGCCGGTCGGCGTATAGAAGTTGTCTTCCAGTCCCACGCGGACGTTGCCTCCGAGCGAGGCTGCGGCCGCCACGAGTTTCCATTGCTCGCGGCTGATCGCGATGACCTCCCACGTGTTGGGTTCGGGCAGCAAGCTCGCCATGTGACCGAGCGTTTCCGACCGGGGTGGCGCGCCGCCGAGCACGCCGAGAATGAGTGAGAACTGGATCGGGACCGTCAAGAGCCCCATGTCGATCAAAGGGAACGCATTCCCGATGTGGCCGGTGTCGAAGCACTCGAGTTCCGGTTTGACCTCGGCCGAGTTCATCCTTTCCAACAGGAACGTGATGTCCGAGAAGGGATTGGAGAAGACCAGATCGAACACCATCTCCTTGCGCTTCGATGAGTACTTCGCGTAGTTCATCGATCCCATGTTGAGCGCGCCGAGCTCCGGCTTGAGCGCGGTGATGTGATGCACGCGCTCCTCCATCGGGACCCCGACCGCGCCGGTCGAATAGTTGACGACGATCTCGGGCACCTCTGCCAGGATCGCCTCGGTGATCGCGCGGTACTCATCGACTCGGTAGCTCGGCCTGCCGTCCGGGTAGCGTGCGTGGATATGGAGAACGGCCGCCCCCGCATCGTGTGCGCGACGGGCCTCGGTCGCGTACTCCTCGGGTGTGTAAGGGATCGCCGGGCACTGCGCACGGTTCGCGGCGACGCCGCTGATCGCGCAGGTGATGACGCAGGCATCCATTGGCGGGGAAGTCTATCCTCCGTTGTGTGACCGTCAGCGTGGTCGACCATCCGCTCGCCCGCCATCTGTTGCTCGCCCTGAGGGATCGAACGACCCCTCCGGCGTTGTTCCGTTCGCTGACGAAACGGCTCACCACGGTGCTGATGCTCGAGGCGACGCGCGATCTTCCGACTCGAGAGCATCGGGTAACTACTCCACTGGAGGAGACCCGGGGACAGATCCTCGACGGGCCCATCGTGGTCGTGCCCATCTTGCGGGCCGGGCTGGGAATGCTTGATGCGGTCGTCGAACTCTTCCCTCACGTGCGGGTGGGCTACCTGGGACTTGAGCGCGACGAGGCGACCTTTCGGCCTTCCGAGTACTACGCGAAGCTCCCTCAGCTCGACGACGCGCCCACTTTCGTACTCGATCCGATGCTCGCCACCGGGGGCTCGGCGCGGGCGGCCTTGAGTTCGGTCAAGGAGGCCGGGGCGACGTGGGTCCGGATGGTGTCGGTCGTGAGCGCGCCCGAAGGGATCAAGGCGCTCGAAGAATCCCACCCCGACGTCGACATCGTGACGGCCACCATCGATCGGGCCCTCAACGACTCCGCCTACATCCTGCCGGGACTGGGCGATTTCGGAGACCGCTTGTTCGGGACCGAACCGTGAGTGCAAAGGTCTCAGCGCCGCGACAGCAGCGCTGGCAGGCTTTGTGCTCAGGTAAGCTTGACTTCCTAAGTTTCGTAGAGGCTTTTTAGCTTTTGCCTGGCTTTTCCTAAAGCTTTCCCCTAGCGTTCTGCGGGCAACGTTCGCCGACGAACCGAGGGGGTCTACTTGCGTGCGTCGAAGCTCGCCGTCGCCATCACGGTTGCCGCTTCTTATCTGTTGGCGCCGACATCCAATGCCTTCACGGTCGATGTGCGCGGCGACCTTCGGGCGGGCCATGATCAGCGCCTAGCAGCGACCGAGCAGGCCCTCGAGCCGCCGGAGCCGAGGAATCCTTACGAGGGGCTTGCGTCGTGGGTCGATATGTACAACCGGTTCCCGTGGAAGCATCCGAAAAGGACGATCGATCGGATGAAGCGCCGCAAGGTCAAGACCTTGTACCTTCAGACCTCGAACTACTCCAAGCGGCACGCGCTCTACCGATCGCGGGCGATGGCTCGACTCGTGGACGCCGCGCACAATAACGACATTCAGGTCGTGGCATGGTACGTCCCGTCCTTCAAGAACCTGCGCCGCGATTTCCGGCGCATCAAGGCTGCGCTTCGTTTCCGCACCCCCAACGATCAGAAGTTCGACTCGTTCGCGCTCGACATCGAGGCAACGACGGTCAGCGACATATCGCGTCGCAACCAACGCCTGCTCCGGCTCTCGAAAAGGCTGCGAAACCTCGTCGGCCCGTCGAAGCAACTGGGCGCGATCGTCCCCGACTCGTACTCCACTTACTGGCCGTATTTCCCTTACAAGGGAGTCGCCGGGCATTACGACGTCTTCCTCCCGATGGCCTATTACACGTATCGAGTCAAAGGCGCCGATGCGGTGCACCGCTTCACCTCGCACAACATCAACACGATCCGCACGGAGACTGGAGATGAGACCGTGCCGGTCCATGCCATCGGGGGCATCGCCGGCCGGGCCCGGAGGGCCGAGGTGGGCGCGTTCGTGAAGGCGGCCAGGGACGGAAAAGCAATCGGCGTGAGCCTCTACGACTTCCCGCTTACGACCACAGACGACTGGGAGAAGCTCGCCCGCTTCTAGTCGCCTTCGACCGGGCGCAGGGCCTCCTGCTCTCCCATGAGGATCAACAGATCCCCGGCGGCAAGCCGAAGCTGAGGATCTGGGTTCGGCACGAGCTGAGCGTCGCGCCGGATCGCCAGCGGGATGGTCTCGACGCAAACCTCGTCGAGGGACCGACCGATGAGTTGCGAATCGGGTTCGATGAGAAGCTCCTCCAATCGGACCGCGGGCTTTTCACCGAGACCGAGATCGAAGTAGTCCACCACCCGTGGTCGCAGCGCCAGCAGGGCCATGTGCCGGCCGCTCGAGACGTAGGGCGAGATCACGCGATTGGCTCCGGCGCGGTACAGACGGTCGGCCGAGACGGCCTCCGACGCTCGGGCGACGATGAAGATGTCCGGATTGAGGGACCGCGCGGCGAGCGTGATGTAGACGTTCTTCGCGTCGGAGTCCATGGCACAGACGAGGCCGCGGGCGCGCTCGATACCCGCCCGTGTCAAAACCGTCTCCGAGGTCGGATCGCCCAGGATGAAGAGCACCCCGTCGTTGATCATCTGGTTCTCCATCTCTTCCAGAGGCTCGACCACGACGAATCGGACGCCCTCGGCCTCGAACTCGCGTGCCACCGTCCGGCCGACCCGTCCGTACGCGCAGACGACGAAGTGTTTGTCTATCCGGTCTACGCGACGCTCCATCCGTCTTCTCCTCGACACCAACCTACCCTCGACCAACGTGCGGCCGAGTATGGCCAAGATGGCGAGGAAGATCGATACGCCCGAGATCGCCACGGTCACGGTGAAGATTTGCTCGGCTCCATCGAGCTCGCGCACGGGATTGAAGCCCGCGGTAGTGAGGGCGAGGGCGCTCATGTAGAGCGCGTCGACGAAGCCAAAACCAAGAAGCATGTAACCGGTGACGGCGTACGCGAAGACGCCGACGATGGCGGCGACGAGCAGAGCGAACCGCCTAAACGGCGCGCTGTGGCGCATTCCCTACACCGGCAGAACGCCGTGCTTGCGCCACGGCCGCTCGATGTGCTTGTTGGCCGACTGCTCGAGGCCGCGAGCGATCACGTACCGGGTGTCCGCAGGGTCGATGAGATCGTCGATGAAAGACCAGCCTGCCGCGACGTAGGGTGAGATCTGCTCGCGCACCATCGCCACCATGTCGTTGCGGGCCCCGTCACGCTCGGCCTCCGGAAGAGCCTCGATCTGTTTGCGGAAGATGATGTTGACCGCGCCCTCCGGTCCCATGACGGAGATCTCGGCCGTGGGCCAGCCGACGATCAGATCGGGCTCGTACGCGCGCCCGTTCATGACGTAATAACCCGCGCCGTAACCCTTGCGCAGCACGACGGTGATCTTTGGGACGGTCGCCTCGGCGACCGCGAACAGCATCTTGGCGCCGTGCCGGATGATCCCCTGCTTCTCGACCGCGCTCCCAACCAGGAAACCGGGGCAGTCCATCAAGAACACGAGGGGGATGTGAAACGCGTCGCACAGCCACACGAAGCGAGCCGCCTTGTCGGCCGAGTTGACATCCAGCGCGCCGCCGAGGAACTTCGGCTGATTGGCGAGAATTCCCACGCTGCGGCCCCCTATCCGGGCGAAACCCGTGACTAGATTTCGAGCCCAGTCCTGCTTCATCGGGAAAAAGTCGCCGTCGTCCACGATCGCCGCGACCACCTTGTGAATGTCGTACGCCTGTCGTGGGTTGGCCGGGACGATGTCGTAGAGGTCTTCGGCGCGGCGGTCGATCGGATCACTCGACTCCGTCATCGGCGCCTTGTCCAGATTCGACGAAGGGAAATAAGACAGATACTTGCGCACCGCGGTGAGGCACTCGCGGTCGTCGGCGACCTCGAGATCGGCGACGCCCGAGATCTTGCAGTGAACGTTCGATCCGCCCATGTCCTCGGCCGAGACGTCCTCGCCGACTGCGGCCTTCACGAGGTGCGGTCCCGCCAGAGCCATGTTGGACGTCCCCTTGACCATGGGAACGAAATCGGCGAGGCCGGGAATGTAGGCGGTGCCGGCCGCGCCGGGGCCCATCATCGCCGCGACCTGCGGCACGACTCCGCTCATGATGACCTGCTCACGGAAGAGATCCCCGGTCCGGGCAAACATCGAACCGGTCGCCTCCTGGATCCGGGCTCCCGCCGAGTCGATCAACCAGACGATCGGGATGCGCTCGCGCAGCGCGATCTCGCGCAAGCGGGTCGCTTTGAGCTCGGTGACCATGCCCATCGATCCGGCCATGACCGTGAAGTCGTACGCGATCACCGCAACTTTCCGGCCTTCGATCTCGCCGACGCCCGTAACGACTCCGTCCGCGGGGGTGAACTTTCCCTGCATCGAGGGCGATTGCGACTGATGATGGGCGAGCAGGCCTAGTTCTCCGAACGTGCCCGGGTCGAACAGGAGGTCGATCCGCTCCCTGACGGTCAGCTTGTCCTGGCCGTGCTGTCGTTCGATCTTCTCGGGCCCGCCCATGCCCCGGTGCTCGTCTTTCTTCCGCTCGAGGGCGACGACGTTCTCGCGCATGTCGGGGCCCTCGTACGTGTAGGTGACCTGGGCGCGCTCCTTAGCAGGCGCCTCCTTCTGGGGATCGGCCATCGGTACCACCTCCTGGGCCCTTCGCCGGCGCCGTGCGCCGAAGTCTTCCCGGACCTCGCTGCAGCACAGGCTACCCAACCCTCTGCAGGAACACCTGAGAGCCCTCCTTACGTCAAAGCCTTCAGACGAGTGGAGGAGGAGACCATGCACCGGAAAATCATCGCTCTGGGGCTCGTGGCCGTCGCGCTGCTCGGGGCGTGCTCGGGCGGGGACGAGGACAGCGTGGGCGGCGCACCCCTGCGACCGGCCGGGGGGCAACCCGCGCCCGGCGCAGCGTTCGATGCGGTTCAGGACGAGGGGATTTCGTCCAGCTCCGCGGGATCGGGCGCGTCGTCGGCGGCAATCCCGGGCATCGGGCCGGCGATCATCAAGACCGCCGAACTCACTCTCGAGGTTCCCGCCGAACGCCCTCGACGACGCCATTACGGAGGCGACCGCGCTCGCTGCGAGCAACGGCGGCTACGTCGTCACGACCGCGATCGATCAGGAGGGGACGCGCCGCGGGACCCTGGTCCTGCGTGTGCCGGCGGACCGCTTCGAGGCCGCGCTCGGCGATCTCGAGGGGTTGGGCGATGTCTCCAGCAAGGCGATCACAGGCGAGGACGTGAGCCAAGAAGTCATCGACCTCGAGGCGAGGCTGCGCAACCTTTCTGCCCAGGAGATGGTCCTGCTCAGGCTCATGGATCGGTCCCAGACGGTCTCGGACACGATCAAGGTGCAGAGGCATCTCCAGGGGGTGCAGCTCGACATCGAGCGGATCCGGGGACGGCTCGCCTATCTCGAGAACCAGGCATCGCTGTCGACGATTACGGCCCGCTTCGTTGCGGCCGGTCCGGTTCCCGGCCGGCCCGGAACGCTCGCGCGCGCATGGGGGCGTGCACTCGAGGTTGCGACCAACGTCCTCTCCGGACTCATCATCGCGACCGGTTTCATCGTTCCGGCTGGCTTGTTGCTGGTGCTGGGGCTGCTGGTCGCGAGAAGGCTGCTGCCGAAGTTCGGCGGCTAGCGGCCCTTCCATTCGGGCGGGCGCTTCCGCAGAAATGCGGAGACTCCCTCGATCGTGTCCTCGGACTCGAGACAGACCGTGAGCATGCCGGCGAGGTACTCGACGGCCGATTCGAACGACATGTCTTCGGCTCGGTAGAAGGATCGCTTCCCCAGAGCCGCGATCAGCGGGCTCTTGGAGAGGACCGATTCGACCATCTCGTCGACCGCCTTTTTGAATTCGTCGCGTGCGGCGACGCGGTTGACCATCCCCCAGCGTTGCGCCTCTTCGGCCCCCATGCGACCCCCGGTGAGCATCAGTTCGAGGGCGACCTTGCGAGGAACATCGCGCTGGATCACCGCGGTGATGATGAAGGGCCACAGACCGATGTTGATCTCGGGAGTGCCGAGCTCGGCGTCGTCAACCGCCACGACCAGATCGCAGGCGAGCATCAGACCGAACCCCCCGCCGAGCGCGTGCCCGTTGACGGCGGCGACGATGGGGAGCCTGGAGGCTCTCATCTGCGTCAACAGATGTCCGATGTCCGCCCGCTCGAAATGCTGCTGCACCCGAGAGCCGGCGCTCATTCCGCCGAGGTCGCCGCCGGCACAGAAGGCCCTCTCCCCGGTGCCGCTCAGGACGACCGCCCGAACTTCGTCGTCGGCTTCGGCAGCCGATAGGGCCGACGAGATGCCCTCGACCACTGCGGGATTGATGGCGTTGCGGCGATCCGGTCGGTTGATCGTCACGCGCGCGACGGCGCCATCCGTCTCGTAGAGAACTTCGGGCCCCGGGTCGGCTTGGATCAAGCCCGCCCGGACCTCAGGATGTCGAGCACGGCGCGGGCGTCCTCGTCGTCCACCGGGGTTGATGCCTCGCCGGGCACGCGCTCGTCGCCCACCGCGCGGCGGAGGTTCTCCTCCGCCCGCGACAGGGTCTCTTCGGCGGTCTTGAGCTTGATCCGCAGGTCGGTTTCTCGCCGGGAGGCGTCCTCGAGCGCCTCCTCGAGCTCGGCGACGCGGGTGCGGTGCTGGACGTTCTCGGCGGCAAAAGCCTCGACCTGCGCGGCCCGGAGCCCGTCGTCGCGTCCCAGCTCCAGCAGCCGGTCGACCACGGCCCGTCCGAGCTCTTCGTAGCTGAGGCGTCCGGCTCGCTTGGCCGCCCGGCTCGGCAGCATCGCTTCGGCGTCGTCAAGGGTCACCCGGTCGGTTGAGAGGATCTCGATGATCGTGTCCCGCCCCCGGCGACCACGCTGCACGACATCGATCCGGCCGGCTCCCTCCAGGAGCTTGATCGCCTCGGCGCTCCGGACCGAGTTCAGTCCGGCCTCGGTCGCGACCTGGCGCAGCTTTCCTTCAAAGGTGCCGTCGCGGGACATTTCGCTGAGTTGAGTCAACAGACGATTGGCCAGCTCATGAAGATTGGTTCGTGCCATTAGAGCACCATGTCCTTGCAGCTAGGAGAGTTCTCTCGCCCTCGTGCGCTTCTCTTGCAGGGCCCTTGAGGCCGGTCAGGAACAGCGCACCCCCTAACCTTATCGCCGGGCTCGCCCTACTTCAAAGGGAGTTTTCGGGTCTCCGGCGGTCAGCTGATGACTTCGAGCCGGCGTGCGAGGGCGCGGATGGCGCCTTCAGGGAATCGTCGATGCCCGCCGAGCGTCACGAGGTGAGGGAGCTTCCCCTCCTTGGCCCAGCGGGCGACCGTCTTGGGGGAGACGCGCAGGATCTTCGCCACCTCGCCGGTGGTGATGTAATCGTCGCTCACGTACGCGTCCGGGTCGCCGGCCACGAGGCTCCTCTCGCTCGGCCCGAGCCGCTCTGGGCGGCGTCGAGTTGGTCCGTATCAGGGGTATCGACCAGTTTGAGCGATTACCTGAGCGGATGGAAGATGCTTCCGACGCGGATCAGGCGGCTAGCCTTCGCGCAGCATGCCCGATATGCGAGCTTTGAGGTCATCAGGGCATGGGCTGCAACCCTTGAGACGGGACACCACCGCCGAGACCTCCCGCTCGAGGCCGTAGCGTTCCCAGCAGGGACCACACTCCTCGAGGTGCGCCTCGACGTCCCGACGCTCCTGGTCGGAGAGCCCCTCGCCGTCGAGGAAGAGGTAGGCCTGCTCGAGGGCCTCACGGCAACGCTCTTTCATGCTCCCCCGCCTACCGGGTGCATCCCGGTCTCATCTCAAGTATCACCCGTCCTGGAACTGCTTGCATCCCTGTCGGCTGTCGTCTCCTGGAGCGGGCCCTTAACGATCCCGCGTTCACGCGCTAGTTCCCATAACCGTTTCTGGAGCGCCTTTCTTCCCCGATGGAGCCGAGACATGACGGTGCCCATCGGAACCCCCATGATCTCGGCCATCTCTGCATAGGAGAAACCCTCCACGTCGGACAGGACGACGGCCAGGCGAAACTGCTCGGGAAGATCCTCGATCGCCTCGATGATGTCCGAGTCGACGAGCGAATCGAGCACGATGTTCTCCGGCGTCGTGGCGAACTCTGGGTCGTGCTTTCTTATCTCGTTGTAGAGATCGAAATCCTCGACTTCGTCGTGGGACACCTTTCTCGGCTCGCGGTGCTTCTTCCGGTAAACGTTGATGTACGCGTTCGTGAGGATGCGGAACAACCATGCCTTGAGATTCGTGCCCGGTTCGAAGCGATCGAACGCTCGATAGGCTCGCAGCATTGTCTCCTGGACGAGGTCCTCGGCGTCGGCCGGATTACGGGTCATGCGCAGCGCCGCGCCGTAGAGCGAGTCGAGCAGAGGCAGCGCGTCGCGCTGAAAACGCTCTCGATCCTCTCGCGTGAGGCGCGCCGCCGATTCAGCCACCCGTCTTCGCTCCGGGCTCGCGTTGCAATATCGACGAGTCGTACGTGAACATCAACTGGGACTTGGTCCGGTGAGTCTCCAGTGCAATGTCGATCAGCTCGTCCATCAATTCGTCGAACTTCACACCTGGGCCTGTGGCCTCCCACAGGTAGAAGGAGAACGATCCCGGAACCGTGTTTATCTCCATGACCCAGGACTCGTCGGTCTCGGCTCTCACGAAGGAGTCGATCCGGGCGACGCCACTCGCATCGATTGCCTCGAAGGCCCTGATAGCGTTCTCCTGCACCTGTTTGGTGAGCGCCTCGGGGATGGGGGCCGGGATACGCCGCTCCTGTCCGGCCATGCCGGCCGTCTTTGCGCCCTTGCCTCCACGCACGTACTTGTCCTCGAAGGACAAGAACTCCTCCCACGGCACGGGTTGCTCGCACACGCTCGCCCTCGTCCCACGCGCCGAGCTGCCTATGACCGAGCAGTTGACCTCGATGCAGCCTTCCATCGCGGTCTCCACGAGGATGCGCCGGTCGTAGTTCCGGGCGACGTCGAGCGCGTCCGCGAGCGTCGCTCGATCGGTTGCCTTGCCGATTCCAACGCTCGATCCGAGACGCGTGGGCTTGACGAACGCGGGATAGCCGATGGTCCGCTCGATCTCTTCGATGACGCCCCCCTCGTCCGTCTCGACCTGCGCCGACCAGACGAGCGTGTGCGGCACCACCGGGAGCCCCGCGGATTGGAAGCACGCTTTCATCGCGACCTTGTCCATGCCGGCGGCCGAGCCGGTCATGCCGGAGCCGACATAGGGCAGGTCGGCGAGCTCGAGCAGACCCTGGAGAGTCCCGTCCTCGCCGAAGGTCCCGTGGATCGCAGGGACGACGACGTCGAGTGGGATCATGCGGCCCCTCCTGAGCCGCCCGCCCGGAGCGTAGAGGCCGCCGTAGCCGGCGATCGGCGGGATGAATGCATCCTCGCCGACGTCACCCCAGCGACCCGCGCGATAGACGTCGAGGTCGTCGAGGCCGGGCGAGGTGAGCCACCGCCCCTCCTTGGTGATGTAGATCGGCACCACCTCGTGCCTGCCCACGAGGGCCTCCATGACCTGATGACCGGTGACGATCGAGACGTCGTGCTCGACCGACCGGCCCCCGAAGATGACGCCGACACGCTGCCTGCTCATGGCCGCATCCTAGTGGGCGGTCGTGTCCGGCCCCGCGCCCCCTTCGGTGCTATCCCTCGTATTGGTCGGGGAGGTCGTTCTCGAACAGGACGACGTCGCCGGGACGCAGGAGTCGCCGAAGATGGCCCCGGGCCTCGGCGAGAGAGTCGACCAGGACGACCTCGGCCCCCCCGGCCCCTCGAGCCCCCGCGGAGAGCGCGTCGCGGTTGAGCCGCGCGACGACGATCACGGTATCGGCAACGCTCCCGGCGTGCCTCCCGAGGGCCTCGTTGGCGTCGTGCTGAAGGGGGCCGAGCTCGATGATCCCGGGAGTCACCACGACCTTGCGCTCCCCCGGCATCGCCGCGAGGACCTCGAGCGCGGCCGCCGCGCCGTCGGGGTTCGAGTTGTACGCGTCGTCGATCACGGTGATCCCGCCGGTGCCGTCGAGGAGTTGCAGGCGATGCTCGACCGGTTGGATCGACGCGAGCGGACCGGCCAGCTCTGCGAGCCGGATGCCGGCGGCGCGTGCGACCGCGACTCCGCCGAGAACGTGCCCCAAGGAGTGCCGGCCGAGCAAGCGAGTGCGCACCGGAAGCTCGCCCTCCGTGGCGCGCTCGACGATCGTGAACGACGATCCCTCGGGACCCACCTCGACGCCGCTTGCGGTGACATCGGGGGAGCCGGACGGATCTAGCCCGAAGCGAACGACCTCAACCTGCGTCGTCGCGTCGGCAAGCGCGCGCACCTCCGGATCGTCACAGTTCATGATCGCGACGCCGTCCTCGGGAAGCGTCTCGACGATCTCGTACTTTGCGGCCCGGATGTTGTCGAGCGAGCCGAAGCGCTCGAGGTGCGCCGGACCGATCGCCGTCAGGACTCCGATGCGGTGGTGGACGAAGTCACACAGCTCGGCGATCTCACCCACTCCATACGCGCCCATCTCAACGACGAAAAAGCGATGGCGGCTGTCCAGATTCTCGTTGACCGCGCGCGACACCCCCAGCGGGGTGTTGAACGATGACGGGGTGGCGAGCGCGTCGGGGAGCAGCGCAGCGATCACTGCCTTGGTTGAGGTCTTGCCGAACGAGCCGGTGACCCCAACGACCGTGGGCGCGACATCGTCCAGCTTTCGCCTGGCGGTCCCGAGGTAGCGGGCGTTGATCGCCTTCTGTGTCGGCGAGAGGAGCGCGTCCGACACGATGAGGAGCTGCGGCACGAACACGACCAAGAGCATGGTCACGATCCCCCATGTCGCGACGTCGGCGGGCCATCCGCCAAGCGTCAGGTGAGCGATCCCGGGCAGCACGAGAGTCGCGACAACGACGAGCGCGACCGCGACCGCGAGGATGCGCCACGCCCGTCCGGTCATCACCAGCGGTTTCTTGGACGTGTTCGGACGCAGGAAGCGGGCCCGCTCGGGATGCTGTCGGCACCACGCAAGGAAACGTGCTCGCTTGTAGCCCTCGAGCTGAAAGACGTGAAGCGCGCGACGCAGCCGGACCGCCTGAAGGATCGCGAACGCGGGCACGAGACCGAAGACGATGATCCGCAGGATCAGCGAGTAGCCGTAGTAGGGATCCTGGAAGTCCATCAGTCCACCGGCGAGCCGAAGAAGTGGCGCATCACCCGGCAGAACCGATCCGGCTCGTCGAGATAAGCGAAATGGCCGGCGCCCTCAAACAGCACGAGTCCGGCGTCGGGGATGATCCGCTCCATGGCGCGCGCCTGCGCCACGGGAACCGCGTCGTCCTCGGTCCCCCACACAAGCAGCGTCGGCGAGTGGATACGGGACATCATCGGTGCCAGATCTTCGTTCACGACGGTGACGAGGACGGGTCGCAGGGGCCCGGCGTCGCGATAGTCCTGCGACGCAAGACGCCCGTACAGTGCGCCTCGGAGCGCCCGTCCGGGGGGACCGAGCGCGCCCGCGGCGCGCCCGACTCGCGATGCGAGCCGCTTGAGCCTCACCTTCATCGAGGGCGCGCGCCTGATTCCCGGCGAACCGACCAAGATCAGCTTGTCGACCAGCGATCCGTGAGTGGCGGCAACGCAGATCGCGGTCTTCGCCCCGAAGGAATGCCCGACGAAATGGGCCCTCTCGATGTCGAGGAGGGCGAGAACGTCCCTCACGAACTCGGCGTAGTCGGGCGAGCCCCACGCACCATCCGGGACCGGCGACTCACCGAAGCCGGGCAGATCGAGTGCGACGACCCGGAACTGCGACGTGAGGCAGGAGACCACCGGCGCCATCGACTCGATGCGGCCCCCCCACCCGTGCAGCACGACGACCGGATGGCCGTCCCCTGCATCGAAGAGGCGCGTCGGGCGCGAGCCGATCTCGATGACTTTGGTTTCCATGCGTCGCGAGTATCCCGCCGAGAGGACTATGCCGCCGAGCCTCTTAGGCGCCGGGGATCAGGGACGAAGCGGGGGGCGGCGGGACTTTCGGTGCCTGCGTGCCTTGGGCCCCTTGCGGCGCCGGGGGGCGGCGGTTTGCTGAGGACGGGGTCGTTCCGCCGCCGCCGCCTTGACCGCCTCGAGGACCTCGGCGGTGGCGGCGGTGTCGGTCTCGCCCGCTCCGAGCAGGATCTGAAAGAGAACCGCGCGTTCAAACTCCTCGATCGAATCGGCCACCTTATGACGTCGACCGTGGGCGGTGTCCCACTCGGCGAGGATCCGTTCGGCATGATGCACGCCGACCCGGAGGGAGATGTCGCCCACCTTTCCCTCCCAAACGATCTCGTTCGGTTCCATTCGGTCACCTCTGTTTCGGATTGCCGTCCGCAGCGCGCGCAGGCCGACCATCGAGACTTCCACGGGGCGGATCGATACCTGCAGATCACCTACAGAGTCTGTCCAATTACTCTAACCGACCCGGGCGCAACTCTTTTGGCCGCCGGCCACATCTGATGTGGTTAACGGCCGAAAGAGCGGATGAAGCCCCTGTCCCCAGGGGCTTCGTTGGTTGCAGGGGCGGGATTTGAACCCGCGACCTCCGGGTTATGAGTTCGTTCGAGGGGTCTTTTCGTCGTTTCTCAACGTTGCTCGAAACCTTGCACCTCTCCTGGTAGATGAGCAGTTTCGGACCCCGATCTGTCGTCGCCTTTCGTCGTTTTTCGTTCTCGCGCGTCCAACGCGCGTCCAGGCGGTATAGTCATTGTAGATACAGACGGAGGTGCCCATGGAGATTCGGATACAGAAGTGGGGAAACAGCCTCGGGCTTCGCATCCCCAAGGCGCTCGCCGAAGACTCCGGCGTTAGCGCTGGCTCGGTCGTCGACTTTCGCGTCGTGCGGGGAAAGCTGATCGCGACACCGATACGAGGCAAGTACGAACTCGAAGACTTGCTCGCCGGCGTCTCCAAGGCGAACCTTCACGGCGAGGTCGACTCCGGTGAGGGAGTGGGACGAGAGGTCTGGTGACGCCACGGACCCGGGTGCCGGAGCGCGGCGACGTCGTCTGGGTCAACCTCGATCCGAGGACCGGCCACGAGCAGCGCGGACGACGCCCGGCGATCGTGTTGTCGCCCGGTTCTTACAATCGCAAGGTCGGGCTCGCGATCATGTGTCCGATCACGAGCGTGGTGAAGGACTATCCCTTCGAGGTCGCCCTCCCTGAAGGCCTTGGTGTCTCGGGCGTGGTCTTGGCAGATCAGGTTAAGAGTCTCGACTGGAAAGCCCGGCGAGCCGAGGTCAAGGAGAGACTGCCATCGGATGTCACCGAGGAGGTTCTGGCCAAGCTGAACGCCCTTCTGACGTAGTTAAGTCAGCCCGGCCCGACAAAGATGGCTGTCCCGAAAGCCAAGCCGGAGCTTCGGGGTCGTCCTTTGCCGGCGCTCATCGAAATTCACCAGTGTTGCTCACCGAAATCCACCAGTTGAGGCGGCTCAGTGACGGTGGATCAAGCCTAACCGGGGGTCGTGTCGACCACCCCCTTCCGCACCTCCGCCAGGC
>JBOGXF010000021.1:0-11206 GCA_050694275.1 Actinomycetota bacterium | reverse complement strand
CCATCTCGAACAGAGTGCGCACGCTCGAGCGGGCCGGACGCGGCCCTCGTCCGAGCAGCCAGTGGTCGAGCCACGCCTTCCGCTCTCTCTCTATTGCGGTGCTCTGCTGGGTGCCGTGGTCACCGTTGGACATGAGCAGTCGCCTGTACGGGGCGTTCTTGACCTCTTCGAAGAGGTGGTAGGGCCCGCGCGGCCCCGTCTGCTCGTCCTGATAGGCGCCCGCAATGTGGATCGGGACCTCGATGCGCTCGGCGTAGGTGATGAGCGAACGAACCTGCCACCACGTGTTGTCGGTGTCCTGAAGGCCCTGGACGAGCGGGTCGTTGAGGATCGTGCGCCCGCGCGTCCGGAAGTTCTCGGCGCAGCGAGGATCGCCGTTGTCGAGCCCGTCGAAGGTTCCCCCGCCGACGTCGAACAGGGGGCGAATCACTCCGGTCCACAGGAGCGGGAACCCGTAGTTCGAGACCCCGCCCGGATAGACGATGCCGCGGTAGAGATCGTCGATTAGGCCCGACACCGACACCGCGTCGAGGCTTGGAGGCCTGGTCGCGGCAACCATGAATCCGGTGATCCCGCCGTAGGAGTGGCCGTAGTAGCCGATCTGCCCGTTGGACCACGGTTGATCCGCGATCCACTCGATGACCTCGCGGCCGTCGAGGGCGCTGCGCCACGAGAAGAGGTCGAACTCACCGCCGGAGCATTCGGTGCCGCGCACGGACGCGTGGATCGTGACGTAGTCGTCGTAGAACTGCTTGGTGAGGGTCCGGCTCCCCTCGGCTCCCGTCGGATCCTCGCCGTCGGCCGACCCGCCGTCGTATCCGGACATCTCGAAGATCGTCGGGTAAGTGCGACCCTTCTTGAAGTCGTCGGGCATCCTGACGTTGATCGCTATCTCGATGCCGTCGCTCATCGTGACGTAGTCGGTCGGCGACGCGAAGGCGGGCGGCGCCGGGGCCAGCAGGGCCGCCACGAGGCAGGTGAGCACCGCGGGGCGCAGGATGCGACGCGTGCGCGTGCCGTGCGGGTTGGTGCGCATCGAACCTCCCAGGTCTGTCGTCCCTAGAACCCTTCGGCGCAAGGGCGCCATCTCCTACCCAGGCCTCCGGGGTTGGCCGCCGACCTACTCGTCGATGCCGTAGGGGTGCATGTGGGTGTTGTCGCGCGAGCAGGCTGGCTCCGATTCCCATGGGTTGCGCCCGGCGAGCTCGGCCGCGATGCACGTCACCCACGGGGCCATGACGCTCGTGGCGGAGACCGTCTCCTCGTAGTGACTCTCACCACAGGGGTCGACCGCCTCGATCGCACCGAGCGGGATCAGCCCGCCGCCGTCCGAGTCGTTCGCCGGCAGTCGCGTGAGCCAGAAGTCGTAGCCCGGCACGATGTAGCCGAGCTCGTCTTGTCCGAGGCCCAACACGAACTGATACTGCGCGTCGAACTGGTCGGCGATGATCGGCTCGAACGGCCGTCCCGTGTGCGCCCCCGGGCAGTCGTCGCGCCCGTAGCCTCCGATCTCGAGCTCGGGGAAGAGCTCGCCGGGGACGGTCAGGAACAGGGCCGGGCCGAGTTGGACCGCAACCATCTCGGTCTTGAACTGGGTCCCGGCGGCGGTCCCCGAATAGATACCGTCACGGTGACCCGATGTCCCCCAGGACTGCGCGCCGACGTACGTCGGGACGTCGAACATCCCCGCCGCGTTGAACGCTCGCAGCGCGGTGTTGTCGGATTCCATATAGAAGTCACGTTGCCGAAAGTCGAGGTCGAAGATGCCCTGTACCGGCGCGCCGGCGAGCGCGTCCTCCGCCGCCACGGCCACCAGGCGACCGATCTCATACGTCCGCTCCCACGAGACCTCGGTGCCGAACCCGGGCACCTCGGCGCGAAGCGGTGTCATGAGCCCGCCGACCGAGCCCGAGAAGTACACCGCCGTTCCGCCGAGATCCTGCTCGAGCACCTCCCGTGCCCCGTGGACGAAGTCCGACGAGATGAGGCCGTTGCCGGACCCCTGGGCCTCGGGATGATTGGACCAGTTGACGACCGTGCCGATCGTCGACCCATCGGCACGCACGAACTGCGCCGCGAGCAAGAACGGATCGATAACGTCCGGGGGCCGTGAGTCGCGAATGCCCGCGGTGTGGGTCGTCACCGCGAACTTGGCGAAGGCCTCCTCGCGATTTTCGTATGCGGCGCGGACCGCGTCGATGAGCTGCGAGCGAATGAACGCCTGATAGGCGGGGTGTTTGCCGTCGAAACCGAAGGGCTGGGCCCAGAGACCCATCGTGTCGACGCCCTCGTGCGTATGGGTCGAGGACACGACGAGCTCGTCGATCGGGAGGTCGGGGTAGCGTTTGCCGAGCTCTTCCCGAGCGCGTCTGACCTCGATGTTGAAGAACCCCACGACGTCCAGGGACACGAGCGCGACGGTCTTGTTACCTACCTCGAGAACCATCGCGCGCGCCCACGTGTCGTCGTGCATCCCGAGGGCACACGTGGCACCGAAACCCGCGTTGGCCCAGAGGCCATCCCACTTGCCGGTCGACTGCGGGTCGCCGTAGATGGTGACACCGTCGACCTCGAAGGCCCCATGCTCGTGGGCGTCGCCGGCCGAGTTCCACGGCTGGTCGAAGTGCACCTCGGGAGGCTCTCGGAACTCGGGCGGGACGTCGGTCTCGAACCCGGGGTCGTAACAGCCGTCGCCGTCGCGGTCCTCGAACGGCTCGCTCCACACACCGGTCTTCTCGTTGACCTCGAAGAATTCGGCCCATTCCCCTGGCGGTGGACCGACCGGCGTGATCTTGCGCACGCCGAAGCCGACCTCGAGATCGGTCGTGGCGGCGTCCCCGGGCGGACAGCGATCGTCGTTGCCTCTGCCGCGATCGCGGTCCGTGGGGCAATCGTCTCCGGGCCGGCCGTGCTCCCCGCACCTCGAGTCGTTGCCGCCTCCGGCATCGCCGTCCTCATCGCACTCATCCGTCCCGTCGTTGGGATTGCCGTGCTCCTCGCAGTCGGGATCGGACTCGTCGCAGCCGTCCTGGCCGGACGGTGTCGGGCGCGGCTCGGGAGAAGGCCCGGGCGTAGCCGACGCGATGGCGGCGGCGAAGACGAAGGTGAGCAAGGAGACGGTGAGGGCGGAGAGGACGAGTCTCGCTCCGCCTCGCTCGCGGCGATAGAAGGTGGTCATCGGGTTCATCCCCCAAGCCGAGGTGGGCTACCGGACCTTGCTCTGGTCTTGTTCTTCGCTGCCGCCGGGCCGGATTCCTGCCGCCCCCCTGGATCCGCCCGGTAGGCCCCGTCGAATCGGGTAAAAGGGAACACGATGCGGCGAAGCAATTCGGGCCCCATGATGATGAGTGTGATCGTTCTCGGAGCGGTCGCGCTCGCTGCCTGCGGCGATCTGCTGGAAGTTCCCAGGCTGGGCCGGGGCGATCTCGTCTTCGACCCTCCTCAGACCACCAAGATCCTCGCCGCCGACGGCCGCGTGATTGCGGACCTGCACGCGGGCGAGGATCGCACCATCGTCTCGCTGCACGAAGTTCCCAGGCACACGCGCCGCGCAGTGATTGCGATCGAGGATCGTCGATTCTTCACGCACGACGGAGTCGATCTGAGAGCGATCGCGCGCGCCGCCGCCGAGAACGTTTCGAACGGCGGAATCGAGCAGGGCGGCTCGACAATCACGCAGCAACTCGTGAAGAACACGCTCATCGCCCCACGCGAGCGCACCCGCGACACACTCGGCCGAAAGCTCGACGAGATCGCGCTCGCCCGTCAGCTCGAGAAGCGACTGTCGAAGGAGCAGATACTTAAGCGATATCTGAACACCGTGTACTTCGGACAGGGCAGCTACGGCATCCAGACCGCGGCGGAGACGCACTTCGGAAAGCCCGCAGAGGATCTCACGCTCGCTCAGTCGGCCACGCTCGCGGGAATGATCAAATCCCCAAGCTACTTCGACCCGCACGCGCATCCCAAGCGAGCCAAACGAAGGCGACGGGTCGTACTCGATCAGATGGCCGGGCTTGGGTTCATCTCTCCTGAGAGAGCGACGAAGGCATCTTCCCGGCCGCTCAGAGCGGTGAGGCCCGGGAACGATCAGCGTTATCCGGCGGCCTACTTCATCGACTACGTCAAACGTCTCCTCGTCTTCGACGACCGCTTCGAGATGCTCGGCAAGACCGTTCGCCGGCGCTGGCAGCAGCTCATCAAGGGAGGCCTTCGCATTCACACGACGGCCGACCTGGACATGCAGGTCGCCGCCGAGCAGGCGATCTCCGAGACCCTCAACCAACAAAGCGATCCCCACGGCGCGCTGGTGGCGATCGAACCCGACACCGGGTACGTGCGAGCGATGGTCGGGGGGCGCAATTTCTTCGCGCGCAAGAAGAACGACCCGTTTGCGAAGCTCAATCTCGCGATCGCCGGGGAGCCCGACCTCGGACGATCGTCGGCTCCCGGCACGGGGCGCCAGGCGGGCTCGGCCTTCAAGCCCTTCGCCCTCGCCACCGCCATCGACGAGGGAATCTCGCTGTCCCAGACGTACGAGGCCGACTCGTGCATGGACTTTCCCGAAGCCAACGCGGGCGGGAACTGGCAAGTGTGCAACTACGAGGAGTCTGCGTTCGGATCGGTGTCGTTGCTCGACGCAACGATCAACAGCATCAACGTCGTCTACGCTCAACTGATCCTGGAAGTCGGGGCAGAAGACGTCGCCGAAACCGCACGCAAGATGGGCATCCGCACCCCCCTTTCGGAGGTCCCTTCCGCCGCGCTCGGGACTAACCCGGTAAACGCGCTGGGCATGGCGTCCGCGTACGGGACTCTCGCGACCAACGGCGTTCACCATCCACCCGTCGCAATCACCAAGATCACCCACGCCCGGTCGGGAGAGATCCTGTTCGAGGAGGATCCCGTCTCGAATCGAGCGCTCGAGCCCGCCACGGCCTATCTGACCAGCAGCGCGCTTCAAAGGGTCATCGAAGGCGGAACGGGAGCCGCTGCGCAGATCGGGCGGCCCGCCGCGGGCAAGACCGGGACCGCGCAGGAGTGGCGGGACGCGTGGTTCGTCGGCTTCACACCGGATCTCGTGGCATCGGTGTGGATCGGCTACCCACAAGGCTCGATCGAGATGAAGACCTATTGCGCGGTCCCCGACCCGGATATCTGCCGCCCGACCCGTATCACGGTCAGCGGAGGGACGTGGCCTGCGCTCATATGGCAGTCGTTCATGTCGCAAGCCCTTGCCGGCGTGCCCTCGAGCGACTTCAGGGTGCCGGAGGGGGCGTTCGTCACTGTGGTCGTGGACTCCCGCACGGGATGCCTCGCCGACGACTCGACCCCCAAGAAGTACCGTGAGTCGGAGTCCTTCCTGATCGGGACCGAGCCCGGCGGACCGTGCGAGCCGCCGGAGCCGAAGAAAGAGAAGGAAGAGGAGAAAGGTCCTTCGGAGGGCCGCGGCCCGCCCGGGAACCGAGGCAACGACGAGGACGACTGAGCCTCTTGCCCGTCAGCCGTCTCCGATTTTTCTCCGGCTCGACGAAAGGGCCCGGGCCAGCCCAGCAACTTGCGGGTCCGACGTGATCTCCTCCAGGGTGCGAGGCAGAGCGCGCGACCAGTTCGCAGTGTCCATCGTCCCCGGGTAATTGGGGCGGCGCGCAACGCCGAGCGCGTCCTCGAGCGTGGCCGCGACGAGCATCGCCGGCGATTCCGCCAGGAGCCCATATAGGCGATGGCTGATCTCTTCGACCGATGCGTCGGGGCCGAGGGCGGTGATGCGCATGACTCTCTCTCTCAGTCCGGCTTCGGCGGCCTCGTCGGGCTCCATCCCGAGCTCTCTTTGGATCGCGGTGTCGGCTTCCGTCCAGAGCCCCCTCACGGTGGGCAAGTCGTGGTTGGTGATCGCGGCGAGCGACGGCTCCGGATATGAGGCGGGAGGCTCCTCTTCGAACCACGCCAGCCGGTAAGCGAGCAAATTGCGGAGCGTCATCTCGGCTCGGACCTGCGGCTCGACCGTGCCGAGGTCCTCTCCGATAATGAACGATCTCGCTCGATGGCTTTCGACCGCGAGAATGTCCAGGAGATCTGAGGCGGGGTATGTGACGTAAGTTCCGGACGAAGGGTCTTCGCCCGCGGGAACCCAGAAGAGTCGCCACAACCCCATCACGTGATCGATGCGCACCCCGCTGAAGTGGCGTAGTGCGGCGCGGACGACGTCGATGAACGGGGCATATCCTGCGGCGCGCAGCCGCCATGGATCCCACGCCAACGCCCCCCAATCCTGTCCCCGGCGGTTGAACTCGTCCGGGGGTGCCCCCGCGCTGACGTCGGGCACGAACGCGTCCTGCCACATCCAGGCATCGGCACCGTCGGGGGCGGCCCCCACCGCGAGGTCGCCGACGAGCATGGTTTCCTTCGCGGCTCCCGCAAGCTGACGATCGATCAGCCACTGCACCCAGCGATGAAAACCGACCCGGTCTGCCTGCCCGGCGCGAAGACGGTCCACGGCAGGTGAGTCGGGACGCTGGAACTCGGCCGACCAGCGCGCCCAGTCGGGCCCCTCCAGCTCCGCAATGGCGAGATAGGTCGCATAGCGATCGAGCGCGGGACCGATCTCGCGCCGGAAGGAATCCGGCTCGGCCTCCTTTTGTGGCCGGTGCCACAGGATCTTGAGGGCCTCCGTCTTCAGCCGGTGCGCGGCGGAGCGGTCGATGCGCGGATCGTCGTTCAATTTCCGCCCCTCCGTCGCGAGTCGCTCTAGGTCCAGGCCTGCGTCCGCGGCCCCGGGAAGGTCTTCGATCGCGAGATAGAGAGGACTTCGAAACAGCCGGCTGCCGGGAAGATAGGGGCTCGGCTGTGGACGGGGGCCGGGCTTGGGCGCGTGCAGCGGGTTGATCATGACCATTCCTGCCCCCCCGCGTGCGGCCCAGCGGGAAAAGGTCTTCAGATCGCCCAGGTCACCGATTCCCCAACTCGACTTCGACCGCATCGAATAGAGCTGTATCGCCCATCCCCAGGCGCGCAAGGAGGCCGGAAGAAAGCACGCGCCGGGGCTCACGATCAGCGTACGCGCACTGCCTTCGCGGTCGACGAATCGGTGATAGCCGACGGGCAAGTCGGGTGGCGTCTCGTCCTCGACGGGGACCGAACCCTCGTCCTCGGTCTCGATCACGCCCGGCCCGAGGCGCTCCGGTCGGTCGACACGCACGATCCGGATCGGAGAGGGAGGCGGGTCTCCTCCGTCGGCGCCCATGAGTGCGAGGATCCGCTCGACGGTGTCCTCCGACGGGGTTCGCCATTCGCCCGCGGCATCCCAGTAGCCGGTGGCCACGCCCCACGCGCGGGCACGTTCCTCGAGTCCGGGGTTCACGTCGAGGCCAGGCAGGGTGCGATCAGTCGTCCGCCTCCGGGGGCAGGCCGCGATAACCGCCTCGGAAGTAGACGAGCGGATCCGCGAGCTCGCCGAGCTCGATCTCTTCGATCGCCCCGCGTACGAGGAGGTGATTGCCGGTCTCGGTCGCCTCGGTGTAGCGGCAGGACACGCGGTTGGCCAACGCAGTCAAGACCGGTCCCCACTTCGAGTCGACGACTCTCAATCCCTTGAACAGGCCGCCGGGACTGGGGTGACGGAGCGCGAATCGCTCGGCGAGCGGGCGGTCCTTACTCTCGAGGACGTGGACCACGAATGCTTCTGTTTCCCGCAGGATGTCGACGAGATCGGTGGTCACTCCGACCAGCCCGAACACGGTGGGCGGTTCCCCCTCCGCGACGACAAGAGAGGAGACCGTGAGCCCGGCGCGCGTCTCCCCCGTTCCGGCGGTCCAAACGGTCACCGGAGAGGCCAGCCGCCCGCGGAAGCGGCGCGCCGGCTCTCGCAACTCCAGAGGGGTCCGAAAAGGATGCTCGCGATGGATCCTTCCCTGCATTTCGCCCATCTCTGAAAGCTACCGGGTCCCGCGTCAGCAGGTGAGGTGTAAAGCCGCGGCCGCTTCTCTTCCGTCGAGCTCTCCGTAGCGGCGCACCGCATCTTCGGTCTGGAGAACCTCGACGTCTATGCCGCGTTCCTCGAGGGCCTCGATAGTCTTGGGATCCGGCTGCATCCGGCCGTACGCCCCAGCGCCGATTACGAGTCGCTTGGGCAGCTCGTCGATCACTTCTTCGAGGTCCTCCAGGACGAGAGAGTGTCCGTCTTTGCGCCACCAGTTCGCCACGACGCGGCCCGGAAGGATGATGACGTCCTTGTCGTGCTCCTCACCGTCGATATTGATGTGGCCGAAGCGGTACTCGTGGATCTGCGCCACTGCCTTCGCCTCCCTTCACGATCCTTGCTCTGCCACCTCCTCAACCGTCCGCCCGGTCAAGACCGATTCGGGCTGCGTCTTTACCGGGTTTCGGCGGGCGTCGGCCGATTCGTCCTTCATCTTCACTAGGATCCAGCGCTCGCTCTTGCCCTTGGCAACGCGCGTGAGGGCGTAACCGCCCTTGAGCTTCTTGCCCTCGAGCCAGACGGTGGCATGGCCCCCTTCGAGCGCGTCCTCGATGGGAACCTCCTCCTGGTCCCTTTTCGTGAGGTTGCGGTACTGGCCCGTGTCCCACACGATCACGCTCCCGGCCCCGTAGTGGCCCTCCGGGATGACACCTTCGAAATCGATGTAGTCGAGCGGATGGTCCTCGGTCGGCATCGCGAGGCGCTTCTCGCGTGGGTCGGTCGACGGTCCCTTCGGAACCGCCCACGACTTCAGCACGCCGTCGGCCTCCAATCTGAAGTCGTAGTGCAGTCTCGACGCGTCGTGTTTCTGGATCACGAAGCGATTCCTGCCGGAGCTCTTCCGCTTACCGGCGGGCTCGGGACTCTTGCGAAGATCCCGCTTGCGCCTGTATTCGGCGAGCGTGTCCTTCCCCATGTTCACTTCGTTACCCAGGTCGGATGCGTTCTATGGACCTCAACGCCCTGCGGGAATCGCACCTCGGCGGCAGGACGCTCCGGCGATCGGGCGATCCAGCCGGACGGTGTGGCGCGCGTTCATCGGACGAGTCTCGAGAGCCTACGGTCGGCGAGGACCTTGCCACCCGTCTGACACGCGGGACAGTACGTGATCTCGTACGACTCGTACGAGACACGTCTCAGGTCGTCGCCGCACCGTGGGCACGCCCGCCGTGGCGCCCGTGGATGGTGAAGTTCTCGCGGAGCTTCGCCGGGAGGCCGCCGGTTCGCTTTCGCTCCCTGGTGAGAGCCTCGTTCAACACGCCCCGCACGCCCCTCACCAAGGATCGGCGACTCTCCCGATCGAGCTTGTTGAGCGGCGTGTAAGGAGAGATCTGCACGAGATGAAGGATGTCGTCGGCGTAGCCCCGCCCGATGCCGGCGACGGTTCGCTGGTCTCGCAAGATGGTGTGGACGCGCCGATCGTCGGAGCCTTCCTCGATCAGCTCCTCGAACTCGTCGGAGAATGGCTCGGGGCCGAGCCGGGCGAGCGGGCCGTCGTCTCTCTCGGCGAGTGCCCACCAGCCTGCCTTGCGCTGCGTGCCGTACTCATTTACGAGAACGCTCGGCCGCGACTCGAAACGGAAGCGCACGACCCCGCCTCTAGGTCTCGTGTCCTTGGGCGGATCTTCGATGGTTACCCGGCCCCCCTGTGAGAGATGAACCAGCAATCTCGGCCCGGAGAGGTCGAAGAGGAGGTACTTCCCCCGACGCCCGACGCTCTTGACCCTCTTCCCGAGCAGCGAGTCGACCGGAGGCTCGACGGTTCGCAACGCCGCGAACTGGAGTGGCTTGGCATCCACGAACACCGCGCCGGCAAGAAGGGCGTCGAGCCTCTCGGACAATGCTTGAACCTCCGGTAATTCGGGCACACGAATAACGTACGGCAGGCAACCGGCAATCGAAAGGAACCCTATGCCCGGATCGGTGACCTCGAGGTGGGCAACATTTTCACCGCTATGTGGGGCTAATGTCGCCCACCTTGCGTAGAGTCTGGCGATGGAACGGATCGGTCTCACCGTCGGGCTCGAGGGTTCGCCCCTCCCCGACGCTCTCGATCTCTGTCGCAGAGCCGAGACGCTCGGCTACACCGACATCTGGTCGGCCGAGGTCGGAGGGGCCGATGGCTTCTCGCCGCTCGCGGCGCTCGCCGCGACCACCTCGTCGGCGCGGCTCGGCACCGCAATCGTCCCGGTCTTCACGCGGCCCCCGGCGCTCGTGGCCATGCAAGCAGCGACGCTCCAGAGCATCTCCGGGGGCCGGTTCGCGCTCGGTCTCGGAACGTCGTCGGACATCATCATCAACCGGTGGATGGGTGCCGGCTTCGAAACTCCCCTCACGAGGCTGGAGGAATACATCGAGGTGGTCCGTTCGTCCCTCGAGGGACAGAAGGTCGACTTCGAGGGCAAGAGCACGAGCCTATCGGGTTTCCGGCTCCAGCTAGACCCGGGCGGACCGGTCCCGATCTATGCGGCCGCGCTCGGCCCCCGAGCGTGCCGCCTCGCCGGCCGGGTCGCCGATGGAGTCATCTTCTTCCTCAAGACCCCGGACGGGGTCAAGCAAGCCCTGGGCTGGGTCGCCGAGGGAGCATCGGAAGCGGGACGCGATCCCGGCCAGCTCGACTGCGTCATCCGCCTGCCGGTCGCGATGGACGAAGACGAAGAGGTTCTCGGGCTCATGGCTCGGCGGCTGATCACCTCCTACGTCACGGTCGACGTCTACAACCGGTCGATCAGCACGCAAGGGTTCAAAACGGAAGCACGTGACATAAAGGATGCATGGCGGACCGGCGACCGAGAGCGCGCCAACGACCTGGTGTCGGACGAACTCGTCGATCGGCTTCTGATCTTCGGGGATCGTGACGCTTGTCGCGAAAAGCTTCGGGCATTTCGCGACGCCGGGGTCAAAACGCCGGTCCTGTTTCCGTTCTCGGTCGCCGGTGATCCCGTCGAGCGAAAAAAGCGCGTCGGCGCGCTGGTCGAAACGCTCGCCCCGGCCTAGTTTCGGGGGCCCGGCTCGGCATTCGTCGGAACCACCTAAATCGGGCAACTGCACACAATTCTCTGGCCGGGTACGTACTTTTACTCAGATTTAGTGGTGTTTCCCCCGGCGGATTCAAGCAATCCACGCAACGGCTCGGTGAGTCGGCCATTGTTAGCCGACTCGACCAGGAGGTTGCGGGATGGGAGCTCATCTGACCCTTGAACAGCGCCGACGCGTGCGCCGGCTGCG
>JBOGXF010000020.1:0-48020 GCA_050694275.1 Actinomycetota bacterium | reverse complement strand
CGCAGCCGGCGCACGCGTCGGCGCTGTTCAAGGGTCAGATGAGCTCCCATCCCGCAACCTCCTGGTCGAGTCGGCTAACAATGGCCGACTCACCGAGCCGTTGCGTGGATTGCTTGAATCCGCCGGGTCTTTCTTGGGCGATTTGTGGGGGCTCCCGTCCGGCGCAACCGCAGTACTTCAATCTGCCAAGCATTAGTGGCGTATTTGCTTGGTATGAGCTAGGATCGGGCCATGAAAGCCGCCACTGTCTCGAGCAAGGGCCAGATCACGATCCCCGCCGAGCTCATCCGCCGCCTCGGGATCGAGCCTGGCGCCAAGCTCATGGTGGTCCCCGTCGAGGGCGGCATCATGCTCCTGCGCCGGCCCGAATCCCTCGCCGACGACCTCGCAGGCTCGATCGACGGGGTTTATGGGGATCCCCAGGAATACGTCGAGGCCGAACGCCGCGAGTGGAGCTGACCGGGTTCCGGCGCGTCGTTCTCGACACCACCGCCTGTATCTACTTCCTTCAAGGATCTGCCTCGGACCGGCGGCATTTGCTAGTCGAGCCGGTCGTGCGCGCCGGCGAGGCCGGCGATACCGAGCTTCTGCTTTCCACCATCACTGTGACGGAGCTGTTGACTGCTCCGATGCGAGCCGGGGATCGCCAGGCCCAAGCGCGGGCACACCTTTTCTCCTACGAGATCTGTCGACCCGTTCCGGTGGACGTCACGACCGCCGAGAAGGCCGCGCGCATCCGTGCTCGATACGGTCTCAGAACCCCCGATGCCGTCATCTGCGCAACCGGGCTAACCAGTCAAGCCGATGCCGTGATCGGAAACGACGCCCGCTGGAAGCGGGTCGAAGAAATCTCTTATCTCCACCTTGACGAGCTGTGACCCGCACATGGTCCAGCCAGTGAGTCACGTGGCCCCGCGTGATCGGCCTTGATGAGCGCTAGACGACGACTCGGAGGACCTCTTCGATCGAGGTCAGGCCGGCCTTGACCTTCTCCATACCGTCGTTGCGCAGGAGCGCCATCCCCTGCTCCTGGGCGACCCTGCTGATCGACTCGGAGGAGGCATGCTCGACGGTGCGCCTCTCGATGTCCTCGGTGACGGTC
Organism: Actinomycetota bacterium; assembly: GCA_050694275.1. Lineage (GTDB taxonomy): Bacteria > Actinomycetota > CADDZG01 > CADDZG01 > WHSQ01 > JBOGXF01. The sequence goes on along the minus strand of JBOGXF010000020.1, from coordinate 46,918 downwards.
ATGACCTCGTGTAGCGCCATGCGGCCCTTGTAGCCCGTGTTCCCGCACGCGGTGCAGCCGATCGCTCGGTAGAGCTTCGGCAGCTCCTCGCCCTCCTCGAAGGGGAACTTCGCCACGACCAGCTCTTCCTCGGTGGGCATGTACGGCTCCCTGCACTTCTCGCACAGCTTGCGGGCGAGGCGCTGGGCGAGCACGGAGTCGAGCGCGGATGCGACCAGGAACGGCTCGATGCCCATCTCGACGAGCCGGGTGACCGACGACGGCGCGTCGTTGGTGTGCAGCGTCGACAGCACGAGGTGACCGGTCAGCGCCGACTCGACCGCGATCTGCGCGGTCTCTCGGTCGCGGATCTCGCCGATCAGGATGATGTCGGGGTCCTGGCGCAGGATCGACCGCAGGGCCGACGCGAACGTGAGCCCCGCCTTCGGGTGGCTCTGCACCTGGTTGATGCCGGCGAGCCGGTACTCGACCGGGTCCTCGACCGTGACGATGTTGACGTCGGTCCGGTTGAGGATGTTGAGGGTCGCGTAGAGGGTCGTCGACTTTCCCGAGCCGGTCGGCCCGGTGACGAGGATCATCCCGTACGGCTTGCGGAAAGACTCCTCGTATCGGAGGAAGTTCTGCTCACGGAAGCCGAGGTCCTTGAGCTCGAGCAACACGCTCGACTTGTCGAGCAGCCGCATGACGATCTTCTCGCCGTTTACGGTCGGAAGCGTCGAGACGCGGATGTCGATCTGCTTCCCCTGCACGACGATGCCGATGCGACCGTCCTGGGGGATGCGGCGCTCGGCGATGTTGATGTCGGCCATGATCTTGAGCCGGCTGACCATTCCCGCCTGGACCGACTTCGGCGGGTTCATCACCTCGTGGAGCACGCCGTCGATGCGGTAGCGGACCCGAAGCGATTTCTCATCGGGCTCGATGTGGATGTCCGACGCCCGGTCGTTGACCGCCTGCGTGATCAACAGGTTCACGAGCTTGATGATCGGGGCGTCGTCGGCGCCTGCCTCGGCGGCCATGCTCTCGAGCGACTGCTGCTCGAGCTCCTGCTGGGACGCGGCCTCCTCGGCGAGGGTCTCCGCGGCGTGGTCGAGGCGGTAGTGCCGGTTGATCGCGGTGAGCACCTCGGCCTTGGTCGCGACTACCGCGCGCACGTCTTTCTTGGTGAACGCCCTGATGTCGTCGATCGCGACGACGTTGGCGGGGTCGGACATCGCAACGACGAGCCTCCGCCCCTCGTCCTCGAGCTCGATCGGGATGCACGAGTGCTGGCGGGCGGTCTTCTCGGGGACGAGCGCAACCGCGGACGCGTCGATATGCGCGTCGGAGAGATCGATGAAGTCGTAGCCGAGCTGCGCCGCCAGGATCGAGACCAGTTCGGCTTCGGTGATGAAGCCGAGCTCAATGAGGATGCGGCCGAGCGACCGTCCCCGCTGAGCCGCCTGGAGGCGCGCCTCTTCGAGCTGCTCTTCGGTGACCAGCTCGCGCGCGAGAAGCAGCTCTTCGAGCTGCCCTCCTGCCGCACGAACCGGGGAACTCACGCTCATATCATCCCTTAGCTCGGGAACAGCAAAATGCCACCGCCCACTCCTGGCTTTATCGGGCCGCCTACAGGCGGACTAAAGGGACGCTCCCGACGCTCGCCGAAAATGCGTAGACGGCGGCCGCGAAACGCGAAGTTGGCCCGATTAGTCGCTCTGCTTCGCCTGTGGCGGGAGGAGGTTGCGGGCGAGATACGAGATGCGTTCGGCGAGCTCGGGATGGTCCTCCGTCGGGGCGACCCGCCCGTCGGCGAGCACGACCCGCACCCCCCCGGCGGTCTTGGCTCTGGGCGGCGGAGGGGGCGGAGGGGCGGATTTCGCAGGAGGTGGAGGAGGCGGCGGCAGCGGCGCACGCACGTGCGAGGCACTGCCGGGCGCGGGGGGGCGCGGCGTCGCATGGCGGCCCGCGGGCCGGGAGGAGAACAGGCGCAGGAGGCCGCGCAGCATTTAGTGCCTCCTCGCGCAAATAAACGACACGTCAGAGCGCCCCTGCATCGCCGATCGCTGCGTTGCTCGTCGCGTCCGTACTCCCCGGTACGCCCGACTCCTCGCGCCTTGCGCTCGACGCGCAGATGACGATCTGACGTTGGCGATACTTACGCGAGGAGGCACTGGTCAGCCGGTGGCGGCCGAGGAGCTGCCGTTGAGCCGCTCCATGACCCCGAAGAGGATGTCGAGCATCAGCGTCTTGATGTCCTCGCGCTCGCGCGGGTCGCAGGCGACGACCTTGACCCCATCGGGGGTCTCGAGGGCCGCCCGCACCTTGGTGAAGATCTCTTCGTGGTCGCCGTCGGCCTCGTCGAGATGAGTGACCCCGACCACGTAGGGGACGTCGGCGTATTCGCGGAAGGTTCCGAGGATATGAGCGGCCTCCTCGACCGAACGGTCGTCACCCGCGTGGACCAACAGGATGAACCCGATCATGCCCTCGGACAGAATCTCCCACATCACCTCGAAGCGACGCTGACCCGGGGTCCCGAAGAGGAACAGGCTCACCTCGCCGCCGAACGTGATGCGACCGAAGTCCATCGCGACCGTCGTGCGGTTCTTGATCGACTTCGACTCGTCGGTGACATCGCGCTCCGTCCCGACGATGGCGACTTCGCTGATGGTTTTGATCAACGTCGTCTTGCCGGCCGAGAACGGGCCGGTGATAACGATCTTGAGTGGCTTGACCACCTCGCGGTCAAGCGACCTTTGCTTTCGGACCATTGCCGCCCGAGTACTCATCTGATCACCCTTGGGTAGCTAGAGTCCCTTGACCCCGTCGATCAGCCGAGAGATGAGGCCTTTGGTGACCTCATCGTCGTCCTCGACTCGCTTTCGGTCATCCTTGTCCGAAGCGCCGGGTTCCTTTTTCGCGGCTTCCTTCTTCGCGGCGGATTGCGTCGCGGACGACGACGCCGCCTTGGGACGGGGACGCTCCTCGTCGCTGAAGAGTCCGGCCAGCTCGCGCACCACTGCGGCCCGATCGACGTGCGGGGTTTCCTGAGAGGGCGTCGCCGGGATCTCTGGGGCTGCGGGAGGCTCGGGCGCCTTAGGTGCGGCGGTCTCGGGCGCAGCCTCGGCCCCCGCCGGCCCGGTCTCCTCGTGGAGCAGCTCCGACAGCAGCGGGTCGACCTCTTCGGGCGTCTCGGTCACAAGCTCGTCGGGGCCGGGGACGTCGAACGACTCGACCGCGTCCACCGACGGCTCCTCGAACCATTCCGCCGCGGCCTCGGTCTCCGGCGCGCCCCCCTCGGTGACGACCGCCTCGGGCTCCGCCTCGGCTTCGGCCATGGCGGCCGGCTCCGGAAGCTCCTCGGCGGCCGCGACCGGCTCGGCCTCCGGCTCGGGCTCGGGCTCGGCTTCGGCAACCGGCTCTGCTTCCGGCTCGGCCTCGACCGCGACTTCCTCGGCGGCCGGCTCGGGCTCGGCTTCGACGGCAACCTCTTCGGCCGCCGGCTCGGCCGTTGCGGCTGGCTCCTCCGTTGCGGCGGCGCCAACCTCGACCAGCCCGGCCGACACGAGGCCGTAGAAACTCCGCATCGCCTGGAACTCGTCCCAGCCGACCATCTCCGCGATCTCTTCGATCGTTCGGTTGCCGTCGACGAGCACGAGAACGCGCCATTCCTCGGGAGTGATGTTGATCTCGACCGCGCCCTCCGGAGGCTTGGGCGCCATCCGCAGCACGACCTCGGCGGAGGGGATCTTGCGCTTGATGACCTCGAGCTCGTCGAGCCGGCGAGAGGCTTCCATGATGAGGTTCTCGACGCTCACGGAGAGCGGGACCTCGATCTCGAACGTGGCCTCGGGCTCCCACTCGAAATCGCCGAGCTCCCAGCGCAAGAGGTCGAACACCGCGTCTTCGATCTGGCCGCGAATCGCCGACTCGATCTGATCCGCCGTGACGACTCCCGACGACACGAGAATCTCGCCGACTCGCTCACCGGAGGATGCGTGTTGGTCCAGCGCCTTTCGGAGCTGGCTTTCGGTCAGCGACCCGGCACGGATGAGCCTTTGCCCCAAGGGATCCTTGGACAGGCTCGACTCGGCGAAGGAGACCTCGCCCTCGCGAAAGAAGACCTTCCCGTGGCCCGCGCTGCGAGCGACGTCAAGCCGACCCGTCTTCTTGGCGAACGACAGCAGCCGGAAGATATCCGGCAACGTGAAGTCGTCCAGGGTTCCTTTCAGCATTTAGTGGCCTCCTCTGCCTCCCACGCCGGCTTGTCTACCAACCGGAGACCGATGATTCCGCTTCGCTTGACTCCTGCGCCGGCTCCGCTTCCCATTGATGCGCCGGCGCCGGCTCGGGAGCAGCCGGCGTGGCGGGCTCGGCGACCGCGGCCTTCTGATCCATGATCGATTCGATCGCGGCGGCGGTCTTGCGCATCTCGAAGAGCACCAAACCGGCCTTCGCGCTCTGAGCGGTAACGGTCACGAGCACCGCGCTCGGTCCCGCCGACATCAACACGACGTAACCCTGTTCGCCCTCGACGAAAACCTGAGCGAGCTCGCCCTTGCCGAGTCCTTCGGCGGCGCGCTCTCCAAGGGTGAGAAGGGCGGCGCTCATCGCGGCAAGCCGGTCCTCCTCGACGTAAGGGGGCAGGGCGGAGGCCATAGGAAGGCCGTCGGCGCTCACGACCGCGGCGGCCTCGACGTCCGGTGAGACTCCAAGAAACTCGTCAAGCGCAGCGGCGAGCTGATCGGCCTTCGACATTTCTGTTCCTCCTTAGGCGAGCGCTGTCAGGGGCGCGTTCGACGTACGAACCGAGCTTTAAACCCTAGTCCTACTTCGGCACGGGCGGTGGCCGAGTTGAGCGCCTTGTCCGATTGAATCGCGTACGTATTTTGACCGGTATCCCGCGCCACAACAGGGCCGTCCGAACCGGGCTCGGGCTGCTTAGGAATGGCTCCCGATCGCCCTCACCGCGGCCGCCGACATCGTCTCTATCGGCGGGTCCTGACCGGTCCAGATCCGAAGCGACGCCGCGGCCTGGTGCACGAGCATGCCGAGCCCGCCCCACGCATCCGCTCCCGCCGCACGCGCCCGTTCCACGAGCGGGGTGCTCGGAGGTTCGTAGATGAGATCGACGACCACCTGACCGGGACCGAAGGAGGCGTCCGGGATCGGGTCGCGCCCGTCCATGCCGACCGGGGTCGCGTTAACCACGATGTCGGTGTCCGACGCCATCTCAGCGGCCCGGGCCCAGGACGTCACCTCGACGCGGCTTCCGGCCGCGAGCTCCGCGAGGGGCCGAGCACGGTCCTCGTCACGCGCCGCAATCGTCACCTCGGACGCGCGCAGATCGCCCAGCGCCTTGATCACCGCCCGCGCCGCACCCCCCGCTCCGAGAACGACGGCGCTTCGGCCGGCGGGATCGACTCCCGCGTCCCCCAAGAGGAACTCCCCGAAGCCGTCGATGTCGGTGTTGCGTCCGATCAACTCGTCGCCGAGACGTTGGATCGTGTTCACCGCGCCGACTGCGCGCGCGTCACCGGACAGGTCGTCCAGGAAATCGATCACCGATTCCTTGTGGGGCATCGTCACGTTCGCCCCCATCGCCCCGAGCGAGCGGAGCCCCGCGACCGCCGATCCGATGAGCTCGGGCGGCACCGGAAACGCGAGGTAGACCCAGTCGAGCCCGAGCTTACGAAACGCCGCGTTGTGGATCGTCGGCGACAGCGTGTAATCGAGCGGCCACCCGAGCACGCCCGCGAACGCGGGACTACCGCGGCGGCGCGCCGCGTCGCGCGTCAGCACGTCAGCCCCTGATAGGTCGCCTTGTCACGAAGAAAATCCTGGTAGTTCACGCTGAACGAGTGACGTCCCTCGCAGTCCGTGAGGACGTAGTAGAGCCACTCTCCGCCGGCGGGGTCGAACGCGGCCTCGAGCGCACCCCGGCCGGGGGCCCCGATCGGGGTCGGCGGCAGACCCGCAAACCGGCGCGTGTTGTACGGCGAGTCGACCTGAAGATCGGATCGCGTGAGGGTTTCTTTGTGCTCGCCCAGCGCGTACAGCACGGTCGCGTCGATGCCCAGCGCCATGCCCTCGGCCCGACGGTTGTAGATCACGGCTGCGATCTTCTTCCGGTCGCCCGGCACCTTTGCCTCGGCCTCCACCATCGACGCGACGATGATCGCCTCGTAGGGGCTCACGCCGAGGTTCTCGAGCCGAGACGCGTCCAGCGCGTCGACGCGTTCCTCGAGAGTTGCGGCGAGGCGCGTTGCCACGGAACGTGCGTCATCCTCCTCGACGATCTGATACGTGGACGGGAACAAGAGACCTTCGAGGCTGTCGACGCGACCGGGCTGGTATCTCGATCGCACTGTTCCGGACTCGAGCGCTTGCATGAAGTCGGTGGCCGAGATCTGCGTGTCGCGCTCGAGGATGCGGGCAAAGTCCTCGAGCCACGAGCCCTCGGGGAACGTCACCGTCACGAACTCGAGGACGGGCCCCTTTTCCAGCTCGTCCAGCGCGTCGCGCGCCACGAGCCCGGTGCGAAGCTTGTACGTTCCCGCCTCAATATTATTTCCCGAGCCGTCGAAGTACAGCGCGATACGAAAGCCGAACGCGGACGGCACGACGTCCGCCTCGGCAAGGAGCCTGCCGATCTCGCTCGCGCTCGCTCCTTCGGGGATCTCGACCTCGACCCTTCTTCCGGGGTCGCTCGACCCGAGCACGCCGATCGAGCGCAGGTAAAGGAATCCGGCGAACGCCGGTGTCGCGAGCAGCACCAGAAGGATGGTCAGGACGGCGACCAGCTTGCCGCGCCGGGTCCATCTCATTTCGTCGAATCCAGGTAATCCTGGAGCATCACCTGGGCCGCGATCGCGTCTCGCTTGGCCCGGCGCACCCCGGCCGACGCGCCCCCGGCGCGCATCGCTCGCTCCGCCACGACGCTCGTGAGCCGCTCGTCGTATTCGGTAATGGGAACGCCGGTGGCGACCCGTAGCTGGGCGACGAGCTCGGTCTGGCGATCGACCGCGGGCCCGGGTCGGCCCGACAAGCCCACCGGCCGACCGACCACGATCTCGGTCGCGCCGGTCTCATCGGCGATCTCGGCGATGCGCGCGACCGGATCCGTGCGGCCGGCGTCGATGACCTCGAGCGGTCGGACGAACCGGGTCTCGGGATCGGCCACCGCGACGCCCACCCGCTTCGTTCCGGGATCGATTCCCAGGATCATCGTGGTTGCCGACTCACGTCACCGGCCGGTCCGCAGCGCGGCGCGGGCGGCGTCGGCAACCGCCTCGATTGCCTCGTCGAGGCGGTCGGCGCGCGGTCCTCCCGATATCGCCAGATCGGGCTTGCCTCCGGCACCGCCCCCAAGGAGCTCCGCGCCCGGGGCGAGGAGATCGCGGGCCGAGATGCCCCGTTCCGCCACGTCCTTGGTCACCGCCGACACGAGGTTCGCCCGGTTGTCCCCCGCCGCGCCGAGCACGATCACCGCCGACCCCAGTCTTCCCTTCAGAGTGCGCGCGAGCGACCGAAGCACATCGACCTCGACGTCCCGGCGCGCCACGACGAGCCGCGTGCCGTCGACCTCCTGCGCGCGCTCGGCGAGATCGGTGGCATCGGCATCAGTGGCGCGGCGCTCGACCTCGCCGATGCGACGCTCCATCTCCTTCTGGGTCTCGAGCAGCCTCTCGATTCTCTCAGCGACCTCGTCGGGGTTCGCCTTGAGCATCTCCGCCGCGCGCTCGAGCGTCGCGGAGCGTTGCCGCAGGAAGTCGATGCCTTCGCGCCCGACAAGCGCCTCGACCCGCCGCAGGTTGGCCCCGACCGACCCTTCCGATGTGAGGACCACCGCGCCGATGCGGCTCGTGTGCGGCACGTGAGTTCCGCCGCACAGTTCCTTCGAGTAGTCGCCGACCTCGACGACCCGGACGAAGTCACCGTACTTCTCCCCGAAAATCGCCATCGCCCCGATCGAGCGCGCGTAGTCGTAGCTCGTCACGTAAGCGCGCACGCCGTCGTCGGCCGCGACGCGCTCCTGAAGCTCGGCCGAGATGTCCGCAAGTCGCTCCCCGCCCAGAGCGTCGAAGTGGCTGAAGTCGAATCGCAAGCGGCCGGGCTCGACCAGGGAGCCCGCCTGGTGGGCGTGATCCCCCAGCCGGTCGCGCAGCGTCCAGTGCAGGATGTGAGTCGCGGTGTGGGCCTGTTCGTTCCCCGTTCGCCATGTGGGGTCGACCACCGCCTCGATCTCGTCGCCGACCTTGATCTCGCCCGCGACCACTTTGGCCCGGTGAGCGATCAGTCCCGGAACGATCCGTTGCGTGTCGAAGACGCGGGCCTCGCCGGAAGACCCCCTGAACGCGCCGCGATCGCCGACCTGGCCCCCGCCCTCCGCGTAGAAGACGGTTCGATCCAGGATGATGTCTGCCTCGTCGCCCTCGGCGAGGACCGGAACCGCCTCCGCCCCACGGGCTATGCCGATCACCCGGGCGGGACATGCGAGGTGCTCGAACCCGACGAACTCGGTCGGGCCGTGCTCGTCGAGCACCGCGGCCGCGGCGTCGGCCGCCACACCCTCCTCGTCGGTCCGTCGCGCGGCGCGCGCCCGGGCGCGCTGCTCGGCCATGAGGTCCTCGAACTCGCCGCGGTCGATCTCGAGCCCCGCCTCGGATGCGATCTCGGTAGTGAGATCGATCGGGAACCCCCAGGTGTCGTGCAACCGAAAGGCGACGTCGCCGGCCAGCCTCCGCGCTCCCGCGGCCGTGACGCGACCGATCTCGGCCTCGAGCAGACCGAGGCCCTGCTTGAGGGTCTCGTCGAACCGCTCCTCCTCGCGGTCGGCGATCTCGAGCGCGCGATCGCGCTTGTCACGAAGCTCGGGATAGGCGTCGCCCATGAGGTCGACGGTGGCGCCGATGAGATGGCCGAGCACCTGCTCCTGTCTGCCCAGCAGACGCGCGTGGCGAATCGCGCGCCGCATGATCAGCCGCAGCACGTAACCGCGCTCTTCGTTCGAGGGCAGGACCCCATCGGTGAGCATGAACGCGACGCTGCGTCCGTGATCGGCGAGGATGCGTAAGCCGATATCGGCGCGCTCGTCTTGGCCGTAGCGCGTTCCGGTGAGGTCCGATGCGGCCGACACCATCCCTGCGAGCACGTCGGTCTCGAACACGGACCTCTTGTTCTGAAGGGCGACGGCGAGTCGTTCCAACCCGGCCCCCGTGTCGATGTTCTTCTTCGGGAGCTCGGCCACCGGCTCGATCTGGGCGTTGCAGTCGTTCTCCATGAAGACGAGGTTCCAGATCTCGAGGTAACGGTCCTCGTTGCCCTTCGGCCCCACGTCGGACGGGGGGCCAGACGCGTCGCCCATGTCGACGTTGATCTCCGAGCAGGGCCCGCACGGTCCCGCGACCCCCATCGACCAGAAGGTGTCCTCTTTGCCCATGCGGATGATCCGCTCGGGGGGCACGCCGACGCCGTCGGCCCAGATGTCGAAGGCCTCGTCGTCGGTTTCGTAGATCGTGACCCACAGACGGTCGGGGTCGAGCCCGTAGACATCGGTGACCAGCTCCCACGCCCACGGACACGCCTTCTCCTTGTAGTAGTCGCCGAAGCTGAAGTTGCCGAGCATCTCGAAGAAGGTGAGGTGGCGAGCCGTCTTCCCCACCATCTCGATGTCGTTGTGCTTGCCCCCCGCTCGCATGCACTTCTGAATCGACACCGCGCGCAAGAACGGCGGCGTCTGATCGCCCAGGAAGTAGGGCTTGAACTGGTTCATCCCCGCGTTCGTGAGGAGCAACGTGGGATCGTTCGGGACGAGCGGAGACGACGGGACGCGCTCGTGCCCGCGCTCGCCGAAGAACGCGATGAATCGCTCTCGGATGGTGCGGGAATCCATGGTCTCCGTCAGATTAGTCGGACTGGGCTCAGGACCCCGGCTGCCCCTGCCGGGCCGCCGCCGCCTGATTCTTGGCCTCGAGGCGCTGGTTCACCTTGTCGAGAACCGTGCCGGTGAGCGCGTTGGGCGTGAGCGAGGCGCGCTTCTCGCGCAGCCAGCGATCGACCTGGAGCGCGCCGGCCGCTCCCAGTACGACCCAGAACAGTCTCTTCAGCATCACCCAACCCTACCCGAGCCTTTTCGCTTGGACTCGACCTCGTCCGCGAGGTCGGCCTCCCGACCCGCGATCGCCTCGAAGTAGCGCCGGCCCCGGAGCTCCTCGGGGAGGTACTGCTGGGCGACCCAGCCCCCGTGGGAGTGCGGGTATTCGTAGCCCGCTCCTGCTCCGAGGGAGCGCGACGCGGGCGAGTGCGCGTCCCTGAGATGGCTCGGGACAGGCAGGGGGCCGTGGGCCTTGATGTCCTCCTCCGCGCGCCAGATGGCGACCGCCGACGCGTTGGACTTTGGTGCGATCGACAGGTAGGCCGCGGCCTGCGAGAGGTTCAGCTTGGCTTCGGGTAACCCGACGAACTCGAGCGCGTGGTGGGCCGAGACCGCGACCTGGAGCGCGACGGGATCGGCGTTGCCGACGTCCTCGGACGCAAAGATCACCATGCGACGGGCGATGAAGCGCGGATCCTCACCCGCATCGAGCATCCGCGCCATCCAGTACACGGCCGCGTCCGGGTCCGAGCCGCGCATCGACTTGATGAAGGCCGAGATGACGTCGTAGTGCCAGTCGCCCGCCTTGTCGTAGGGAAGCGCCCGTCGCTGCAGAGCCTCCTCGGCGGTGGCGAGATCTATGCGCCCGGTGCCCGTCGACATCGTCGCCCCGGCCTCGAGCACGTTGAGAGCAGCGCGCGCATCTCCGCCTGCGCCGCGCGCGATGTGAGCCAGTGCGTCATCCTCGGCGGTCACCCGGAGGCCGGCGATCCCTCGGTCCTCGTCGGTCAACGCTCTCCGCAACAGCTCGAGGATCTCGCTCTCGGCGAGCGCCTCGAGCCGGAACAACAGGCTCCTCGACATCAACGGCGAGTTCACCTCGAACGAGGGGTTCTCGGTGGTCGCGCCGACGAGGATGATCCAGCCGTTCTCGACCGCGGGCAGGAGCGCGTCCTGCTGGGCCTTGTTGAAGCGATGGATCTCGTCGAGGAACAGGAGCGTCCGGTGCCCCTGCTGCCCGAGCCGATCCCGCGCCGCGTCGATCACCTTGCGGACGTCTGCGACCCCGGACGCGACGGCCGACATCGGCTCGAAGTGCGCGTCGGTGGCGCGCGCGATGACGTGCGCGAGGGTCGTCTTGCCCGACCCCGCCGGGCCCCACAGGATCACCGACGAGACGTCGCCGGATTCGATCAGCTTGCGGAGGGCACGCCCCTCGCCGAGCACATGGTCCTGCCCCACGATCTCGTCGAGGGTCTGGGGCCGCATGCGCGCGGCCAGCGGGGCGTACTCGGCGAAGCGGTCCTCGAGGGCGTGATCGAACAGGTCCATCAGGTCATGCTCCCACGCCGTCATCCCGGCCCCTCCCCATTTTGAGTGCACAAACGACCGAGATTTGGTCGTTTGGCAACAGAAAACGAGGGGCGGCAGCCGGTTAGTCGGGCGGGGGGGCGGTCGATTTGAGATGCAGCAGTCTTAGCTGCTCGTCGTCGACCGTGGCGGGGGCCCCGGTGAGGGGGTCGAGCGCGCTCTGCGTCTTGGGGAACGCGATGACCTCGCGGATGTTGGTCTCGCCCGCGGCGAGGGCCACGATCCGGTCGATGCCCGGCGCGATGCCCCCGTGGGGTGGGGGGCCGAACCGGAACGCGTCGAGCAGGAAGCCGAACCGCTCCTGGGCCTCCTCGGCCCCGATGCCGAGCGCGGCGAGCACACGCTCCTGCAGCGCGCGGTCGTGGATACGGATGCTCCCGCTCGCCAGCTCCCATCCGTTAAGCGTGATGTCGTAGGCCTTGGACAGAACCCGGCCGGGATCGCTCTCGAGATATTCGAGCGTGTCCTCGACGATGCCGGTGAACGGGTGATGGATCGGCTCCCAGCGTTGCTCCTCCTCGCTGTACTCGAACCACGGAAAGTCGAGGATCCATGCGAAGCGCCACGCCGCCGGGTCCTTGCGGTCGAGATCGGGAATCAGACCGAAGCGTTCGGCGAGCCGGGTGCGCAGCGCGCCGAGCACCTTGAAGACGATGCCGGGACGGGCGTCGGCGACGATCAGGGTGAGGTCCCCCGCCTGCGCGCCGGTCTCTTTGACCAGAGCCTCTCTCTCGTCGTCGCCGAAGAATTTCTCGATCGGCGAACGCAGACCGTCTGGTGCGATCGCGACCCATACGAGGCCCCCGGCCCCCAGCGACTTCGCCTCTTCCACGAGCCCGTCGAGCTCCTTGCGCGCGAGATCGCCGGGGCCGGGGACGGTGATCGCCTTGACCGAGCCCCCCTCGTCGAGCACCGAACGAAAGACCCTGACCTCGGTTTGCGAGAAGACTCCCGAGAGATCGACCAGCTCCATGCCGAAACGGAGATCGGGCTTGTCGGTCCCGAAACGCTCGAGGGACTCCGCGTAGGTGAGGCGTTCGAACGCGCCGAGCTCGACGCCGAGGGCCTCCCTCCACACCTCCTTGAACATTCGCTCGGTGACGTCGAGCACATCCTCGACGTCCACGAACGCCATCTCGAGATCGAGCTGAGTGAAGTCGGGTTGACGGTCGGCCCGGAGATCCTCGTCCCTGAAACAGCGCACGATCTGGAAGTAGCGATCCATGCCGGCGACCATCAGAAGTTGCTTGAAGAGCTGCGGTGATTGTGGCAGCGCGTAGAACTTCCCCGGATGCACGCGCGACGGAACGAGGTAGTCGCGTGCCCCCTCTGGGGTGGCGCGCGTGAGCATGGGCGTCTCGATCTCGACGAACCCTTCTCGATCGAAGAAACGACGGATCGACGTGAGGATCTTGCAGCGCAGCTTCAGATTGGCGTTCATGTGCGGACGCCGCAGGTCGAGATACCGGTATCTTAGGCGCAGGAGCTCGTCGGTCTCTCGGTACTCGTCGAGCTGAAACGGCGGGGTCTCCGAGGGCGACAAGACCTCGAGAGCGCGCGCGGCGACCTCGATCTCGCCGGTCGGCAGCTTCGGGTTGACCGTCCCGTCCTTGCGAGGGCGCACCTCGCCGGTGACCCGGATGCAGAACTCGCTGCGGAGATCTTGTGCAAGCGCGTGCGCGTCCTCAGCGATCTCGGGACCGAACACGACCTGCACGAGTCCCGCAGTGTCGCGCAGGTCAATGAACGTCACGCCGCCGTGATCGCGTCGGGTGTGGACCCATCCGCACAGCCTGACCTCGGTCCCGGAGTCGTCCGCGCGGAGATCGCCGCAGCGATGCGTTCGCATCATCCTTGAACTCTCCCCTCGACCTCGTCCAAGGCGATGCTCTCTTGTTCGCCGGTGGAGAGGTCCTTGAGCGTCGCGGTCCCCGACGCGAGCTCTTCCTCGCCAAGGATGACCGCCCACCGGGCCCCCGAACGCGCCGCGTCCTTCATCTGACCCTTCATCCCTCGACCCTGAAGGTCGAGGTCGGCGCCGATGCCGGCCGCCCGGAGCCGGGTGGCGAGGCGAAGCGCGGCGCGCGCCGCCTCCTCCCCGAGCGACACGACGTAGACCGAGACCGGCGATGCCGCGATCTCCAGCCCCCGCCGCGCCATCACGATGCGATCGATGCCGAGCGCGAACCCGATCCCCGGCAGAGGCCGGCCGCTTCCCAGCGCCTCGGCAAGCCCGTCGTACCGTCCGCCTCCCCCAACCGCGTTCTGCGCGCCGAGACCGGCGGCAACGTATTCGAAAGCGGTGCGGGTGTAGTAGTCGAGTCCCCGGACCAGCCGCGGATCCAACTCGTAGGTGATGCCGAGATCGTCGAGCAGGCTTCTCACCTCGTCGAAGTGCTTGCGGCACGCGTCGCAGAGATGGTCCGTGATCACGGGGGCCGACGCCATCACCGCGACCGTCTTCTCCTCCTTCGAGTCGAACGTGCGCAGGGGGTTGGTCGCGATCCGAGCGCGATCCTCGGGCGCGAGCTCCGACTCCCTCTGTCGCAGGAACTCGACCAGCGTTTGGAGATAGCCCCGCCGGCAGGAGTCGTCGAGGTGTCCGATGGAGTTGATTGACAGCTTCGGCTCCACGCCCGCGTCCCTCAGGTAACGCATCCCGACCTCGACCACCTCGGCGTCGACCGCCGGGCTGTCCGACCCGATCGCCTCGATGCCGACCTGTAAGAACTGGCGATAACGACCCTTTTGCGGGCGCTCCTGGCGGAACATCGCCTCCGCGTAGGCGAGCTTTACCGGGAGGGGGCCGCGATCCATCCCATGCTCCAGGACCGCCCGCACCACAGGGGCGGTGCCCTCGGGCCGCAGGGTCAGCGAACGGCCGCCTTGGTCGGAGAACGTGTACATCTGCTTGTTGACGACCTCGCTCGCCTCCCCGACGCCGCGCTCGAACACCTCTGTGTGCTCAAAAACCGGCGTGTCGACCGGCGCGTAGCCGGCGCGCGCGAACGAATCCATCGCCAGTCGCACGACCTCTTGCCACTCCCAGGACGAAGGTGGGAGCAGATCGTTGGTGCCTCGGGGCGCGCGGAAGGCGCTTCGGTCCTCGGACATGCGGGCAACCTTATTCGCTATCAGCCTGGCGTCCCGGCGGCCACCGGACTGCCCCGGCCGCTGTGGTTGGATAGTTCGGTCGCCCAAATCGAGGACCTGGGAGGGCTCGATGCCGCAAGCTCGCACTGAGGATCGCTCCACGCTGGAGGACACTGCTCGCCGGCTCCGTCACTACATCGTCACGTCGACGACCAAGGCGGGCTCGGGCCATCCGTCGACGTCACTGTCGCAGGTCGAGGTCATGACCGCGCTCTACTTCGGCGGGGTGCTGCGCTACGACCCGAAGAATCCCGAGGATCCGGATCGGGACCGCTTCATCCTGTCGAAGGGCCACGGCGCGCCGGGGCTGTACGCGGTGCTTGCCGAGGCCGGCTACTTCCCGGTCGAGGACCTCATGACCCTGCGCAAGCTCGGCTCGCCGCTCGAGGGGCATCCGAACATGTGCCGGCTCGCAGGAGTCGAGGCATCGACCGGGTCGCTCGGACAGGGCCTTTCGATCGGCATCGGCCATGCGCTCGGAGCGAAGCTCGACGGGCGCGACTACCGCGTCTACGTCATGATCGGTGACGGCGAATCCGAGCAGGGGCAGATCTGGGAAGGCCTGATGTTCGCCGGCAATCACGGCCTCGACAACCTCACCCTGATCCAGGACCGCAACCGCCATCAGCAGACCGGCGCGGTGAAGGACATCCAGCCGCTCGATCCCCTCGCCGACAAGCTCGCTGCGTTCGGCTGGGAGGTCACCGAGATCGACGGTCACTCGCTCGACGAAGTGCAGCGCGCCTTTGAGTGGGCCCGAGGGATCCGCGGCAAGCCGCAGGCGATCATCTCCAACACGACCAAGGGGAAGGGCGTGTCCTTCCTCGAAGAGCGCGAGGCGAGCTATCACGGCAAGCCGCTACCGCCTGAAGAAGAAGAGAAGGCCCTGCAAGAGATTGGAGCGTCTCTATGACCTTCGGGATCAACCGAATCCAGTTCGAGGACGGGCCCGCGACCCGCGAGGCGTTCGGCGAGGCCCTTGCGGAGGCCGGCACCGACGAGCGCATCGTCGTGCTCGACGGGGACGTCAACAACTCGACCTACACCAACAAGTTCGCCGAGCGCTTCCCCGATCGCTTCGTCAACGCCGGTATCGCGGAATCGAACATCATCGGCATCGCGTCCGGCCTCGCGGGTGCGGGGAGGATCCCAGTCGCCGCGTCCTTCTCGATCTTCCTGCTCGCGAACGCCTTCGATCAGATCCGGATGAGCATCGCGTTCCCGAACCAGAACGTGAAGCTCGTCGGCAGCCACGCGGGGATCTCGATCGGCGAGGACGGCCCCTCGCAGATGGCCATCGAGGACGTCGCTCTAGCCTGCGCCCTGCCGGGTTTCACCGTCATCGTCCCCGCGGACGGGCCGAGCGCCGCCGCGGCGACGAGAGCCATGCTCGAACGCGAGGGCCCGACCTTCCTGCGCTGTGGCCGGCCCTCGGTTCCGCTGGTCTACAAGGAAGGCGCTGACTTCCACGTCGGCAAGGTCAACCGCCTGCGCGAGGGGGACGACGTCACGATCGTCGCCAACGGGATCATGGTCGCGATGGCCCTCGACGCGGCCAAGGGCCTCGAGGACGAGGGCATATCGGCCCGGGTGCTCGACGCGCACACCGTCAAACCCATCGATGTCGAGGCCATCGAGGCCGCGGCGAACGAGACCAGGGGCATCGTGGTCGCGGAGGAGCACATCGCGTACGGGGGCCTCGGCTCCATCGTGGCCATGGTGGTCGCCGAGCACAAGCCGACCCCGATGGCGTTCGTCGACCTCGGCGACACCTACGCGACGTCGGGGAAGCCGGACGAGCTCCTGGCTCAGTACGGGCTCACGCCCGACCTGATCGCCGACGCCGCCCGCCGCGTCCTCAAGTAACAGAGCGTCGAGTGGTCGCCACGCGCCCTCTGAGGGCGTTTCACGACCACTCGGCGGGTTAGAAGGTCTTTTCGGAGTCGAGCAGAATCGTGACCGGGCCCTCGTTCGTGAGCGTGACGTCCATCATGGCGCCGAACTCCCCCGTTGCACAGGTGATCCCGCGCGCTCGGAACCCCGCCGCGACCGCGTCGTAGACGGCTT
Organism: Actinomycetota bacterium; assembly: GCA_050694275.1. Lineage (GTDB taxonomy): Bacteria > Actinomycetota > CADDZG01 > CADDZG01 > WHSQ01 > JBOGXF01. The sequence continues at coordinate 30,249 of JBOGXF010000020.1, read as the reverse complement.
CGGCCTCGGGCCCCTGGGCGGCGTGCACGAACGACGGGCGGCGGCCCTTGCGCGCGTCGCCGTAGAGCGTGAACTGCGACACCACGAGCGCCTCGCCCCCCACGTCGATGAGCGAGCGATTCATCTTGCCCTCGTCGTCGGAGAAGATTCGGAGATTGGCGACTTTCTCGACGATCCACGCGATCTCGTCGTCGCCGTCGGATGGCGAGATCCCGAGCAGCACCACCACTCCCCTGCAGATCTCGCCGACGACGCGACCGTCGATGGTCACGCGCGCGCCGGTCGTGCGCTGGACCACCGCCCTCATGTGAGCGTCTAAGAGCGCGCGCCGGACGGCACGATCCGGTATGCGTCGAAGACCGAGTCGACTCGCCGGACGCTCTGGATGACGTGCTCGAGGTGGCTCGGGTCTCCGAGCTCGAACGTGTAGGTCAGCGTAGCGATGCCGTCCTTGCCGGCCCGGGTGGTCGAGGACAGGATGTGGATCCCCTGGTCCGAGATGGCCGACGTGACGTCCCGCAACAGCTTGGTGCGGTCGAGCGCCTCGACCTGGATCGCGGCGACGAACGTGCCACGCTGGCGGGTGTCCCACCACACCTCGATCATCCGGCCCTCGTCGCTTGATCTCAGAACCTGGGCGTTGGGACAGTCGCTCCGGTGCACCGAGACGCCCCGCCCGCGCGTGAGGAATCCGACGATGGGATCGCCCGGTACCGGCGTGCAGCAACGAGCGAGTCTGACGAGCAGGTCGTCGTGACCCTCGACGATCACTCCCTTGCCCCTGAGCTTCTTGGGCGGCCGCCGCGGGGTGACCTCGACATCCGTTTCCTCGACTTCCTCCTCGGCCTCCGGGACGAGCAGGCGAATGACTCGCGTTGTGACCGATTGCGTGGAGAGCCTGCCCTCGCCGATGGCGACGTGCATCGCGTCGAGGTCCGGATACTTGAGCTCGCCGGAGACCTCCTCCAGGACCTTCAGCTTCGAGATCTTCTCGACCGGGAGCCCCTGCTTTCGCATCGCCTGAGTGAGGGCATCGCGCCCCTGGGCGAGCGCGTCCTCGCGCCGTTCCCGCGCGAACCACTGGCGGATCTTGTTGCGCGCCCGCGGGGTCTTGATGATGTGAAGCCAATCGCGCGACGGCGCGGCCGGTCCCTTCGACGTAATGATCTCGACTGCGTCGCCCGACACCAACTCGTTGTTCAGGGCCACGAGCCGTCCGTTTACGCGCGCTCCCACCGTGCGGTGACCGACCTCGGTGTGGATTGCGTACGCGAAGTCGAGCGGGGTGGCGCCGCGCGGTAAGGAGATGACGTCGCCCTTCGGGGTGAACACGAAGACCTCGTCCTGATAGAGGTCGATTTTCAGGGACTCCATGAACTCCTTGGGATCGGAGGACTCCCGCTGCCAGTCCATGACCCGTTGCAGCCAGGCGATCTCCTCTTCGGGGACTTTCCCGCGCTGCTGCTCCTTGTAGAGCCAGTGAGCGGCGATGCCGAACTCCGCAGCACCATGCATGGACTGCGTGCGGATCTGTATCTCCATCGGCCGGCCTTGCTTACCTATGACGGTCGTGTGCAGCGACTGATACATGTTGAACTTGGGCATCGCGATGTAGTCCTTGAAGCGGCCGGGGACCGGCCTGTACAGCGTGTGAATCGCGCCGAGGGCCGAGTAACAGTCCTTGATGCTGTCGACGACGACGCGGATGCCGACGAGGTCGAAGATCTCGTCGAACTGCTTGCCCCGCAACACGATTTTTTCGTAGATCGAATAGAAATGCTTCGGCCGGCCCGAGACCTCCGACTTGATCTTGACCTCGCGTAGCTTTGTCTGAATCCCGTCGCAGACTTCGTCGAGCCTGCGCTCGCGCTCCGGCTGTCTCTGCTGGACGAGCGCCTCGATCTCCTCGTAGCGCTTCGGGTGAAGAGTGGCGAACGAGAGATCCTCGAGCTCCCACTTGATCCCGTACATGCCGAGCCGGTGCGCGAGCGGAGCGTAGATCTCGAGCGTCTCGCGCGCGATCAGCTCGCGCTTTTCAGGGCTGAGGGGGCTCAGCGTCCGCATGTTGTGAAGCCGGTCGGCGATCTTGATGAGGAGCACCCGGACGTCTTTCGCCGTCGCGATCATCATCTTGCGCAGGTTCTCTGCCCGGGTTTGCTCCGCCGACCGGAAGCGGATCTTGTCGAGCTTGGTCACACCGTCGATGAGGCGCGCGACCTCGTAACCCATCTCGTCCTCGACCTCGACGAGAGTGAGATCGGTGTCCTCCACCGCGTCGTGGAGCAGCGCGGCGGCAATGCTGTCCTCGTCGAGACCGAACTGAGCGAGGATCGCCGCGACGCCCACCGGATGGGTGATGAACGCGTCCCCCGACTTCCTCGTTTGCCCTTCGTGGCTTCGTTCGGCGATCTCGTAGGCGCGCTCGATGAGCTTGGTGTTCGCCTTTGAGCGCCGGACCTTTACCTCCTTGAGGAGGCCGTCGAGGCCGGGGGCGAGGACCGGACGCGCCGGCCGCACCCTCTGCAGTACCGCCTTCACTCCGCGGGGGGAAGCGGGCTGTGCCTGGGAGCCATCGGTCTGCTCGGGAGTCGAGGCCATACACCCATTGTAGGAGCGTCTATTCGACCGAAGACGCCTTTGCTCCCAGGCGCCGAAAGACGACCTCCCGCCCGGCCCCCCGCATCTCGACGACCTCCCACCCGGCGGTGAGCCACGCACGACTGTGCATGCGGCGATCATCGTTGCGCCACCACGACGGGAACTCCGCATTGGACGGGAGCGACTTGCCGATGATCGCGGCGACGTCGTCGATGGACAGAACGATTTGCTCGACGGCGTCCGGCTGTCGGGCAAGGTGCGCAGCCAGCCGGATGTACCTGAGCGAGCGACGTTCCTGGGCCTGGTCGGCATCCATCATGAGCAAGACACTAGGTAGCCGGGAGGGGCGGAGACAGAGGGAACACGCCTATGTCCCATTTGTGGCGACGAGGCTCAATTGCGAAGGATCGGGGAGACGCACGCCGAATCCTGTCAGAGGGCAGCGCTTGATTTCCCGACAACCAAGTGGAGGCGGAATGCTTCGAGTCCGAAGGAATCGTGGGTTGTCCACGCTCGCGGCCGCGGCCGTGGCGGGCGCCCTGGCGGTTCCGGGACTGATCGCCCCTGCTGCGGGGGAGGAGACTTCCCCCCGTCCCCTTTATCTCATCCCCTTCTCGAGCGGAACAGTCGACCCGGCGCGCGCCTTTGTGGAGGGGGATCCCAAGGACCGAGACCTGGTCCTCGTCCAGTTCGAACGCTTCGGCGAGCCCGGGATGGTCCAGCTTGTTGCAGCCTCAGGCGTCAGGATAGTCCAACCCCTCGCGCCCGTCTCCTACATAGTGTGGGCCGACGCAGCGCAAACCCAGCGCATTCGCCGACTGGACGGTGTGCGGTGGGCCGGTGTGTTGCCCTCTTACGCCCGCGTATCGGAAACGGTGACCTCGGCGACGACGACTCTGCGCGTCACCGTCGTCGGAGACCCTTCCGATCTCGGGATGCAACTGCTGTCCGATCGACCGCGTCCCTTTACCTCCGTGACCGGGCGCGTCGTGGAGGTCGCCGGCGGCCCAACCGAAGCCGTCGAGGTGGCTTCGGTACCGCAGGTATACAGCGTGGCCGACGGCAGCGGAACGCCGGCGCTGCGGGATGAGCTCTCCAGCCAGGTCGTAGCCCAGGGAACGCCGAAGTCCGGGGTCGAGCCCGGCTATCAGGAGTACCTGAAGAGCATCAAGGCAGACGGAAGCGGAGTGGTCATCTCGCACGTCGACGGAGGGGTCGACTTCAACCATCCCGATCTTCAGGGCCGCGTCGAGGCGTGCATCTCTTACAGCTCGGTCGACACCTGCGCGACCAACAACCACGACGACGTCATCGGGCACGGAACGCACACGCTCGGAATCATCCTCGGCACCGCCGCGTCGGGCCTGGGCGACATCGAGGGCTTTCGCTACGGGCAGGGCATGGCGCCGGGAGCCAAGGCGGTAGTCCAGAACGCGATCGGCCTGATGTCCGAATACGACTTCGACGGCGGTTTCCGACCGCTCTACCGGGACGCCCAGCTCGAGGGAGCGATCGTCTCGGGCAATTCGTGGGGGCCGGCGGGAACTCCGCAGGGCTACGACGAGGACACTCGGGAGTTCGACACCATCGTGCGCGACGCTAACAGCAAGAAGCGGGGTCACCAGGAGATGGCGCTCGTCTTCTCGATCATGAACGGAGGCGGCGGAAAGTCGACGCAGGGGAGCCCGGACGAAGGCAAGAACATCATCGGCGTGGGCGGCACCGGCAACCGGGGTCTCGGTGCCCCCGGCCATGACGACCTCTGCACGTGCACGGCACACGGTCCGGCTCTCGACGGACGCCTGCTGCCGACGCTCGTCGCGCCGGGTCAGCAGGTCATATCGTCCCGCGCCGCGCAGGGAACTCTGTGCGGCATCCCCTTCTTCGGCTGGTCGCCCCTGACCCCCGCGCTGGAGACTCCGCCCTCGCCGCTGCACGCGGGCTGCACCGGAACCTCGATGGCGTCCCCGCACGTCACCGGGGGCTACGCGGTCTTCACCGACTGGTACCGACGCCGCTTCAAGAGGACGCCCTCCCCCGCGCTGGTCAAGGCCGCGTTCGTGAACGGAGCGGAAGATCTCGTCGGCGCACAGGACGCAGACGGAGAGAAGATGTCGCACATCCCGAACAATCAGCAGGGATGGGGCCGCTTCAACCTCGGCAACGTCATGGACTCCTGGATCCGCGGCGCGGCCCACATCGACCAGTCGATCGTGTTCACTCGCAGCGGCCAGAGCCACTCGGTCGTCGTGAAACCCATTGATCCGTCCAAACCGATAAGGGCGACGCTGGCATGGACCGACGCGCCCGGCCCGGGTCTTGGCGAGAAGACGCCGGCATGGATCAACGACCTCGACCTCCTCGTCAGATCCGGCAAGCGCACCTGGCTCGGCAACGTCTTCGCCAAGGGCTGGTCGAAGCTTGGGGGTCGGCCCGACCGCATGAACAACGTCGAAAACGTCTACGTGCGCAGCGCGGGACGAACCCCCTACCGGATCACGGTCGACGCGGCCAACATCATCGGAAACGGGCTGCCGGCTCGGGCCGGGATGACCGACCAGGACTTCGCGCTGGTAGTGACCAACGCTCGCATTCTCCGCGGCTGATTACGTCTCGGCGTTATCGGTTCTTAGCGACTCGTAAGAGATGAGGCTGAAGACCTCGTAATCCTTCACCTGGTCGCGGCCGTGAAGGAACGCGAGCTCCATGATCGTCGCGATCCCCGCGACCTTGCCCCCGCACCGCTCCGTCAATTTCGCGGTCGCGCGCGCGGTCCCGCCGGTCGCGAGGACATCGTCCACGATGAGGATCCGGTCGCCGTCGCGGATCGCGTCGCTGTGCACCTCTAACTGGTCGAGCCCGTACTCGAGCTCGTATTCTTCTGTCTCGACCTTCCACGGAAGCTTGCCTTTCTTGCGAACGGGGATGAGCCCGGCGGTGAACCTGTACGAGAGTGGCGCAGCAACCATGAACCCACGGGCCTCGATGCCCAGCACTCGGTCGATCTCATCCCGATCGAAATGGTGCGCGATGGCATCAATCGTGTAGGTAAAGGCCTTCTTGTCGGCGAGCAGTGGCGTGATGTCCTTGAAGACGACGCCCTTCTTGGGGAAATCGGGGATGTCGCGGATGAATTCCTTGAGCCATTCGTGATTAGCCGGCTCGTGAACCATTCGACTCACCGCCTCTTGCGCCGCTTGGCCTTCCTCGAACCGGCCCTCCGCGGGGGCGGCCGGTCCGAAGCCGGCGTCCGACCTTTCGGAGTCGCGCTCACCGCGACCCGCTCCTCTTCTGTCGCCTCGGCATCTTCGGGAAGCCGCTCGGCTCTCTTCGCGGCGTCCCTCAAGACCTTCTCGCGCACGCTGCGATACCGCGGCTCCCGTTCTTTTAAGAGCGAGAGTACCGGCACGGCGGTGAAAACCGACGAGTAGGTCCCGGCCAGGATCCCGATCATCAGCGCCAGCGCGAGGTCCTTGAGCGTGCTTGCCCCCAGCAGACCGACGCCCACGAACAACAGGGCCCCGGTGGGAAGGAGGGTCGTCAACGACGTATTGATCGACCGCGCCAGCACGGTGTTAATCGCGCCGTTGGCAGCCTGTGCGTAGGTCATCTTGCCGGTCATGGCATACAACCCGACATCCTCGTCGACGCGGTCGAAGATCACGACCGTGTCGTAGAGCGAGTAACCCAGGATCGTCAACAGAGCGATGACCGTGGACGGAGTCACCTGAAACCCGACGATCGAGTAGACGCCCGCCGTGATCACCAGGTCGTGGATCAGGGCGATGATCGCCGCGATCGCCATCTTCCACTCAAACCTCCACGAGATGAACGCCAGGATCACGAGCATGAACACGATTAACGCGTTGCGCGCCTTGTTCGTGATCTCCGCACCCCACTTGCTTCCGATCCTCTGGTCGGCGACGTCGTCGGCTCCGGTCAGCTCCGTGATCGCGGACACAACCTCGGACTGTCGCTCGGGGTCGGCGATCTCTCGGCTCTGGATCACGAGCTCGCGTGAGGCGCCCTCTCCGGCAACCTGGATCTGGGCGTCCTCCGCGCCCAGCGGGGTCAGCGTCTCCCTCACCTCGGCGATCACTCCCGTGTCGCTCTCGGGCGCGAGGGACGAGGATTGGTCGATGGGCGCCCTGATCTCGATGCCGCCCTTGAACTCGATCCCGCAGTTAAGGCCTCTGAACAGAGCCGTGCACGGTGACTCGGCGCTGCGGAACAACATCGAGCCGAGGCTCACCGCAAGGACCACCGCAGACAGCGCGAACCAGATGTTCCTGCGTCCAATGAACTCGATGTTCGTCTTGCCCCGATACAGATCGCGTAGGACGCTCACGAGCGGCCTCCCCCCAACGCCTCCTTCATGCCCAGCAAACGTCCCTCGGTGAAAGCGCGAGTGTTCGCCAGCAGCACCAGGGCGGGCCGGATGAAGAAGAAGATCAGGAAGACGTCGATCAGCGTGGCGAGCCCCAGAGTCAGCGCGAACCCACGCACCGGGCCGACCGCCAGAACGAAGAGGATGACCGCCGCCGCGCCGGTGACGACGTCGGCCACGAGCATCGTGTTCACCGCCCGCGCGGTTCCCCTCTGCACGGCGGCACGCAGGGTCTTGCCCTCACGAAACTCGTCCTTGAGGCGCTCGAGGGAGACGATGAACGAATCGGTGGTGATCCCGATGGACACGATGATGCCCGCGACACCGGCGAGGGTCAGCGCCAGCCCGGCCGTTTCGCCGAGGAAGGCCATGAGCGAGTAGATCATCGCGGTGAAGACCACGAGCCCCAGCCATATCACCAGGCCCATGACTCGGTAGTAGAGCAACACGTAGATCAGCAACAGGCCGAGCCCGATCGCGCCCGCGCGGATGCCCGCTTCGAGGGAGTCCCGGCCGAGCGTGGCCGAGACGTTGCGGACCTCCGACTGCTCGAGCGTGAGCGGGAGCGACCCGTATCGCAGCACGAGGGCGAGGTTCTTGGCTTCTCCCTCCCCCCCGGTCTGAATGCTCGAGGTCCCCCGGAGCCCGACGTCGCATTCCACCGAAGGGTCCATCCCCGGAGCGGAGACGACCTCGCCGTCGAGCACGATCGCGATGCGGTCGTCTTCTTGTCGATCGCGCTGACACGCCTGCTCCGCGGTGAGCTCTGCCCATCTGTCGGCGCCCTCTGAGTTCATGTCGAGCGACACCTCCCAGCCGCCCCCTGCCGGGTCGATGACCGCCTCGGCGCCGGTCACGACCTCGCCGGTAAGCGCCGCCGGCGCCAGCCTCAGCAGGAGGTCGGGCTCATCCTGCAGTGGATAGACGACCCGTTCGTCGGCGACCTCGGGACCCGTCTCCTCGGTCACCCTCGGTTCGTCGTCCCCGGCCCCCGGGGCGCGCGCCGGAAGATCACGGAGCACCTCCCGGAAGGTCAGCTGCGCGGTCGTACCGATCAGGTCCAGCGCCTGCTCCTCGTCCTCGACTCCGGGAAGCTGCACCAGGATGTTGTTCGAGCCGGCGATGCTCACCTCCGGCTCGGCGACCCCGAGCGCATCGATGCGCTGCCGGATGATTGCCACCGCCTGCCCCAAGATCGCCTCGTCGGAGGAGCCCTCACCCCGGGCGGTCAGGATGACGCCGATCCCTCCCTCGAGATCGAGACCGAGCCGCGGGGTGGCGCCGGTCGCCGCCACCGCGCCCAAGCCACCAAACGCGATGATCAGGCATGCCGCGAGGTAGACCTTGTATCTGCCCTGTCCCATCAAGGCTTCATTAATGCAGCTTGGTTCCGTTGATGTCGATCTTGAAGTCGCAATCGAGGTATTCGCCGGCGCGCCGGCACATGATCATGCGTGACAGGAAGATTTCGAAATACTCCATCACCCCGGCGAGCTCCGTGTCGATCGTCAGCTCGAGCGTCAGCGTCTTGGCGGCCGAGTTCACGCGCAGAAACGAGTGCTCGACCGCGTGGTTCACTCGATCGTGGATATCGAAGAGCTTGGGATCCTTGATCCGGACCCTGCTGCGATGCACGTCCGACTTGTCGGCCACGATAAGTGCGGCGCCGACCGGGTTGACCGGGTTGCCGAACTCCTCCTCGTGATTGCCGATCGCCGCCATGATCACGCCGATCTCGGCGTAGGTCATGCCCAGATCGCGCAAGATGTCGTAGGTGATTGCCGCGCCCGTTTGCGAGTGCATCGTGCGCGACACGAAGTTGCCCATGTCGTGCAGGTATCCGGCGACCGCCCCTAGCTCGGAGATGCGCTCATCGAACTCGAGTCGCTGGAGCACGTTGTACGCGATATTGGCCACCAGACCGGCGTGCCGAAACCCGTGCTCGGTGTAGCCGAGCTCACCCAGGTGCCTGTCGGCGAGAGCGATGAAGGTCTGAACGCCTTCGTGCTCCTGGACGTTGGCCAGGGTCACCGAGGAGGTGGGCTCGATCGGGACCGGCGGCGCAACCGGCTGAACGGGAGGCGCCGCTTCGGTTGCTTCCGGGAGCCCTTCGACCCGTTTCGGTTCGGGGGATCCGGCGGCGGCGATCATGTGCCGGTGTCTCCCAATTCGGTTCCCTCGCCGGCCTCGAGCTCCGCGGTCACCCGCCGGGCGACCGCCGACTTGACGAAGCGCAGAACCGTTCCGGGCGCGACTTCGAGCTCGAGATCGTCGTCCCCCAACCGCTTCACGGTGCCGTGGACCCCACCGATCGTGACGATCTCGTCGCCCACGGTCAGGCTCTCAACGAGCTGGCGATGCTGCTCGACTCTCTTCTTCTGGGGCCGGATCAGCATGAAATAGAAGACGGCGATGAGAAGACCGAGGAAGATGAGGCTCGAAAGTCCCTGCATGTAAGGTCACGTCCTTTGTTGGCGCTGGGTGCCACACGCGAAGCGAGCCGCGTCCGGCGGCTCCGACTGATCCTACCGTCAGACCAGGATACGAGGCTGTCAGGGCCCGAACAGACGTGCCCCCTCGTTGTCGTCGGGCGGATCCACGCCGAGATGGGCGAAGGCGGCTTCGGTGGCGACCCGGCCGCGCGGCGTGCGCTGGAGAAGCCCCAGACGCATGAGATAGGGCTCGTAGACGTCCTCGATGGTGTCGGGCTCCTCGCCCACGGCGACCGCGATCGTGCCCACCCCGACCGGCCCCCCGCCGAACTTCCGCACCACCGCATCGAGGATCGCTCCGTCGACCTTGTCGAGACCGAGGTCGTCGACTCTGAAGACCTCGAGAGCACGTCGAGCGGTCGCGAGATCGATCGCTCCGTCGGCGCGCACCTGGGCAAAGTCGCGCACCCTGCGCAACAGCCGGTTGGCGATGCGCGGAGTGCCCCGCGCCCGGCCCGCGATCTCGGCGGCCCCACCCCGGTCGATCTCGACGGCAAGGAGCTTCGCCGATCGAAGAACGATCTGCTCGAGGTCGGCGACCGGGTAGTGATCGATGCGTTCGGACAGCTCGAACCGGCTGCGCAACGGTCCGGTGATGAGGCCTGCCCGGGTGGTCGCGCCCACCATCGTGAAATGGGGCAGGTCGAGGCGAATGGTCTGCGCGCTCGGCCCCTTGCCGATCACGAGGTCGAGTTGACCGTCCTCCATGGCGGGATAGAGGACCTCTTCGACGGGACGAGGCAATCGATGGATCTCGTCGATGAACAAAACATCCCCATCCGAGATGTTGGTGAGGATCGCGGCGACGTCACCGGCGCGTTCGAGCACCGGTCCTGAGGTCTGCCTGATGTCGGCGTCCATGGCGCGCGCGATGACGTGAGCCAGAGTGGTCTTACCGAGCCCCGGGGGGCCGGACAGCAGGATGTGGCCCGCCGGCTCGCCTCGCTGCCGCGCCGCCTCGAGCACGATCCCCAGGTGTTCCTTGAGCTCGGGCTGGCCGATGAACTCATCGAGAGTGCGCGGGCGCAGCGACCACTCGGCCGCCCGCTCCTCGACATCTGCCGTAGCCGTGGCCACTTCTTCAATGCTCATGCGAGTACTTTCAGGGCCGACTTCACGACATCCTCGACGCTGGCCTCGTCCGACGTCGCAGCCTCGCCGAGCGCCGCGCGCACCTCGCCCGGCGAGTAGCCGAGGTTCTCGAGCGCCGAACGCGCCTGCGCCAGCGTGTCCGGCCGACCCCCGACGACTTGGAGATCGGGCAGGGCGAGCTTCTCCTTCAGATCGATGAGGATGCGCTGCGCAGTTTTCCTGCCGATCCCCGGCACCGACGCCAAGCCGGCGAGGTCCTCGCTCATCAGGGCGCGCCGGAACCGCTCGGGCGAGAACGCCGAACAGACCTGAAGCGCGACGCGAGGTCCCACGCCCGCCACTCCCAACAGCGCCTGGAAGAGTCGTTGTTCGCCGTCGGTGGCGAACCCGTAGAGGGCGATGAGATCCTCGCGCACGTGGGTGTGGATCCACAGCCGGACCGTCTCCCCCTCGCCCGGGAGCGCCGCGAGCGTGGTCGAGGAACAGGCCACCAGGTAGCCGACCCCCCCGACATCGACGAAGCACCCTTCGGGCGTGAGCCCGGCCATCCGGCCCGACAGAAAACCGATCATGAGGCCGCCTCGCCGAGCGCCCGGACGAGCCCGGCCCGATTGATGTGGCAGATCGCGAGCGCGCACGCGTCGGCTGCGTCGGGGGCCGGGGCGCGCTCGAGCGAGAGCAGCGCCGCCACCATCGACTGGACCTGGTGCTTGGACGCACTTCCGAATCCCACCACCGAGCGCTTCACCTCCGACGGGGTGTAGTCGGCAACCTCGACGGCCGCTTCTGCGGCGCACAGCAGGGCGATCCCCGACGCCTGGCCCACCGCCATGGCGGTGCGGACGTTGTTGTTGAAGAAAACGCGTTCGACCGCGACCGCGTCCGGGGCGTAGGTGGAGATGAGCCCGGCAAGGGCGGCGCGGAGCTCGAGCAGACGGTGCCCCTGGTCGGTCCCGGGTGGGGTCCGGATCACCCCCGCCCCCGCCGCCCGGAGCCGGCTTCCGGCGCGCTCGACGAGGCCGTAGCCGGTGATCGCGACTCCCGGATCGATTCCCAGCACCCTCAAGAGAGCCCTCCGCGGTTATGCGAACGCGTGTTCGCTACAGCCTAACGGAGGGGTGTGACGAACCCGCGGTTTTCCGAGCGTGGGCTACAGCGCGGTTACCGGGATGCCGCCGGCGTCCCGCAACGCCTTCTTGGACGCGTCGGGCAGGTCGCCGATCGTCCGGTAGAGCATCCCGCCGGGATCGATGCCGAGCTCGTCGGCGTCGCCCGGCGAGAGGTGTTCGATGAGCACCTTCGACGCCAGCACGGCCCCGTCGCGCGCCGATTCCTGAATCCGCGCGCATTCGTTGACCTCGTCCCCGAGCGCAGTGACCTCGAGGCGCCCACCGGTGACGAGCTGACCCATATAGAGCGTGCCGCCCCAGTGAAGGCCGACGTTGACGAGACATTCGTCGGGATCCATGAGACCGGTCTCCTCGCCGATCTCCTTGGCCGCGTCGCGCGCAGCAATGATCAAGTCGCGCGCCGCGCGGATAGCCGCTTTGACCGCCTTCGACGACGACCCGAGGTCGTCGGCGAGGAAGAACGCCGTCGCACCATCGCCCGCGTGCTTGCCGACGACCCCTCGATTTCGAATGACGCCGTCATCGATTGCCGTAGTCAGCGCGCGGATCAATCTGAAGTAGGAGGCGCTCGGCAAGCGGCGAGAAAGAGCAAACGATTCCTGCAGGTCGGCGAACAGGATCGCCGCCGCCCTGGGACCGGGATCGACGAGCCTCATCATGCGCTCGTACATCGCGCGATCGCCGCGCGTGACGAATTGCAGCAGTCCCGCGGGAAGACCGGAGTTGTACACGAGCGCGGTGCCGAGAAGCTCACCGGTCTTATCGAACAGGCGCACCCCGATCTCGACGATCTCGAGCGGGGGCAGGTCGGGATCGAGGATGACCTCCATCCGGTTGGTCCACACGGCGGATGGCTCGACCGCTTCCATGACGGAGAAGACCTGCAGCTTCTCGGCCTCTTCGGCCCGCTGGATGCGGTCGAGGTCGTCGCCCTGCGCGATCCAGCGCGCATGAGCCTCGCGCCAGATGCTCTCCAGGCGATCCTTTCCCCCCGGAGTGTCGGTGATCAGCACCGGGAACTCCTCCAGCAGCATGCGCACCTGGGTCTCGGGAGTCAGCTTGCTGCACCACGTGTCGCTCAGATAGGCCTCGAGCACGTGCTTGCCGATCCCGATCTTGTCCTCGTCGTGCTCTCTGAGGGCGGCCTCCTTCATCTCCTCGGAGACCCACACGAGCGTCCACTCCGCGTCGCACAGCGCGGCTACCGCACGCGTCTCTTCGAGTGCAGAGGCGATCTCGGCGAGCCGGGGATCCTTCGGGAGTGACATCAGTAGCCCACCCTAGCCCGCCATCGACGCGAGCACGTCGTCGGAGATGTCGAAGTTCGCGTAGACCTCTTGGACGTCGTCGAGCTCCTCGAGGGCGTCGACGAGATTCAGCACCTTCTTGGCATCGCCACCCTCGACCGCGATCGTCGACTTCGGCACCTGGGTGAGCTCGGACGACTCGATCTCGATGGCCTGAGCCGACAGCGCGTCCGCAACCGCCTTGAGCGCATCGGGTGCGGTCACGACCTCGATCGATTCTTCGGAGCCACGGACATCTTCGGCCCCCGCATCGGCCGCGATCAGGAAAACGTCTTCTTCGGAGGCCGACTCTTTCTTCACGATGACCATGCCCCTCGGCTCGAACATCCACGCCACCGCCCCCGGTTCGGCGAGCTTGCCGCCGCCGCTGTTGAACGCGCTGCGCACGTCCTGCGCGGCACGGTTGCGATTGTTGGTGAGGCACTGCACGAGGATCGCAACCCCACCGGGGCCGTAGCCCTCGTAGGACACCTCGTCGTAGGCCTCTCCCTGGAGCTCGCCGGTCCCCCGCTTGAGGGCGCGATCGATGTTGTCGTTGGGGACCGAGCTCTCTTTCGCCTTCTGTATCGCGGACGCGAGCGTCGGGTTGGCATCGATGTTCCCGCCCCCCTCACGCGCCGCTACCTCGACCGCCCGCATGAGCTTGGCCCACAGCTTGGAGCGATGGGCGTCGGCCGCGCCCTTCTTGCGCTTGATCGTCGACCACTTCGAGTGACCGGACATCTACCTTCCTTCCAGCATCTCGACGAACATCCGGTGGATGCGCCCGTCGCCCGTGATCTCGGGATGGAAGCTCGACGCGAGAACGTGACCCTGCCTCACCAGCACCGGCGCGCCGTCCCACGACGCGAGCACCTCCACGCCTTCCCCGGTGCGCTCGACCACCGGGGCGCGAATGAACACGGCGTGGAAGGGCTCGTCGAGACCGTCCACGTCGAGGTCGGCCTCGAACGACTCGACCTGCCTGCCGTAGGCGTTGCGCTGCACCGACACGTCCAGCACGCTCAACCGGTGCGGAACCTCGTGCGGGCCGACGACGTCCTTCGCCATCAAGATCATCCCCGCGCACGTCCCGTATGCGGGCATGCCCGATCGGATGCGATCGCGCAGGGGATCGAGGAGCCCGAAGCGGTCGAGGAGCTTGCCGATGGTGGTCGACTCGCCACCGGGGATCACGAGCGCGTCTACGGACGCGAGATCGCCGGTGGTTTTCACCGCGACAGGTGTCGCGTCGCCGTTCTCGAGCGCGCGCAGATGCTCCCTCACGTCGCCCTGGAGGCCGAGTACCCCGACCTTCACGCGCTACCAGCCCCGGCCGGCGAGGCGCTCCCGCTCCGGCAGGTCCGAGGCATTGATCCCGACCATCGCTTCGCCCAGTCCGCGCGACACCTTCGCCACGATCTCCGGATCGTTGTAGTAGGTCGTGGCTTCGACTATGGCGCGCGCCCGCGTCGCGGGATCGTCCGACTTGAAGATGCCCGACCCGACGAACACTCCGTCCGCGCCGAGCTGCATCATCATCGCGGCGTCCGCCGGGGTCGCGATGCCTCCTGCGGTGAAGAGCACCACCGGGAGCCGTCCCTCGGAGGCGACCGCGCGCACGAGCTCGTAGGGGGCGCGCAGCTCCTTCGCTGCGGTCATGAGCTCCTCCGGCGAGAGCGTCACCAGCCGCTTGATCTCGGACGTGATCAGCCGCATGTGGCGCACGGCTTCCTTCACGTCGCCGGTCCCGGCCTCGCCCTTCGACCGAATCATCGCGGCCCCCTCGCCGATGCGCCGCAACGCCTCTCCCAGGTTGGTCGCGCCGCACACGAAGGGCACGGTGAAGGCCCACTTGTCGACGTGGTTGGTCTCGTCCGCCGGGGTGAGAACCTCCGATTCGTCGACGTAGTCGACGCCGAGCGACTCGAGCACCTGTGCCTCGGCGAAGTGACCGATGCGACACTTGGCCATCACCGGAACCGAGACCGCGTCGATGATCTCGGAGATCCTCTCGGGGTCGGCCATGCGGGCGACCCCACCCTCGGCCCGGATGTCGGCCGGAACCCGTTCGAGGGCCATGACCGCGACCGCGCCGGCGTCCTCGGAGATCTTGGCCTGCTCCGCGGTGGTGACGTCCATGATGACGCCGCCTTTGAGCATCTCGGCGAGCCCGCGCTTGACGGGCAGGCCGCCCGTCTCTCTCGTTATCTCTGCCATGAGCGGATTCTATTCCTCGGAGGGCGCGCCAAGAGCCCGTGTCACCAACA
The DNA here is from genome assembly GCA_050694275.1 of Actinomycetota bacterium. Taxonomy (GTDB): domain Bacteria; phylum Actinomycetota; class CADDZG01; order CADDZG01; family WHSQ01; genus JBOGXF01. The sequence goes on along the minus strand of JBOGXF010000020.1, from coordinate 14,994 downwards.
GGGTTTTCAGACACGTCGCCCTACGGGACAGGTCGAAGGGCGGGCTCGGCCTCGACGGCGCCCGTACCGTACCGCTCGTCGAGCGCCGCTCGCGTCTCGGCGTCGATCGTGACGACGCCGATCTCAACGACACCATGAACCTCGCTCGAGCTGGACCACAGGATCTGCAACTCGAACTCCTCCTCGGCGATGTCGCCCAACTCCCTCTGGATCCCCCGCAGCTCGCGCAGGGTCCGGGGATGCTCGACGACGCACAACGGACCGCCCCATGTCTCTCGCAGCTCGGCCTCGTGGCGTTCGAGATCGCCGGTGAAGGCAACGTTGAGGATGATCCCGGTCCTCTCGACGCCGGACTCGGGGTCGGTCACGGCGACGTGGTCGATCCACACTCCGGCGAAATCGGATGCCTTACGCGCCGCTGCAGCGGTTCGTTCCCAGTCGCGGTCCGACACTCTGTCCGGGTCCGACGCTTGCCATCCACCGTCCGGCTCCGGACAAGGAGTGTCGATCGCATCTTCGTTATCCTCCGATGGGCTCCTTCGCGGCGGCCCGACCTCCGTGACGGTGAAGGACTCGCCGTCGAAGGTGCCGACGACGTGATACTCGCCCCAGGTGGTTCCGGCGACCTGTTCCTCCCCGTCCACGTCGTTCCAGCTCCAGTTCGTGATCGGGACGTCGCCGCATTGCGGCGGGAGCGAGTCCAGGATCACTCCGAGACACAGCATCGGGCCGTGAGCGTCGCTCTCGAGGACGGACGTCGTCGCCTCGTTAGAGATCGCCGGGCTCTGCGGTCGCGGGCGCCTTCCCGGGGGCCGCATCCGGTAGTCCCGGCGCGCCGCACGCCACGCCGAGAACGAGCAGGGCCCAGACCCATGCGGATTTCAACATGCTGTGTTGGACGGTACCTGCGCCTGGGAGGTTCCAAGGAATCGTGCGGCCGCAGCCGGAACCCTGCGGTCACTGTGGTCCCACTGGTCGGTGTGGTCCCACTGGTCGGTGTGGTCGACGACCAGACCGACCCCTCCGACCACTCCGACCACAAGGGTTTGGAACCACACGTAGGACGCGCACCGAGAACGGTGGTTCTCGGGTGAGAACCGGGTGGTTCTAGCGCCGCTTTTTCGAGAGCGAGAAGGAGCCCTTGACGGCGCCCTTACTCGAGGGGACCAGCTCGACCCACGTCTGTCCGGGGGCGAAGACGAACTCCTCGCCATCCCTGGCGGTGAAGACGGGCGCGCGGCCCTCCTTCTTGATCCTCCACGTCCCCCTGATCACGCGCCCATCGCGGAACAGAAGCGCCCGCCCCGTCCCCATGAGCCGGATGTCGGGAGACGGGTTGCCGGCGCTGTCGACGATCGTGCTCGACGGATTGACTTCGACCTCCTGAATGAGCAGGTTAGGAACGGCCACCTGGGCGCCGGATGCGAGCATGAAAGGCACTCCCGCCTCGTAACGCTCCCACGCGTCGTTCCGCCAGCGATACTCGATCGTGTTGGCCGCGGTGAAGTTGATACTCACCCGGCGCGCCTTCTTCGATCCATCCTGGAGGGGGCCGTACCGGAACAGCGGCCTCGGAGGGCGCACCTTCGCCTCGATCGCGCGCCGCAGCCTCCCCACGTCGATGAAGAGGTTGTGGGTCTGCAGCACGCCCGGGGGGACACGATAGAAGGCATCGCTGTCGTCTTCTTCGAGGGCAATCATGTTCCTCTTATTGAGCTCACCTTCCACGATTGAGTTCGCCCCCGAGTAGGCGATGATGCGGGTGGCCGGGAGGGCGATCTTCGGGTCGTCGAAGCGCGCGCTCCGCACGGGGCCCGCCTGCCTCGTCGCCGAGCAGTGGTAGATCGCCATGAAGCGCGTGATGCCTCCTTCGACGACCTCTTCGTAGACGATGTCCGCCGCCTCGAGACCGTGCTGCGGACGCGCCGAGGGCGAGTTCTCGATCTTGACGGCGACGGCGTGCCGCGCGAGGTCGACCCCCTGGGCCGGTTCCTCACCGGTCAGGGGACATGTGGGCGGAAGCGCCGGCGAAGGGGCTGACGCGACCGGTCCGTTGGGCGCGGGTCCACTGTCGTCGCTACACGACGCCAACAGCAAAACCACCGACAGGAGTCCTGATACCAGGACGCGACGATCTCTACTTCGCAAAGTCGAACGATCCCTTCACTTCGCCGTCCTCGCTGGGGACGAGATGGATCCAGATCGAGCCGGGCGCGAACGTCATCTCGTCGCCGTTCCTGCGCTCGAACATCACGGGGCCCTCGACGGAGTCGCGCACCCACCGGCCGACCACCGCCCGCCCGTCGCGGAACAACACCGCTCGGCCGGTTCCGGTGACGTCGGCGATCTCGATCGATTGAGTGCCGGCGACGTCGCGGACATCGGAGAGCGAGACGTCGTGTTCTTCGATGAGCACGTTGTCGACCGTGATCTGATCGCCCGTCTCGGCGACGAACGGCGCACCTCCCTGCGACCGCTGCCACCCGTCGCCGTTCCACTCGTAGCTCACTGTGGTGGCGCCACTGAAATTGATCGTCACGCTGGTTGCGGCGCGGCTCCTGCCCTCGAGTTCGCCGTGGGCATAGGTCCCCTCCGGCGGGGCGTCGTCGAACTCCTTCCTTCCGATCCTGCGGATGCCACTGGTGTCCGCGTAAAGAGTGTGCTCGAAAGTCAGGCCTGCCCGCGGGATGCGCGCCATCGCCTCTCCCGCGGCGTTCTCCTCGATGACGACGACGTCCGCATCCCGGAGCGCGGCCATCACGCTTGCGTTGGCGCCGGAGAAGGCGAGGATACGAGTGGTGGGCGTCATGATCGCCGGATCGACCGCTCGGGCGCTACGGATCGGCCCCGCCTTGCTCGAATCGGTGCAGTGGTAGAGCGCCATGAAGCGGGTCACCCCGCCCTCGACCAGCTCCTCGTAGACGATCTCCGCGTCCTCGAGCCCCGACAGCGGATAGGCGACCTCGGCGTTCTCGATCTTGACGGCGACCGCGGGCTGCTCGGCGAGGGCCTCTCTTCGGGGCTCGAGCCCGGTCAGCGCGCACACCGGCGGATCGTCGACGATCCCGCCGATGATCGGGATGTCGCTCGCCGAACGATTCGAGAGCAAGAAGAAGGCGACAATCGCGACCAGGAGCACGCCGCCCCCGACCGCTGCTGCCCTGGCCCTGCTCGACACGCGTTGCAACCTCCTCGTCCTTATCCGTGCGATTTGTGGGGCGGCGGTCCTGACATCAAGGCTCCCGGCCATTCACGAGAGAGCGCCCCACAGCGTTTACGCAAGCTATCACGCACAGCGCGCGCAACCGCGGAAATGCAGGTCACAGGTCAGAAAGCTGTCTGAGCCTCTCTTCCACCGAAGGAAGGGATGGGCCTTCCGGGACGAACCACATCGCGCCGTGGCCGGCCCCTACCGGCACGGCCTTCTCGATGGCGCGCGCGACGCCGGGCGGGTAACGGGTCAGGGCCGCGGCGCGCACGTCGTCTCCGTGGCTGGGGGGACGGACCACCAGATCGGCGAGCGGGCGCGCCCCCGTAAGCGACATATCCAACGCGGTCGCCGCTCGCACGCCGGAGCCGGCCCTCAACCTCACCAGGCAATGGGCGACGACGGCCTCGAGCTCGGTCCGGCTGCAGCCGTCGAGGAGGCCGCGGGTTAATGCGACCGCGGGGCCCCCGGCGCGGGTCACGAGCGCGTTGGGCCTCTCGTCGGGAATGAGCCACAGGGACGGCGTCTCCATTCCGGTGCGTCGGGCAAGGCCCTCGACGAGGTTGCGGGCGCGCGGCTCGGCGTCGTCGGGCAAGGCAGTCGCCCGGAGCCGTCTCAGAAGACGAGGACCGGCGGCGCGGACCCGGATCCACGTCGCGGCTCCGATCAGCGCAGCGATGAGCACGCCGGGAAGGGGGCCGAGGAGCGCCCATACGACGATCCCGCCGAGGAGCGCAGGGCCCGCGAGCCACAGCGCGACGAGCACGGCCCCGGCGGGCGAGGGGGCGGGGCCCGGCGGGGCGTCCCAGTCGGCGCGCGGCTCTTGTGTCTGCACGACCATCAGTATCCCGGCCCCCCATCGAGCGTCGTCTCGAACTCCGATTCGAAGCTCCCGAACACGCTCTCGATCTCGAGGCGACCGGTCGACCTCACCACCATCGTCGTGTCGGGATCGATCCACACCGTCACGTCGGCGCGTCCCTCGAACTCCCCGCTGAACAAGGTGACCGTATCGAGCCGGAAGGCGTTCACTCGCCGTCCCCCGATGTCGACTGTGCTTCGGCCGACGACATCGATCTCGTACCTTCCGGAGGTATCGGCCTTCCATTGCCCCGACCACGACTTACCGATCCTGAGCGGAAAGCGCAGCGATTCGATCGGGGGCCTGGGCCGGTAGGTGTTCTCGTAGCGGAAGCCCTCGTCCTCGAAGCGGACGTGGGCTCTCGTGATCAATGCGGCATCCCGATTGACCTTGATGGTCGTCTCGCTCGATCGCCGGCTCGAGATCCGTTCGTCGCTGATCAGCGTGGCCCTGCGCGCTTTTCGCCTCTTGTAAGAGATGTCTATGGTCCGCGTCGGCGGGAGGTCCTCGCGCGTGCAGGTCGCCCGGCAGTACTCCTCGTAGCCGGACTGGTCGTACCGGTAGCGACCCGCGGCGGGGTACGCTGAGCCGCGCTTGCCACTCCCTTTCGTGGTCGTGTCCGATCCGGCCGCTCCTGGATCCCGTTGCGCGCCGGTCCGCGACTCGTCTTTCTTGGCGACGCGACCGGCCGCCATCTCTTTCTGGGCCCGCTTGGCGCCGCGTTCATCGGCCTTCCTCTCGGACGAAGTGGGCGCGGGAGTGGGCAGCCTCTCCCCCGCCGTCGGGCCGGGCTCGGGCGCGTTGCTGCACGCCGCTGCAATAACTCCAACGGCTGCGCACGCTGCGATCCCCTTCCTCATGACATCCATCCTCGCGTGCGTGCCACGTCCTACTCGTATCGCAGCGACTCGATGATCGGCACCCGTGCTGCCTCCCGACTCGGGTAGAAGCCGGCAACCGCCGCTATGGCCGTTCCCACGAGCAGCGCCAACCCCACGAGATAGCTCGAGGGCTCGAACGGGATGGCGAAGGCGAACGTGAACTCCATGTCCGTGACCAGGCGCTCGAACATGTGACGGATATTGATCCTTCTGACCAACGAGACGAAGCCGTCCATCAGCTATCGGTGCCGGGAACGCCGTCTTCGTCCACGATCGCGCCGTCGACGAGACGCACGACCCTGTCAGCGTAGGAGGCCGACCGCAGGTCGTGCGTCACCATCACGATGGTTTGTCCCGCGTCCGCCGTGTCGCGCAACAACCTGAGGATGTCCTCTCCGGCGAGCGAGTCGAGGTTGCCGGTGGGCTCATCGGCGAGGATCACCGCGGGCCGCGTCACCAGCGCCCGACCCAGTGCGACCCTTTGCTGCTCGCCGCCAGAAAGCTGCGATGGCCGATGGTTCATGCGGTCCTTGAGCCCCAGTTCCGTCAGCGTCGCGGCGGCCAGGTCGAGAGCGTCGTTCCGTCCGTCGAGCAGCAGGGGGAACCCGACGTTCTCGAGCGCGGTGAGCGTCGGGAGCAGGTTGAAGAACTGCAGCACGAAGCCCAGCCGTCTGCGCCGGATCAGCGCGAGTTCCTCGTCGGACAGGGTGGATATCGGCCTGCCCTCGAGATGCACCTCGCCTTGGTCGGGACGATCGAGCCCACCGAGACAGTGCAGCAGCGTGGACTTGCCCGATCCGGAGGGTCCCGTGATCGACACGAACTCCCCAGGAACCACCGAGAGATCGACCCCGCGCAGCGCAAACACCCTCTCGTCGCCCTGGGTGTAGACGCGCACGATGCCGTTCGCCTCCACGATCAATCCGGCCCGATCGGTCGCGTCCATGCTGACTTCATACTCTGCGGCACCCTTCACGGCCTGATCTCCTTCCGCAGACGTCTGAGACGCGCTTCGGTTAGCTCGATCCACCTCAGATCCGCCTCGAGGTGGAACAGGGCGTAGTCGGCGACGACGGCCGCGATCTCGTCGCCTTCTCTTTTCAGCCGAGTGAGCTCGCGCATGCTGCGTTCGTGCTCCGCGCGCTGAATATGCAGGTATCGCTTTGCGGGGCGACCGGAAAGGAGCGCCAGCGCCACCTTCATGAAGAGGATGTTTTGGATGTAGGGCGTTGGCGGCTCCGGTCGACGCAACCACTCATCGAGGTCGGTCACTCCTTCTGCCGTGATCGCGTAGAGCTTCCGGTCCGGTCCCTTACCCGGTTGGGCACTGACCGCATCGACGAGTCCATCGCGCTGCAGGCGCTGAAGCGTCGAGTAGACCTGGCCGAACTGCAGGGCCTTGCTGCGCCCGAACAACGTGTCGTATTCGCGCTTGAGGTCGTAGCCGTGTCGCGGAGAACCTTCGAGAAGCCCGAGCAAGGCATGGGGAACGCTCACCGCGCGCATCTCCAGACGACATCGCAAAGGACAACCATCTCACTCGTACCGCAGGCTCTCGATGATGTTCGTCCGCACCGCCAGCCGGCTCGGGATCGACCCCGCCAGGGCGGCGACGACGAGCCCCCCGAGGAGGGCAAACCCGATCAACGTCCAGGGGAGCGCGAACCCGATGCGCCACGCGAACTGCGCCTCCATCGCCTCGACCATGAGGAAACCGATAAGTGTCCCGAGCGCGGCCCCGCCCACGCCCCCGACGATGCCGATCCCCGCAGCCTCGAGCAGCACGGAGCGCGCCATCTCCGATCCGTTCATGCCGAGGGCGCGCTGAAGCCCCATCTCCCATCGGCGCTCGAACACCGCGGTGAACATGGTGTTGGCGACGACGAGGGCCGCGACGATGAGGGCGGCGAGCTGAATGCCTCGTCCGAGAGCGAAGCTGCCCTCGACCGTGTCGAGGATGCGTCCGATGAGCTCCTCGGCGCTGAGTACTTCCGCAGCCACCCCGCGCTCCTCTACCGCCCCCGCCAACGCCGCTTGCACTCGGGAGACATCGGCATCCTCGGTGAGGATGATTCCGAACTCGTCGGCCTTGTCGTCATTCCACAATCGGACGTAGGTCTCGTAATCGATATAGAGCGAGTCGAGCTCAAGAAGGTCCTCGTAGACCGCGGCGACCTGAAAGTCGCGCCGTCCGGCGGGCGTCGGAAGGGCGAAGGAATCGCCGATGTCGAGGCCGTGACGGCGCGCGGTGAGGCGCGACACCGCGACCGCGCCACGCTCGAGGCCGCCGAGGAACGCGTCCGGGTCCTCGGTGATCGCAGACAGCTCGGTGGTCGCCCCCGCGGTCAGCGCCTCCTGCACCGGAATCGCGTTCAGGTGCGCCTGCCCGCCTTCGACGTTGATCAGCGAGAACCGGAGCGGGTAGACGAACTCGACTCCCTCCACTGCGGCAAGATCGTCGCGCAGGGATGCCGGCAGAGGCTGATCCGACGACAGGCCGGTGTAGCTCTCCGAGGTGACGTAGATCGGCGCACCGATGAGGGTGGACGCGAGGTTTTCGACCTGGGTTTGGTACGAGGCGAGCGCGCTCCCGACACCGAGCGCGACTCCCAGGGTCAGCACGAGCGCGGCAACGGTGAACGTCGTCCGTCCCGGATTCTTTGCGAGCGCATCGGCGGACAGACGTCCCATCGGTCCGAAGGCGCGCCGGTACACGGGGCGGAGGACGGCCAGAGCACGCGGGACGATGTGGGGCAAGAAGAACGTGATCCCGGTGAGGCCCGCGACGATTCCCGCGGTCGGCGCCCACTCCAGCTCCGGATCGCCCAGGAATGCTGCGAACAGGCCCGCGGCGAGCGCCAACCCGATGACCCCTCCCACGAGCGTCGCCCTGCGGCCGGCGCGCGACCTCGACGTGCGTGCCCACTCGTACGCGGCCTCCGGGCGGAGGGCCTCGATGGGCGCGACCGACAGGACCCGGCGAGCCGGCACGAAGGCCCCCGCCAGCGAGACCGCGATCCCGCCCGCCATCGCGGTGGCGATTTGCGCTGCGGTGATCTTGAGCGCGCTTGCGCCGCTCAGGGGGAGGAACGAATAGCTCTCGACGGCGCGTTCGAGGAGGACGTCGGCGAGCATCAACCCCAGGCCGATGCCGACCGCCGAGGCGACCGTCCCCAGGACGGCGGCCTCCGCGAGGAACGCGCCGAAGACGTGACGGCGGGACGCTCCGAGGGCGAGCGCCATCGAGATCTCCCGCCGCCGTTCGGCGAGCGACATCGACATCGTGTTGTATACGACGAACAGCGCGACGAACAAGCTCACGGTGCCGGCGAGCGACAGGAGCCGCCCGAGCGCGGCAAAGATCCGCTCGAGGCCGCGGGATCGCGTCCCGGGGGGCCCCACGACCGCCGCGCCTTCGAGCTCGCGCTCGATGGCTTCGTCGACCGACGCGACCGGTACATCGGCATCGACGACCACGTAGATCGAATCGATCACGCCCTGCTTATCGAAGAGGTCCTGAGCGGCCGGGAGCAGCATGATCCCGACGTCTCCCCCGTTGAGCGCCGCGATCGCTCCCCCGCCGATCGCGCCCGTGACCTCGGTCGTCCGCACGCCGCTCGGAGTCTGGACCCGAAGCGAATCGCCCTCGCGCACGCCCAGGCGGTCGGCCACCGTGCGCGACAGCACGATCCCATCGCCTCCCGGTCCGAACCCGCCGGTGATGCGAACCCTCGCAAGGCGACCGAGGTTTTCGGGGAACAGAGACGAGAACTCGGGCGTGACGCCCAGAACCATCGCCCGTTCCGCCGCCCCCGAGCGCGACAGTTGGGTCGTCGCTCTCAGCGCCGGCACGGCGCGACGGACCCCGTCCACGGACGCCACCCGCGCCACCGTTTTCTCCGGAAGCCCCGTTTGGTCCGGCGCCGCGACCTCGATCTCCGCGGCCCCGGCGAGGTCGCGCACGCTCGCCCGGAAGGTCCCAAGCAGCGTGTCGTTGATCACCGCGATCGAAAACATCAGCGCGACGCCGGCGGCTATGCCCGAGATGGTCAGCGCGGTGCGCAGGCGCTTCTCCATGAAGTGCCTGAGGTTGATGCGTCGCCCGATCGTCGCCATGCCGCCTAAACGATTCACCGACCATCACGATAGCCGTAAGCGACCAGCGCGACCGTACTTGTGACGCCAGGGTTCCTGGTCATGACTGGATTCGCAGCTGAAGAGTCGGACTCCTTTACCCTTGCGTCGAACTGCGCAACGTGAAGTCGTCTCCTTCTCTAACCACCCGCCATTGCGAGGAGCTCTTTAGCGTCGCTTTCCTCCAGTCGGGCACGACGCATCTCGAGGAAACCGTTTACCCCAGCGGTAAGACGGGCGCGCTCCTGCATCTCGGGATCGAGTTGCCCTGCCCAGCTCGCCACATCGGACCAGCGCCAAAGACTTGACCGGCTGTGCAAATGAGAGACAGGCGGGGGAAAATCCCCAGGACCCTTTCGGCCGAGAACGAGTTGTCGGATGTATTCGCGGCTCTTGTTCAGTCTCCGAGCAATATCAGCCATCGTGACGAGGTCATCGGGTTCGACATGGAGCACTCGTAGATGGGCACCCACCTCGACGTCGTAAATCGCCGACATCAGCGCGTCTCGGAAGTTGGGCGCTTCCCGATGAAACTCGCCATAACCGACACCGTCAGACATTCCGAGCGTGGCGTCATCGCAGCCCGCTTCAAAGAGTCGGTCAAGAACAGCGTCATCATCGAGATCAGCATCGATCACAAGGATGAACTCGTACTCGCTCATTCCTCACCCTCCTCTCTGTGTGGGCACTTGGTGAGCCAACGTCTAAGGCTCCGTCCGTGATTGCCTGCGTTCTTCGGCGTGGACCAGATCGAGACGACACACCCACCTCCGCACTCCGCCTTACCCCAGCGGTGTCCTGCGCTCGTGGGCGTCACGGTCCAGTCCCCTGTCTCTAGAACCTGCAATGCTTCCTCTACTTCCTTCTTCGGATGGGCCGGCTCATTGACAGTTGTCAACCTTAGCGGATCTGGTTGACACTTGTCAACCAGCCTACGTTCGAGTCCCGAGGGCGCGGTCGTAGACGGACTCGACGCCCGTGACCAAGCGCTCCCAGTCGAACATGCGCGCCCGCCGTCGGGCTGCCGCGCCCAGGCGCGTCCGTTCGTCATCGTCCGTCAACACGTCGCGCAGCGCATCGGCGAGCGCGCCGGGATCGCCCGCCGGGACAAGTCGCGCCGCGTCTCCCGCTACAGCCCTGAACCCCGGCAGGTCCGAGCACACCACCGGGGCCCCCGCGGCCATCGCTTCGAGCAGGACGATGCCGAAGGACTCGCCGCCGACGGCCGGCGCGCAGTAGACGTCGGCGGCACGAAACCATCTCGGCTTGTCCGCCTCCGACACCCGGCCCACAAAACGAACGGGGACCGCGAGCGAACGCGCAAGTTTCCGGCACGATGTCTCCTCGGGCCCCGCTCCCGCAACGATCAGCTCGACATCGATCTCGCGCGCTCTCGTCATCGCCTGGACGAGGACCTCGAGCCCCTTTCTGCGTTCGATTCGTCCGAAGAACAGGATCTTCTTGTGATCGCTCCGCGGCTCGATCGGATCCGCCTCGGCGAATCGCGCCGCATCGATCCCGTTGGGAGTCAGGAGGTACTCGCCGGGGAAGTAGCGAGCGATCAAGGCACGCGCTGCATCAGAGACCGCGGTGCGTGCCGCGAGCCGATCGACCGCCCGCTCGAGCACCGGGCGAGCGAGCCGGTAGCCCAAGCTCGACTCGGCCGATGCGTGAAAGGTCCCGACCGCCGGGACCTTTGCCGACCACAGGCCGAGGAGTGACAGGCTCGGGACGAGCGGCTCGTGAAGGTGGACGAGGTCCGGAGCAAATCCGCGCAGTGCTTTGCGCACCCCCGCAGCAGCGAGGGGGCCGAAGGAGAGCGACGCGATCGACCCGTTCGCGGGGACGGGAACCGCCCGGCCCACGATCGTCACTTCGTCCGAGGCCACCGCGCCGTGCGACGAGTGCGGCGCGATCACCAGGACCTCGTGACCTCTTGTTCTCAGAGTCGAGGCGAGTGTGGCGATGTGGCTCTGCACCCCGCCGAAGCGATCCCACGCGTAGGGACAGACGAGCGCGACCTTCACGGCGAACGCTTTCGATCGGCGAGCCAGAAAGGCTGAAGCACGTGCCACTCCTCGGGGCGTCGGGAGATGAACTCTTCGAGCTTCTCGGCCACCTGTCCGGTGAGTTGCGCGATGGCGTCGCCTCCCCGGTTCTCCGGAAGCTCGATCGGCTCGCTCATCTCTGCCTCCCATCCGCGCCTGCCGTCGCCCAGCTCGATCCCCCACACCCCCGCGACCAGAAGAGGGACGCGCGCCCGGAGGGCGACCGCCGCCGCTCCTCCGGGCATGGTCGCCGGCTCTCCGAAGAACTCCACCTCCGGCCCGGTCCCTTTGAGATCCCGATCCGCCAGGATCGCCACGACCGCCCCGTCGGACACCGCCGCGACCAGTCGCTCCGTCACACCTTTCTCCGCCGGATAGATGGTCATCCCGAGCGCGGCGCGGTGGTCGGCAAAGAAATCGAACATCCGTCGGGGCTTGAGCACCTCCGCGACGGTCACCAGACTTCGACCCGTCGCGCCCACCCACGCGCCGGCGGCGTCCCAGTTGCCGAGATGTCCGACCGCGACCACCGCCCCCTTGCCGCGCGCCAGGACTGCGTCGAGACGATCCTCGTGCCGGCAGCTGAAGCGTTCGAGAAAGAACTCTCGCCCCTCCCGTACGAGAGCGAAGGTCTCGAGCCAGTAACGCGCGTACGACTTGTACGCCTCGACGACGAGCCTCTGGACTTCTTCGGAGTCCGCCGGCTTGCCGGTGATGCGCGCAAGATTTCCGGCCACGATCTCGCGCTTCCCGGACACCCGCGCCGCGATCCCCCCGCCCAGCCTCGCCAGCCCGTAGGACAGGCCCTCGGGAAGGGCGCGCGCCAACGCCGAGCCGGCAACGTAGCCGTAGTAGACGAGCTGGATGAGCCTCCCCTCGTCGGGAGGCCGCTTACGACGCGCCACTTCTCGCTTGGGCTCGCACGTGCAGGAGGCGCTGCGCAACGGTGATCGTCGACAACGCCGCCAGCAGGACCACGATCGCGGGCAGCAGAACGCTGAACACCAGTCCGATGATCATGAGGATGACACGCTCGGCGCGCTCGGCGATCCCGACATTGCAGGCGTAGCCGAGGCTTTCCGCGCGCGCACGCACATAGGAGACGAGAAACGTCGTCACCAGTCCGATGAGCGCAACGGCCGCAACCCACGGTTCGTCTCGCGCAGCTCCCCCCGACACCGTGTACAGCCACGCCACCGGCAGGAAAAACAGTGCGTCGGACACGCGGTCTGCGGTGGAGTCGATCAGGGCCCCGAGCTTGCTGGTCTTCCCGGTCGCCTTGGCGACCGCGCCGTCGAGGACGTCTGAGACGCCCGCGACGATCGTGACGAGTCCGGCGAGGATGAGGCGGTCGGCAACTATGAGGGCGGCCGCGCCTGTTTGGATCAACAATCCCAGCAGCGTGATCGCGTTCGGGCTGAGCCCGGTCCGGCCCAGAGCCGAACCCACCGGACGCATGATCCGGTCCCATGTCCGACGGATCTTCTGGTTGAGCACGCCCGCATCCTAGTGTCGAGGCCCTTGCCTTACGATGGCTGCTTCTGAGTCCTGAGTCAGCCCAGGGGGAGGTCGCGTGAAGAGCTATCCGACGGAGAACATCCGCAACATTGTCCTGGTCGGCCACGGCGGGGCCGGCAAGACCTCTCTCGCCGAGGCCATGCTCTATCGATCCGGCGCCATCACCCGTCTGGGCAAGACCACCGAAGGCAACACGACCTGCGACTTCGACGAAGAGGAGATCCGCCGGGGCATCTCTGTGTCCACGGCCCTCGCTCCCGTCGAGTGGAGCGATCACAAGCTCAACATCCTCGATGCCCCGGGCTATGCCGACTTCATAGGTGAGATGCGAGCCGCCATGAGGACCGCCGACCTTGCGGTCTTCGTCGTCTCGGCAGTAGAGGGCCTCGAGGTCCAGACCCACGTCGCGTGGCGCTACGCCGAGGATCTCGAGCTCCCCCGCATCGTCGTCGTAAACAAAGTCGACCGCGAGAACTCCTCTTTCAGACGCACCCTCGAGGAGCTCCGGGGTGCCTTCGGCATGGGGATCGCCCCGATCAACCTGCCGCTCGGGCGCGAGCACGACTTCAAGGGAGTCATCTCGGTCATCGATGTCGGTGCCTTCGAATACGACGAGTCGGGCTCGGGCAAGGAGACCCCGATTCCCGAGGACCGCCAGGCGCGCGTGGATGAGGTTCGCACCAATCTGCTCGACTCCGTCGCCGAGACAAGCGACGAGCTTCTCGAACGCTATCTCGAAGGAGGGGAGCTGAGCCGGGACGAAATCGTAAAGAGCCTCCGAGACGGTCTCTCGAGCGCCACCGTCTTCCCGGTCGTTGTCGCGTCGGCGACGAAGCTGATCGGCATCGACCGGTTCATGGACCTCGTCGTCGCCGCCGGTCCATCGCCATTGGACAGGCCACCGGTTCAGTCGGAGGACGAGCAAACTCGTGAGGCGAAGCCAGACGCGCCGATGTCGGCGCTGGTGTTCAAGACAATGACCGATCCGTATGTCGGTCGCATCAGCTTTTTCCGTGTCTACTCGGGAACGGTGCGCGGCGACGGCACTCTCTTCAACGCGACGCAGAACTCAGACGAGCGCGTGGGCAGCGTCTTCACCATGGTCGGCAAGAACCAGGAGGTCATGAGCGAGATCGTCGCCGGCGACATCGGCGCCGTGGCAAAGCTCGCCCACACGGTCACCGGCGACACTCTGGCAGACAAGGCGAGCCCATTGATCCTTCCCGGGATCGAGCCTCCCGAGCCCCTCCTGCCCAAAGCGATTCAGCCAAAGACCAAGGGCGACGAGGACAAGCTGATGATCGGCCTCCAAAAGCTCATCGAAGAGGATCCCTCGCTCCGGCTCGAACGAAACGACGAGACACACCAGACGATTCTCTGGGGAATGGGAGACGCGCATCTCGACGTCGTCTTGCACCGGCTCAAGTCGAAGTTCTCGGTCGAGGTCGAAGAGACGCCGTTCAAGGTTCCGTACCGGTCGACATTCACGAGCAAGGCGGAGGCGCTCGGGCGCCACGTGAAGCAATCAGGAGGGCACGGTCAGTACGGCATCTGCAACGTCCGAGTCGAGCCCCTCCAGCGGGGCGAAGGGTTCGTGTTCGATGACAAGATCTTCGGCGGTTCGATCCCCAATCAGTTCATCCCGTCCGTCGAGAAGGGCGTCCGCGCCGCGATGGAGAACGGGGTCGGAACCGGGTTCCCGATGATCGACATAAAGGTCGAGCTTTACGACGGTAAGTACCACACCGTCGACTCATCCGACATGGCGTTCCAGCTCGCCGGCCGCGAGGCGATGAAGGATGCTCTCGACAAGGCCGGGCTGACCCTGCTCGAGCCCATCTGGACGCTCGAGGTCATGGTTCCCGAGGCGTTCACCGGCGACATCATGGGCGACCTGCAGAAGAGGCGGGGCATCCCCGAGGGGATCGAGACGATCGCCGGCGGCCGTCAGATCGTCAGAGCCAAGGTGCCCTTCGCCGAGACCACCCACTACGCCACCGACCTGCGCTCGCTGACCGGGGGCACGGGGACCTTCTCGTGGAGCTTCTCGCACTACCAGGAGGTGCCCCACGACCTCGCGCAAAAGCTCGTCAACGCAGCCAAGCAGGACGCCGACGCCTAACTTCCTGCCGAGTGGTCGCCACGCGCCCCTGTATGGCATTTCACGACCACTCGGCGATTAGGGGCGGGTGAACAGGGGGCGGAGCTTCGCGGCGGTGTCGGCGAGGGACTCGGGCAGGACCTTCGTCTCGCCCACGACCGGCATGAAGTTCGTGTCCCCACCCCAGCGCGGCACCACGTGCACGTGGACGTGACCCGGGACCCCGGCCCCCGCGACGCGCC
>JBOGXF010000019.1:0-4994 GCA_050694275.1 Actinomycetota bacterium | reverse complement strand
AGGCATCCGCCGCGCGCGCGGCAGATTGCACTCGCCCCTTCTCCCATCCGGACTTACGGCCTCCGCCGCTTACCGTCGGTCCCGGGATCTCACCGGGTCAACCCTCGCTAAAGGGGTCGCGGACTGTAACCGCCGGTCGGGACTTGCACCCTGCCCCGAAGAGGCTTTTTGGTTCCAAGACCAAGTATACGCGGCGCAAGCCGCGCTCGGTCCGACGCAACAAGCCCGCCGACTGGTCGCCCAGTGCGGGTCCACAGCCGACTCATCGACCACTCGGCTAGGACTATTCGGGCTGTGGCGGTCCCCTCTTGCGGCGGCGGTCGACCGCGTAGCTCGACTTTGCGTCTTGCTTGGCGAAGTGCTTCATCTCGGTCGCGATCTCGGCCGCCTCCCAGTGGCTCGTTATGGCCCGATGGGCGTTGGTCGCGACGCCCACCGACACGGTCATGATCGGATACCGGTGTAGTTTCTTGAGACGATCGGGAACCTCTACGTAGCCCCTCTCGATGTCTTCCGAGTCGTATAGCGATCGGATCTCTTGATCCCAGCACGCGATCACCTCTTTTGCCGTCGCCTCACCGATCTCGGAGGGCACGACCGCGAGGAAGTCGTCGCCTCCCACGTGCCCGAGGAAGCAATCCGCGCCGTCGCAATGCTGCATCGCTTCACTAATGCAGCGGGCCAGCAGCTTGATCGCCTCGTCGCCGCGCAGGAAGCCGTAGTGATCGTTGAAAGCCTTGAAGTTGTCGAGGTCGATGTACAACACCGCGAACTGGTCGCCCGAGGCGACTTTCCGCGCCACCTCGTTCTGCACCTGCACGTTGCCCGGCAACTCGGTCAAGGGATTGAGGTCGCGCATCTCGCGGGATCGTCGCAAGGCCGACTTCACCCGTGCGACGAGCTCGATGGGATCGAACGGCTTGATGATGTAGTCGTCTGCTCCGACGGTGAGCCCCACGACCTTGTCCGCGGAGAGCGCCTTGGCGGTGAGCATGATGATCGACATGTGCTTGGTGCGCGCGTCGTTTCGCAACGCCTGGCAGACCTCGTAGCCGTCGAGCTTCGGCATCATCACGTCCAGCAACGCGAGATCGGGGTGAAGCTCGAGTGCGGACTTGAGGGCGGCCTCGCCGTCGACCGCGATCGTGACGTCAAAACCCTCGAGGCGCAGGTTGACCTCGACGAACCTGACGATGTCCTCGTCGTCGTCGGCAACCAGGACGAGCCCGCTAGAACCCAAGCTTGTAGGCCCCCTCGGCGCGCCGGCTCGGAGCCACAAGATCGGCTCTCATGCGTCCTTCTCCGCATTCAGGGCGTCGAGCCTGTCCCTCAGCTTGCGGGCCGCCGCGGGAGCATCGATGCCGTTGAAGATGGCGCTTCCCGCGACCAGGATCCGACCCCCCGCCTCGACCGCACGATCGACCGTACTCAGATTGATCCCCCCATCGACCTCGATATCCACGGCTACGCCCGCCTCGCCGATCATCTTTTCTACCAGAGCAATCTTCGGGAGCGCCTGATCTAGGAACTCCTGACCCCCGAATCCCGGCCGCACGGTCATCATCAGCGCGACCTCGATGTCGTCAAGATGACCCTCTAGGACCGATACGTCAACGTCCGGGTGCACCGCGATCCCGGCCCCCGCTCCCGCCTCCCGAATCGTCGCGATGACCGCTCCCGGGTCCGAGGTGACCTCCGGATGGAAAGAGATGCGCGCCGCGCCCTGCTGCGCGAACTCTTCGGCATAGGCGTCGGGGTCCTCGATCATCAGGTGCACGTGCAGGGGCTGCTCGACCGCGCGCCGGACGGCTGCGACGATCGAGGGGCCGAACGTCAGGTTCGGGACGTAGTGGCCGTCCATGACGTCGAGGTGATACCAATCGACGTAATCCGCTACCGATGCGAGCTCTTCCCCGAGCCGCGCGAAGTCCGCGGTCAGGATCGACGGGGCGAGCTTCAGCCGAGACATGGTCCTATCTTCACTGAAACCGCTCCCCCGGTGCCGGACGCAGGCCGCGCGCCAGCTCCTCGCCCGACATCCTGCGCTTGCCCTCGAGCTGGACGTCGGTCAGCTCCACGGCTCCGTCTGCGGCTCCGACCACCAGGCGATCGGTTGTCTGTAGGACGCCGGGTTCGAAAGGTGTTTTTGCCGGGACCACGGCGGCCTCGTGAACCTTGAGCCTTCTTCCCCGCACCACCGTCCACGCCCCCGGAACCGGATTGAGCCCGCGCACGAGATTGCGTATGTCTTGGGGGCGCAGCGTCCATTGGATGCGCGCCTGTTCGGTCGAGATCTTCGACGCGTACGTTGCCCGGTCGTGATCCTGAGGCTTGGGCGGCATCGTGCCTTCCGCGTAACCCTGGAGAGCCTGCACCAGGATCCCCGCGCCGACGTCGGCGAACCGCGCCCCCAACGACCCCGCGGTGTCGGTCTCGTCGATCGCCACCGGCTCCCGCGTGATCACCGGACCTTCGTCCATGCCCTCGGTCAACACGATGATCGACACGCCGGTCTCGGTGAGGCCGTCGATGATCGCACGCTGCACCGGCGCGGCACCCCGGTATGCGGGGAGCAGCGAGAAATGCACGTTGATGAAGCCGAGCGGCGGAACCTCGAGCAGGGGGCCGGGCAGGATCTTTCCGTAGGCGACGACGACCGCGATGTCCGGCGCGATCTCGGCGACTCGATCCTCGAGCGCGGGATCGCGCGCCCGTTCCGGCTGGAGGATCTCGAGTTCCGCCTCGACGGCCCTGAGCTTCACCGGTGAAGGCTTCATCTCCATTCCCCGGCCCGCAGGACGATCGGGGTTGGTGACGACCGCGGCGACCTCGATGTCGGAATCGAGCAGCGCGTCGAGACTCGGAACCGCCCACTCGGGGGTGCCGAAGAAGACGGTTTTCAGAGCCGCCCCTCGGGCCGCACCTCGGCGGCGGGTCTCGGTGGAGAGAGGCCGAGCGCCTGCTCGCGGAGCTGGGTCATCGCCTCCCTGCGGTTCTCGTCCGCCAGTCGGTCGATGAACAGCACGCCGTCGAGATGGTCGATCTCGTGCTGGAACACGCGCGCCAGCAATCCCTCCCCTTCCAGGACGACCGGCTCGCCGCTCTCGTCGAGGGCTTCGACCCGAACGCGCGCGTGACGTTCCACCGGGAAGGCCAGACCGGGGATCGAGAGGCACGCCTCGTCTTCGGTGAGCGTGTCCGGGGACCGTTCGACGATGACCGGGTTGATGACGGCGCCCGAGCAGTCCTCGACCTCGAAGACGAAGATGCGCTCGAGCACACCTACTTGCGGAGCCGCGAGTCCGACCCCGGGAGCGACGCGCATGGTGTCGAGCATGTCCGCCGCGAGCCGGCGCTGTGCCTCCGTGACTTTGATCACCTCCGGCGCGCGCTGACGCAGGACGGGCTCGCCGAAGGTCCTGATGGGCAAAACGGACATAGTGCTGCTCTCTATCTCGGATCCACGTCCACCCGCACGTTGGTTCGGGCGGGCGTGTCGGCGAGGATACCCCGCAGCGCATCGGCGATCGGACCCGCGTCCGTGCACTTCACCAGGATCTCGAGCGCCCGCTCTCCCCCCCTCGACGCGGTCACCGGCATGGGGCCGAGGATCCGGCCGCCTGCGGCGCGACAGGCCTCGGCGGCGCGTGCGATCGCCGACTCCATCTCGTCCCCGGAGGCCCTGACCGTGACGAGCTCGGCAAACGGCGGATAGCCGAGCTCTCGCCGGTGCTCGAGCTCCCGGTCGAAGAAAAAGCCGTCGTCCGCGCGCACGACGGCCTGGACGGCGTGATGGTTCGGCTCGGACGTCTCGATCACCAGCCGTCCGCCGCGCGTCGCCGGCCCGGCCCACGACGCCATCTCCTGAAACGCCTGATAGGCGAGCTCCGCGGAACGGAAATCGGGTCGCCGGATCAACGCATCGGCCTCGAGCACCACGACCAGCGACACTTCGGGACGAAGCTCGGGCTTGGTGCCGACCCACGTCGTCACGTATATGTCGGGAGGACCGTCGGCGGGGTCCAGCTCCACCGTCGCCGGATCGACCCGGCGCACCGACGCTCGTGGGAACGCGAGCGCGATCTGTTCGGTGAGCCGTTCACTCCCCGCCCCCAGATAGAGCAGCTCGCGCGCGCCGCACGACGGGCAAGCTTCCGGGGCGGCCGCGACGAGGCCGCAACGGGGGCAGCGGGTGCGGCGACCATCCCGCTCGTAGGACACGCCCGCTTCGCACCTGGAGCACCTCACCGATCGCCGGCAGTCCGCGCACCACAACGTGCGTGCGTAGCCGCGTCGCGGAACCAGGACCGCGGCGCGCGCCCCCGACTGCAGCGCGTCCCTCAGCCGCACGTGCACGGAGCGCGAGATCGCCCGTCCGGGGGCCGCGGGTATCAGCTCGATCACGGGCCGGGTGGCGCGGCGCGCCTCGGCGCTCGGCTCGACGACGTGGAACGGTGCGGCCCCCACCTCGAGAGAAGGTGTCGAGCTGATCAGCACGCACACCGCTCCCTGAAGACGCGCCCTTTCGACCGCGACGCGGCGCGCGTCGTAGCGCGGGGCGCGGTCCTCCTTGTACGTGGGGTGGTGCTCCTCGTCGATGACGATGAGGCGGAGTTCGGGCGCGGGGACGAACACGGTCGCCCGGCCCCCGCCCGCCAGGCCGTGCCCCGCCGCCATCCGCAGCCACGCACTCGCGCGTTCCGAATCCGGGCGGGCGGTGTCCACCCGTGCGATGTCCGGCCACACCGAGCCGACGCGCGCGAGGACGTCGGACCCATAGCGCACCTCGGGCACCGCCACGAGCGCGGCCCCCGACCGGGCCCGCCCCGCGGCGGCGACGAGCTCGCAGATGAGCTCTCCCCTCTGCTCGCCGGGCAGGGCGCACAGGCGCCACGTTCCGCTCGCCCCCCCTTCGATCGCGCCGAGGAGCTCGGGGCCCCCGGCGTACCCCGCGATCCGGACGGGTCCCGGCCCCCCGTCGAGCTCGACGGGGG
>JBOGXF010000018.1:0-14180 GCA_050694275.1 Actinomycetota bacterium | reverse complement strand
CTTCGGCATCGGGACGTCGGCGTCGGCCAACGAGTCGGTCCGGGCCAGCCCCATCGATTCCGAGGGGTGGCTGGGGCTCATAGGCCGATTCGTCGCGCTCGTCGGCCTCACGCTGTGGGCTGGTTCTACGTTGCTGTCCAGGGTGGCCGTCCGGGCCAAGGTGCCGCGCCGCAGGTCGCAGTCGCTGACTCGCCTGCTGCCCTGGCTCGCCTTTCTCGGGACCGCGACGGCAGTCAGCTCCTCGTCGGTGGTTTCCTCCGGGTCCATTGCGGGCGCGAGCGATGTCCTGCTCGGCGGGTCGTCGGGGCGGTGGCGGACGGTCCTTCTCGCCGCGTCGCTGTTGGGGGGCATCGTCGGGCCAAACCGTGCACGCGCCCAGCGACTGCTGGTGGCGGTGGCGCTCGTGTCCGAGGCCGCCTCGGGCCACGCGGCCTCATCGCCGGCGCCGCTGGTGGCGACGATCTCGTTCTCCGTGCATCTGCTCGCGGTGGGAACGTGGGGCTTCGCGATCGTCGCCTCGATGCTGTCGAGCGAACGCCTCAGGAGCGCGCTTGCGACGTTCACCCCCTTCGCGGTCGGAGCTGCCGTCGCAGTCGCGGTCACGGGGCTGAGCAACGCGGCTCTCGAGTTGAGCGCGCCTGGGGATGTCCTCTCGACTGGCTATGGGCGGACGCTTCTGTTGAAGACCGCGGCGTTCGTGGTCATCGCCGGGCTCGGGCTGAGCCATTATGTCCTTCGCCGCATGCCCACACCGAGCACGAGACGGTTGAAGCTTCCGCTGCGGGCGGAGGCCGGGGCCGCGCTGATTGCTTTAGCGCTCGCCACGGTGCTCGTGGGTTTTCCCAATCCACCCCGGGAGACCGAGGCACCCGAGCAGCAAGACGGTGCGAACTCGATCGTTCAATTCGTGCGGCGAGATGCGGTCTCCGTGGCCCAGGGATCCGGGCCCTTTGTGGTCGGACTGTCGCTGGCACCCGCACGGCCGGGGCCGGTCGATTTCCGGGTCGATGTCCTGGGCGTGGAGCCGGGCGACGCGCTGCGAGAGGCAGAGGTGCACGGACGTAGTGATTCCGGTTCCGAGATCGAAGTGCCGCTCTCCCCGTGCGGATCCGGGTGCTTCGAAGGTAATGGAATCATCGATAGCGCCGGCGAGTGGGGGCTGTCGCTTTCCATCGTCTCCAATCGGGGCCCCGTAGAGCTCGACGCGAGCCTCCCTCTGCCAACGCCCGATGGACGCGCAGAACTCGAGCGGGCGGTAACGGCGATGGAAGGCCTGCGCTCCGCGCGCATGCGCCAGGATCTCAGCGGCAGGGTCAGGGGGCCGACGATCGTCAGCCGCTACCTGTTCGAGGCTCCCGACAAGATGGATATCAGGGTCAACGAGAGCCACCGCATCATCATCGGCGATACGGAGTACTGGAAGAGTGGCGAGGGTGATCGGTGGCGCAAATCCGACTGGCCGGGATCTCCCTTCACGTGGCCGAAGAACTACTACCGCTCTTTCTGGAGAGACGCGACGGCGACGCGCGTCCTGGGAACCTCAAAGGTGGAAGGGGACAGATACCGGATCGTGTCGTTTGTGCGTCCGGATCTGCCGGCGTGGTTCCGGCTGTGGGTCCGCGTTTCCGACCGGGTCGTCTTGCGTCAAGAGATGAGGGCGGAGGG
The DNA here is from genome assembly GCA_050694275.1 of Actinomycetota bacterium. Taxonomy (GTDB): domain Bacteria; phylum Actinomycetota; class CADDZG01; order CADDZG01; family WHSQ01; genus JBOGXF01. The sequence continues at coordinate 12,515 of JBOGXF010000018.1, read as the reverse complement.
ACACATCATGGACGACATCTATTCAGAATTGAACGGATCGATTGACATACGACCGCCTCAGCAGGAGCAGCGTACGTAGACCGGGGCGTCTTTACAATGCTTCGGGGTAGAGACAACGGCGTTCGTGTCGGACAAAGCACCCATCCGGTTCAACGCTTCACTGTCGTTGCGACCTCGTGCGGCGAAGACTTGACGCCGCGCTAGCCACGATACTGGAGGCCGGCTCAGCAGTCATCGCCGCAGTCACACGGGCAGTAACCGCATGGGCAGTCGCACGGCACGACTTCAGCCAACTCTCTCACCTCCTCTTTTCTTGATCTCGGCGACGCATGGCCATTCGGCCATCTTTTCGTCGGGGCATTCGAGCTCTGCGAGGTCTGCGAGGTTCCTCTTCAACGAGCGAAGTCGCCTCACCTCATCATCGATCTCTTTCATACGTCGCTCTAGGAGAATCTTGGTGTGGCCGCAGGGACAGGCTCCCTTGTCGTGAATTTGGAGCAGCTCCTTGATCTCGGCGAGCCGGAGACCGAAGCCCTGAGCGCCTTTGATGAAGCGTAGCCGTTCAGTGAGACCCTCCTCGAACTGTCGGTAGCCCGAGGGAGATCGAGTCGGCTCGGGAAGGAGCCCTTGCCGCTCGTAGTAGCGGATCGTGTCGGCCGACACGCTTGCTAGGTCAGCCAGTTGGGATATCCGCAGTGCCATGAGGGTCACCGTAAACCCTGGAGTTCGCTTCAAGGTCAAGCGGACGCATCGGCCTCGTATCAGGAACTGGCCCAAGTGCCGTGCCAGGAATGCATCGGCCACTGCCGATATAATCGCTATCTACCGATGAATCAAGCCGGATCATTGAAGGGGCCCATCGAGAAGGCCGCGGTAGCTGCCGCGCTGTTCCACGGTTTTTCGGACAGCACTCGACTCTCGATCCTTCTCGCCCTGCTCGACGGGAAGAAGCGAGTGGTGGACCTGCTTGGGGAGATCGGAGGCTCGCAGAGCAACATCTCCGGCCATCTCGCGTGCCTCAAGGATTGCGGGCTCGTAACCGATCATCCCCAGGGCAGGCAGACCTTCTACGCAATCGCGAGCAAAGAGGTGGTCGGCGTACTGCGAGCCGCGGAGAAGCTGCTTGCCGTCAACGGCCATCAGATCGAGATGTGCCCACGCTACGGAACGCGGCGCTGATGGCCTCGGCCGAAGCGGCAGCACCGCTCGTCCGACGAGCCGTCCGGTTGGAGTGGTTCACGATCACTTGGAACGTCATCGAGGCAGTCGTCGCGATCGGTGCCGGCATCGCCGCAGGTTCGATCGCACTCGTGGGGTTCGGCTTCGACTCATCCATCGAGAGCTTCGCGGCGATGGTTGTGCTGTGGCAGTTGCGCGGCGGAGAGGAGGAGGCGCGCAAGGACCGGGCGCTCAAGCTCATAGCAGTCACGTTCTTCGTACTCGCCGCCTACGTGACCTTCGAGTCCGTGCGCGACCTAGTGACAGGCGCCGAACCAGAGAGTTCTACCGTAGGCATCGCAGTCGCGATTGTGTCAATCATCGTCATGCCGACACTCGGCTTCGCCAAGAGGCGGGTGGCGCAGAGGATGGAGAGCGCGGTTTTGCGGGCGGATGCGGCGGAGACGTTTCTATGTGCATGGCTTTCCGTTATCTTGCTGACCGGGCTGATGCTGAACGCGACTGTCGGGTGGGGGTGGGCCGATCCGCTGGCCGCTCTGGGCATCGCATGGCTCGCCGTTCGAGAAGGCCGCGAGGCCTGGTCCGGGGAGCATGACGATGACAACTCCGTCGGCGTAGAACGACCCCGATGGGAGTCTTGAAGAAAATCTTGCTCACGGCGGCTGCAGGTGTCCTCGGCGCCGCGTGGTGGTGGCGGAAGAACCCGTCTGCTTGCCGGTACGGTCAGCGCTTCTGGGTGGAGGCACCCCATCCCCTCGTAACGCGTTCACGCCTGCTGTCGGTGCTCGATCCCAACCCGGCGAGCACATCCTCGAGCGCGGGGAGCGGTCACTTGAGGTGTGCTTCGAGGATGGGCGGGTCGAGGAGCACTCCGTGATTGAGATTGGCGAGTTCGTCACCGAGGCGCGCAACCCCGGCAACCGCCTGGGCGTCGAGCACGTGACCTTGCGCTTGCACGCGCCTTTCTAGCGCTTCGGACGCCAAGCCGGGTTGCATCCCTCGACGCGACTGCACGATGTCCGTCACGCCGTCGCCACGGAACTCGGGCGTCAGGGGGTGCATGGTGTGGTCGTTTCCGCGGTGCTTGGCCACTCGTCGCCAGCGTTTCATCGCCGTCTATCAGCACGCGTGGCAAGAAGGACCGTACGAGGCCGCGGCGGCGCTGGAGATGGCGCTAGTTTCCGGCTCTTCCAACGTTGGCAATCCGTTAGCAAACGAGTTTGCTGAAGCGGCCGACCAACGCGCGTCGATAGCGAATTAGCAGGTCACAGGGGGTGGGTCGCCAGGGAATCGAACCCTGAACCTACGGATTAAGAGTCGATCGTCTAACCAGCGATTCCGCGTGTTATCCCTGCTCAGAGGTCGAATTGAGCTGCCAGCTAGTTACGTCGAATCACGCCTATCCCTCTACCTGGTAGTTGCCTGGTAGCGGTTTCGTTAGGAACACGACCTTCCGCCTTGCCTCATCAAAGCGTACCGCGACGATGACCAGCGCCAGCATCACCCAGTTGAGGGCGGCGTCCAGGTCACCGTTAGCTGGTCGCGTCCGCCGAAGCGCTTGAGGCGATTGGCTACGCGGCGCTCGATCCGCTGCAGGCTCTCCTCGTCGGGGGCCTCGGCGCGCAGCATCAGGAGGCCCGGATCGGCATGCAGGGTGCATCGGCCCCAGTCGAAGCTGACGACCCCGTGATCATCGGACCATTCGACGTGCGCCTGCATCTGGGGGTGCTCGTGCGCGGCCTCTTTCACGTGTCGGCAGAGTTGGACGAGGTAGTCGCTGGAGCGATCGGTTTCGACACGGGCCTCGGCGATCAGCATCGTTTTCTCTTTACCTCTCGTGCACCCGCGTGAACGACAGGTTCTCGAGCTCGCGAACCAACGGTCCTCAAGCCCGTTCCGATTCCGATACCGCGCCCCGTAAACGGAGCGGCGTCGGGAGCTCCGCCTCCTTGGTGAGCTCGGCCGCCGCGACGAACGCGGCGCCCCATGCCATGGCGGCGACTGCCCAGACCAAGTCGAGACTCGATGAGGCGTCCGGGTAGACCACCGACGTGACCCCGAGTAAGACCGGGAGCAGCCCGGCGACCCAAGCCGAAAGCCTCCAGCCGTCGGGCCGGAGGCTCGCCAACAGGCCCACGCCGATGACGGTGAAACCGAACGCGGCCATGAAACCGTAGTGGCCGGCGGCGGCGTGCTCGTCCGTGACGGTCCCCTGCAGATCGATGTTGGTGACCGAGAATCCGAGTAGCGGCACGGCTGCGATGACGACCAGTGTGAGCATCACCCAGTTGACTCGCGAGACCCGGAACGAACGGAAGAAAGCACGCTCGGCGGGGTGAAGCAGGGCTGCAAGGAGCGCTGCCACCATCACCGTTACCCACGGAGGCTGGAGAACTCTCGCGTTGCTCGTTAGGACAAGGGTCAGAAGCAAGGTCAGCAGAAGCCCCACCGAGGGGATGAGCGCCATCAACATGCCGGCGACATTCTTCGAGGGTCGGCGGAGCTGGGCGATTATCCCCACTATGGCCGGCACGAACAGGAACGCGAACGTGAGGTCGTGGACGCGGTGGTGTAGTTCCGTGAAGTGCGCCATTCGCGCGAACGGCCCCGGGAGGAGGAAGTCGAGCCGCAAGGCCATCAGACCGACCATGAGACCGTTGAACCCGGCCGCCACAAGGGTGAGTAGCAGAGCGACTGCGAACCCGGGTGACGCGCGAAGCGAGTGCATCACTTCGCGAAGCGCGTGCATCATTCTCGTACCTCCTGACCGCCCGCCCGGTTAGACATCAGTGCCCACCTGCGGGAGGACCGTGGCCACCGGCGATCAACAAAACGACCAGTAGGACCAGGATCAGGACGACGACGACGATCGCAACCTTCACCGAGCGCGGCTTGCCGGTGGTCGATCCGGGGTCGGGCCCCACGCCGGTGTCGTCGTCGGTCTCGAGGTTGCGGGGTGGGTCGGCCATGCGTTCTCCTCCTCTGTCGGGACTGATGGTCATGATTCACACCGTAGCTAGTGCGGATGTCGGCGACATGCGGGCCGCTCGGGCCGCGGGGTAGGCGCCGGCGATGGCGCCGACCACGATCGTCGCGGCCGCCGCACCGGCGAGCACCCACAGCGGCAGGGCGAATGGCCAGTCCCGGCTCGCCCCGAAGATCGCGGTCACCATGCCACCGAGCACGGCCCCGCCGATCCCGCCGAGGCCGGCGAGCAGCACCGACTCGCCGAGGAACTGGATCCGGATGTGCCCGCGGGTGGCACCGAGGGCCCGGCGCAGGCCGATCTCCGAACGCCGCTCGAGCACTGCGATCACCATCGTGTTGGCCACGCCGATGCCGCCCACGAGCAGCGCGACGCCCCCGAGCGCAAGCAACAGCGTGATCAGGGTACCAGCGCCAAGCGCGCGTGCGCCTCCCGCCTCTCCGAGCCAGAAGCGTCTGCGTAGAGGACCGACGCCAGCAGCGGGTGCGTGAACTCGATCGCGTCCGTCACCGGCTCGATCACGGCCATCGAGATCGCGTGATCCAGCGCCTCCTGCGCGTCGTCTCCCACCGCGGCGCGAACGAGAGCCACCGTGGGGCGCGAACAGGCCGCGGCAACCAGCAAGGTGGGGCGCGCATCGGGGCCGAGCGCGGTGAGACGCTCGCGTACGAGGTCGCCGAGACTGGCAGGGATGGGCAAGGTGTCGCCGGGGCGAGGCTTGGCGCCGCGCCGCTCGAGCCCTCGTGCGATCTCGAGCGCGAAGAACGGGTTGCCTCCCGAGACCTCGTGGATGCGGACGAGCAAGGGGCGCGGAACCTTGGGGTCGATGCGGGTCCTGATCAAACGGTCGATCGCCCCCAGCGACAGGGGACCGACGAGAAGCTCGGTCGAGTGAGCTTCGGACAGGGGCTCGATCACCCCGACCGGGGTGCCGACGCGCACGGACGCAAGCACGCCGATGGGCGCATCCTTGATCCGCCGGAACACGAACTGGAGCACGCGCGCCGAGGACGGGTCGAGCCACTGCACATCGTCCACCGCGACCACAACCGGTCCGGCCTCCGCCAAGGTCTCGAGTATTCCAACAACGGCCCTCGCGACGGCGCGCGGGTCGACGCTTGGCCCCTGTGGCTCGCGTCGCAAGAGGGCGACCTCCAAGGCTCGGCGCTGAGGGCCGGGCAGGGCCTCGAGGGCGTCTTCGGGGATCTCCTCGAGAAGGTCGATCAGCGCCGCGAAAGCCATTTCGGTCTCCGCCTCTCCGGGCCGGCAGCGACACACCTGGTAGGCACGGCGTTCCGCCGCAGCGACGCCGGCCCGCCACAGCGTCGTCTTCCCCATGCCGGCGTCTCCGGCGATCACGAGGGAGCGGTGCCCGGCCGAAAGCTCGTCGAGGAAACGGACGATCTTCTCGACCTCGCGCGTCCGACCGAGGATCTCCTCTTCGGTGGTTGCCACCGAAGGAACCTCCTCTCTCTCCACTGAGCCGAGAGACAAGCTTCGCGGGTCGATCTGCCTATTGTATTGTAGCTACTTGTTTGGTATTGTTGCTACATGATTGAGGTCGGTGTCCGAGAACTGAAAAACGCGCTTAGCAGCTACCTGCGGCTGGTCCGCCAAGGCGAGATCGTGATTGTGACAGACAGAGGCGTGCCCGTCGCTCGGGTTATTCCTGCGGGAGTACCCGAGCACATCGCGAACCTGATGGCTGAAGGGCGAATCAGCTGGTCCGGCAAGAAGCTCGCCCCACCCCAAGAGCTGCCCCGTCTCAGCCCCGGGCCGCCGCTCTCCGACTACATAGCCGAGGATCGCCGCTGAAGCTCTACGTCGATTCCAGCGCGCTCATAAAGGTGTTCGTTCCAGAGGAAGGGCGGGAGTCCGTTCTCGATCTTTTAATGAGAGCCACGGTGGTAGCTACATCGAGGATTACCTACGTGGAGTGCCGCGCTGCGCTTTCGCGCGCTAAACGCGAGGGGAGACTGCAAGCGCGGGGCGAATCCTTGGCCGCCCGCAATCTCGATGATCGCTGGGTCCAGCTGCAGGTTGTGGAGCTCGATGAGGCGCTAACCAAGAACGCCGGAGGACTGACGCGTGCTCATCCGCTCCGAGCCTTGGACGCCATACATCTCGCGTCTGCTGATGTGATTGCAGAGGAGTCGCGCGATGAAGTCACGTTCGCGTGCTGGGACAGAAGGCTGTGGGAAGCAGCCGAAGATTCGGGATTCAGTGTCGCGCCCTCGAGAAGTCCATGACTCATTGGGTCTCGATCCTTCCCTTGGCGAGACAGTTGGCGCGCCGAGACCAGAGGCCGGACGAGGTCCATCTCGGCCATCAAGTTCGAATTGTGTCCTGTTTTAGCGTCCGTGGCCTTGATGTTGTTCAGCGAGGTCATGATGGCCTCGCGGTTCCGCTTGGACGCGTTGATCAGCCTGTAGAAGGCCTTCAGGGCTCCGGCCCCCTTCTTGGGCTCCAGGATCCGGGCGGTGTGCTCCAGCCTGGTCCCGCTGTTTTCGGGTGTGAGCACGTACTTCCAGTAAGCCCGGCCTCCCTTGCCGCGGTTCTCGTCCTTCATGGGGGGATACGACACCCACTCAAAGGCCCGCTTGGGTTCGAGGGCGGTGATCTCCGAGGGGGCATCGAATTTCCTTCCCCAGAACTTCTCGTGTGCGTTCCAGCGCGCCCCGACCTCAAGCGGCCCCTCGAACTCGATCGCCTTGGTCATGCTCTTGGAACCCGCGAACTCCGGATGCCGGGACACGTCGGTGACGAGTTCCCACACGACCTCCGGCGGGGCTTCGACGCTTACCGCCTCGGTCACCTCGAGCAGAACGTCGCCCTCCATTCGACCCTCCTTCCCCGCCGCGACAGCCAGCGTGACGCCGACTGCGCAGGTCGGCAAGGGGGTTCCGCTAAACGCTGTCCACTTCAGCCGCCGATGACATTGTGGGTCCGAAGTACCGCCGGCTGGGGAGGCTCGACCCCGGCCTTGGAAAGAAGCGGCATGAGAGTCTCGGCGAACGCGCCCAGCGCTTCCTCCGACTCCCACACATCGACTACCAGCCACCCACCGGGTTTCTGGGAGGCGACGTGGTAGAGGCGCCCGGCGGGCGCTCCCGCGCCCGCAGCCTCCAGCTCCGCTATCACCTGGTCGTATTGCGCCGCGGTCATGCCCGGAACGTCGAACACCGCCGTGGTCGCCATGCTGCCACCTCCTCTTGCATAGTCCATTCTGGAGTATCTCCGCAGTATTGCTCCAAAGTGGAGTAGTGTCAAGAGGGTGAAGAAGCTCACCACGACGTCGTACGCCATGCTCGCCCACCTCGCCGTTAGACCGTGGTCGGCCTACGAACTCACGCAGCAGATGACCCGGGGATTCGATCTCGTGTGGCCCCGCGCCGAGAGCGGCATCTATCAGGAGCTGAAGAACCTCGAGGCCCACGGCCTGGCGGCGTCTACGCCCGAGCCCTCGGGGAGGCGGAGCCGGACCGTCTACTCGATCACTCGCCGGGGCCGACACGCCTTCACGGCGTGGCTCGAACGGCCGTCGAAGCGTCCCCAGTTCGAATCCGAAGCTCTCATCCGGGTGTTCTTCGCCGAGCACGGTTCCAAGGAAGACCTCCAGGCGACGCTTGAGGGCTTCACCGCGTACGGGAGAGCGGTGAAGCAGCGGCTACTGACGCAGATCGGGGCCTACCTTGACGAAGGCGAGCCCTTCCCCGAGCGGTGGCACGTGATCGCGCTGGGCGCGGGCTTCCTGCTGGAGCTAGCCGATGCGTGCGAGCGGTGGGCGCGCTGGGCGCAGGACGAGACGAAGAAATGGCCTTCCACCGGTTCGGTTGCGGCCTCCCGCGGCGAGCGCCTGCTGAAAAGACATCTACGGAGATACGGAGCTCCGGACTTTTAATCCGGCGAGCAGCCTTCGAGTCCCTGACGGCCCCCTCTTGCGAAAGTGCATGCCTGAGAATCCGGCCGTGGACTCTCCTTCTCCCGTAGCGCGGGTGCCTGGCTGGGTGATCCCGCCGTCGAAAGCGAGCTGAAGGGCGGCGAACGCCCTGAACTCCGAGATTCGACTGCACTAAAAGGAAAGTCGTACTAGCGGGAGTTTCCTGGCTATGACTCCGAGCTCTTGAAACGTCGCGGGTCGAAAGTTGCCTCACAGCCAACCCCACCAGCGCGCTACCACTTCTTGGATGCTCGCGATTGGCAGCGCGTTCCTGTATGACCTAAAGCATGGCGAGCATCACGGGCAAGAAGATCAATGGGCACACCTACTACTACCTGCGCGAGACGGCGCGCGTCGGGGGCAAGCCAAAGGTCGTGTCCCAGCGTTACCTCGGCAAGGCCGAGGACATCGAGGCTGCGCTCGCGGGATCGCAGGCCTCGTCTCACCGGACCCAGCATCTCGCCTTCGGTGGCCTTGCCGCGGTGTGGGGCATGATCCAACGCCTCGAGGTGATCGAGACCATCGATGCGGTCGTGGGGCTTAGGCGCAGCGACGCGGCCGCGTCGGTCGGGACCTACATCGCGTTGGCGTGTCTCAACCGCATCGTCGATCCATGCTCCAAGCTTGCCTTCTCCGACTGGTGGGACAAGACGTCCGGGCCGCGCATCACGGGCCTGTCCGGCGGCCCCTTGGATCACCGCAGGTTCTGGGACGCTATGGATGCCATCTCCGAGCACGACCTCGTAGCCATCGAGCGAGCGCTGACAGAGCGGATCGTGACCGACTTCTCCGTCGACCTCGACGGGCTCGTGCTGGACATGACCAACTTCGCAACCTTTATCGACTCCGCCAACCAACGAAACACCATCGCCAGAAGAGGTCATGCCAAGAACAAGCGCGTCGATCTCCGCCTCGTCGGTCTCGCCCTCATCGTGTCGCGCGATGGAGGGGTCCCGCTGGTGCATCGCGCCTATGAAGGCAACCGGCCCGACGTCACCCAGTTCGCCTCGGTGGTCCAGGAGCTGACCGCACGCTTTTCGAAGCTCACCGACGAGGTCTGTGACGCGACGGTCGTGTACGACGCCGGCAACGCGTCGGTCGCCAATCAGGACCTGATCGAGCAGCGCCATCTGCACTACGTCTGCTCGCTCACGACGTCACACCACAAAGACCTGCTCGCGGTGCCAGCGGCGCGTTTCAAGGCGGTCAAGGACATCGATGGAGTCACCGCTTATGAGACGACCAAAACCGCCTTGGGCGCGCCGCGCCGGGTGATCGTGACCCATTCCGAGGAGTTCCACAACAAGCAGGTCGCAGGCTTCGAGCAGACGCTTAGCAAGTGCCGCCGCCAGCTCGACGAGCTCCAAGCGGTCCTTAGACGCGGAAAGGCGCGCCGCTCGCGGGCTCAGATCGAGGCCGAGATCGCCAAGATCGTCTCGCCCCGGTGGGCCAAGCGGGTGCTCAAGACCACCTTCACCGGTGAGCAGGCGAAAGACTTCCGGCTCACCTACCGGACCGACCAGCGCGCCTACGACAAGCTCGAGAAGGAGCACTTCGGCAAGCGCGTCATCATCACCTCCCACGACGACTGGCCGGTGGCCGAGGTGATATGCGCCTACCGGTCACAGAACGACATCGAGATGTCGTTTCGGCAGATGAAGGACGTGCGCGTGGTGAGCTTCTCGCCGATGCGCCACTGGACCGACCAGAAGATCAAGGTGCACGTCTTCTACTGCGTGCTGGCGCTGGCGATTTCACAACTCATGCGCCGCGAGGCTGAGCACGCCGGCTACAAGATGAGCGTCCGTGAGCTGCTGGCGACGCTCGCCTCCATACAGGAGACGGTGATGATCTATCCGTCTACCGGCGGCCGGCCCCGGGCTCGCAGGGTGATCACTGAGAGAGCAGCAATCGCCGAGCGTCTCTATGAGCTCTTCGGGCTGGCTCGCTTCGCCCCCACCCGCTGAGCGAGTTAGGTCATACGCGTGCACGTCGAAACGTGGTCTTTCACCTGCTCAAACGCTGCCCCGTCGGCACTAGGGGGGAAACTCCCGCTAGCTCCTGCCGCTTGTCAGTCGTTGCTTTTAAGCTTTCTTGACTCGCCACTCGAGGCGGTGTCCGATTGCCGTCGCATAACGTTCGACGGTCGATAGTTTTGCGTCGATCTCGCCACGTTCGATCCTGGAAACGGCCGACTGAGAAGTGTGCATCCGGGTCGCTACGTCTTTCTGAGTGATACCGGCTCGCTCTCGCTTGGATGCAAGCTCACGAAGCAGTCTCCGGCGCTGGTAAGCGTTCTCGACCATGTCGGAGAACCTGGGGTCTCGCTTCGTGCCCTCATCGATCAGCTCATCGAGGAAGTCCTTCTTCGCCATGACCTCAGGATATCTCATCCCTGATATATCTGTCATCTGCCTTTCCCTCTTCTTCTCCAGTCCGCCAGACCTGCTCGGCCAGCTGGATCTTGGGCGGAGGAGTCTTGCGGGTCTTCTTCGAGAAGGCTTCGAGGGACAACAGCACCTGGTTTCGTGCCCCTTCGGTGGCAAACAAGATTCGGAAGTCCTCCTGGGCGCCACTGGCCCGGACTAGATGTCCCCTCGGAGATGCCTAGCCACCGCGAGACCCTCGTTTCGCACGTCGCGCATTGCGGCCGCGCTATCTCAGCCTGATCTTCAAGCAACCGATTCGTTATGAATTCATGGACCGGCCGGCGGCCAGCCGCTGTCCGGTAATCCCGCCACCGACGGCGAACGGTGTCAGCCACCTAGATCGCCTCAACTGTTGGTTCGCTGATGGTTGGAGCGTGTGGCCCCACCACTCCTCGCTAGCGTGGTGGAACTCGTCGACGATTACCATTTCGAATCGATCGGCAGCCAAGTCCTTCTCCAGGTCGAGTCGCGCAAGGGACTGAACCGACGCGAAGACATGGCGCCACTCTTGCGGCCGCTCGCCTGCTACGAAACGTTCCCCGAAGGACCCGCTGCGCATGATGTGGCGGAAGATGGCCTGGCTTTGACTCAGAATCTCCTCTCGATGAGCGACGAATAGGACAGAGTCGACGAGGCCGGCATCACTTAGGCGGCGATAGTCGAGTCCCGCGACGACCGTTCTGCCAGTGCCGGTTGCCATGACCACGAGGTTGCGCCAGTGTCCGTGCACCTCTCGCTCAACGGTGAGGTCGTCCAGTATTTCCTGCTGGTAGCCCCAAGGCCTTACCTCGAGGGTGCTTAGTTGACAAGTGGTGCCGGGCCGGGTGTGCTTGCTTCGGCCAACGCGAGCCAGGAGGAAAGATGGACCAGCACCCCTCATCGCCCGGTGGCGCCACGCTCGCCGCTTTCTCCGGCGCCGTCCTGATCGGCGGAGCGAACTTCATTGCGGTCCGCTTCAGCAACGAGGAGCTGGACCCCTTGTTCGGAGCCGCCCTGCGCTTCGGGCTCGCGACGCTTCTGTTCCTCCTGATCGCACGAGTGACCGGCGCTCCGTTTCCACGCGGCCGGGCCGCGGCGGGAGCCGCGCTCTACGGCCTCCTCGGTTTTGGAGCGGCGTATGGTCTCCTCTACTACGCGCTCGTCGGGCTGACCGCGGGGACCACTTCGGTCATCACCGCAGCCGCGCCTCTCATCACTCTCGTGTTGGCGGTGCTCCATGGGCAGGAGGGTTTCTCTACGAGGGGCGTCGTGGGAGGGGGGCTCGCGATCGGGGGACTCGCGGTGCTATCCGCCGGCAACCTCGGCGGCGATCTCCGTCCCGCATACCTGATCGCAGCGATGCTCGGCGTCGTAGCGATCGGGGGGTCCAGCGTCGTCGTAAAGGATTTCCCCAAAGCACACCCCGTGACGACGAACGCGGTGGGGATGGCTACGGGAACCGCCTTTCTCATCGTGACCTCGATCGCGTTGCAGGAGCAGTGGGCCTTCCCGCGCGAGGGCCGGACGTGGCTCGCTCTCTCGTGGCTCGTGGTCCTGGGTTCGGTAGCTCTCTTCCTGCTGTTCCTTTACGTGATCAAGCGATGGACCGCATCGGCCTCCGTCTACGCGATCACCATGATGCCGGTCGTGGCCGTTACGCTCGGCGCCCTGATCGCGGACGAACCCATCACTGCCGAGGTTCTGGCGGGCGGTGCGCTGGTCATTGCCGCCGTGTACGTCGGCGCGATCTCCGGAACTAGAAAGCCACGGGGGTTCGGCCCCCGGAACCGCTTGCGGCGGCCGCCGAGGTCGCTCCCGAGGGGCGGCCCTGACCGCGTCATGGATCGCTGGCTGACTTCACCTGAAGAGGGGTCGTCGTGAGGGCGAGGTATCCGGATTCGGACGGTTACGTCGCTCGCAACGGAGTGAAGCTCTTCTATGAGGTCTTCGGGGAGGGCGATCAGACGGTGTTGTTCCTTCCGACCTGGTCGATCATCCACTC
>JBOGXF010000017.1:0-23511 GCA_050694275.1 Actinomycetota bacterium | reverse complement strand
GCCTTCCGCCTGATCCCGCACGAGATGCCGAAGCTGAACTCGCTCGGGCTGCCGCCCGTGCTGGAGGAGTTCACGAAGAAGCCGCGCGGCTTCGTGCTCGTGACCGGGCCGACCGGCTCGGGCAAGTCGACGTCGCTCGCGGCGATGCTCGACCTGATCAACGACACGCGCCACGAGCACATCCTCAGCATCGAAGACCCGATCGAGTTCCTGCACAGGCACAAGAAGTGCATCGTCAACCAGCGCGAGCTGGGAGCGGATGCGCAGAGCTTCGCGCTCGGCCTGAAGGCCGCGCTGCGCCAGGACCCCGACGTGATCCTCGTCGGCGAGATGAGAGACCTCGAGACGATCTCGACCGCGCTGACCGCGGCCGAGACCGGCCACCTCGTGTTCGCCACGCTCCACACGCAGGACGCGGCCCAGTCGGTCGACCGTGTCATCGACGTCTTCCCACCGCACCAGCAGCAGCAGATCCGGATCCAGCTCGCCGGCACCCTGGCGGGCGTGGTGTCCCAGCAGCTCCTGCCGATCGCGGGCGGTAAGGGCCGTGCGGTCGCGGCCGAGGTCCTCGTCGCCACCCCGGCGGTGAGAAACCTCATCCGCGAGGGAAAGACGCACCAGATCTACACGTCTATGCAGGCGGGCGGCAAGTACGGCATGCAGGTTATGGACCAGCACCTCGCCGAGCTCGTCAAGAAGCACAAGATCACTTACGAGGTGGCGCTCGAACGGAGCCACCGCATGGAAGAGTTCAACCGGCTAGTAGGAAAGGGTTAGGCGATGGCCGACTCGTACGCATACCGCGTCCGCACCAAAGAAGGGCGTGTAATCGAAGGCAAGCTCGACGCCGACGGCGAGGCCGCGGTCGCGTCGCGGCTGAGATCGCAGGGGTTCATCCCGATCCAGATCTCCAAGGAGGCCAAGGTCTCCATGAAGATGGAGATCAACATCTTTCCGAAGAAGGTCAAGCTCAAGGACATCGCGATCTTCAGCCGTCAGTTCGCGACGATGATCAACTCCGGGCTCTCGCTCCTGCGGTCGCTCGCGATCCTCGCCGAGCAGACCGAGAACCCGAAGCTCGCGACGACCATCGGCGAGCTCCGAGACGACGTCCAGAAGGGCTCGAGCCTCTCGGCGTCGATGTCCAAGCACCCGAAGATCTTCAGCAAGCTGTTCGTGTCGATGGTGCGGGCGGGCGAGACCGGGGGCCAGCTCGACATCGTGCTGAACCGCCTCGCCGACGGCTACGAGGCGGACTACAAGCTCCGCCAGAAGGTCAAGGCGGCGATGACCTACCCGGTCGTGGTCGCAGCGATCGCGGTCATGCTCGTCATCGTCATGCTCCTGTTCGTGGTCCCGACGTTCGCCCAGATGTTCGAGGATCTCGGCGGCGAGCTCCCGCTCCCGACCCAGATCCTGCTGACTCTCAGCCAGCAGGCGAAGTGGATCGTGCCGGTGGGCATCGTGCTGGGCATCGCCGGCTTCTTCGGCTACCGTCGAGCGCACGCCGCCAATGCGGACTTCCGCCTCCGCGCCGATCAGCTCAAGCTCAAGTTCCCGATCTTCGGAAACCTGTTCCAGAAGATCGCGCTGTCACGCTTCTCTCGCACGCTGGCGCTGCTGCTGCGGGCCGGCGTGCCGGTTCTGCAGGCGCTCGACATCGTCGGGGAGACGACCGGCAACGAGGTGCTGGCGAGAGCGGCCCAGGACGTCAAGGAGAGCGTGAGGAGCGGGGAGTCGATGGCGGGCCCGCTGACCAAGCACCCGGTGTTCCCGCCGATGGTCGTGCAGATGATCGCGGTCGGCGAGGACACCGGGCAGCTCGACGAGATGCTCGACAAGATCTCGGACTTCTACGACCAGGAGGTCGAGTCGACGACCGAGTCGCTGACCGCCCTGATCGAGCCGCTCATGATCGCGGTCCTCGGTGGCATCGTCGGGGCGATGATCATCGCCCTCTACCTGCCGATGTTCAAGATCTACGACCTCGTCAAGTAACCAGGACAAAAGGCGCGAGTGCCCGGGCCTCTGTTTGGACCGGGCACCGTCGCGTCCGGCCTCCTGGCCTGCGCTTCAGACCTTCGAAAAAAGGCAGGCGGGGGGCTAAAGCCCCCCTGCAAAGGGGTCGATACCTACCCAGTAAGCCGGAACCTGCAAGCGCAGCGAAAGGCAAACCCGTCGCAAGGTGGGGACGCAAAGTCACGGGGCCCTCGGGCCGGCCGGGCTACCTGCAGCAGGGAGCAGTCCAGCAAGGAGACCGCTCACTGCAGGCGATGCGCACCGAGGTTCGTCTGTAGTCGAGGTCCCTGCACCGGCTTCCAGGGGCAAGAGAAAGGGGAGGTGCTGGATGTTCCAGCGATTCCACGAAATGCGGGAGCGCGAGGGTGGCTTCACCCTTATCGAGCTCCTGGTTGTGATTCTCATCGTGGCCATCTTGGCCGCGGTTGCAATTCCCGTCTTCCTGCGTCAGCGGGAGAAGGGCTACGTCGACCAGGCGCAGTCGTCGCTCAAGAACGCGGCGACCGCAATGGAGTCCTGGGCCACCGAGAACAACGGCGACTACACCGGGCCTGCCACAGGTGCCGACCTCGCCAACGGTGGTTCCCACGATCAGGGCTTCAGCGAGACCACCGATGTGACCATCACGGTCGTTGGTACCACCACCGACTACTGCATCACGGCGGTTCACGCGAACCTGGATGCGTCCCACGACTGGGCGACCGCCACGTACAACAGTGAGAACGGCGAGCCGCTTGCCGCCGACACCTGTGCGTAGGAATGGCAGAGAAGCATCGAGAGAGGCCCCTCCGGGGGCCTCTTCTCTTTCCCTGGTGGTACGGCAGAGCTCGATCAAGCTCGCCGGACCGTCTGCCGATACCGATACGACATGAAGCGAACTAGTCATCCCGGAGAAGACATGAGGCGTGAGGGCGGTTTCACCCTCATCGAGCTCCTGGTCGTCATCCTGATCGTGGCGATCCTCGCGGCGGTCGCCGTCCCGGTGTTCCTCCGCCAGCGCGAGAAGGGCTACCAGGACCAGGTGCAGTCCGCCCTCAAGAATGCCGCGACCGCGATCGAGTCGTACTCGACCAGGCGGGAGTCGCTGGGCGACCTCTCGGCTCTCGACGGCGGCGACTCCGATCTCAACAACGCGCCGTACCAGCTCATGCTCGAGGAGGGCTACCGTGCCTCTACGGGGGTCGGGATCACGGTGGCGGCGCCCGGCACATCCTATTGCGTCACCGCGACTCACGCCGATCTCCCGGCGAGCAACGTCTGGCAGATAGCGACCTACAACAGCGATGCCGGAGCCCCCGCCCCCGCCGACGCGGATACGTGCTAATTGTCACTCGGTCACGTCAAGATCGCGGTGCCTGTGACCGATAAACATCTGACGGCATCAGCGGGTGCCGTTCCGGTGCTCTGAGCGAAGGAATCATGAAAAACGAGACAGGCTTCACGCTGATCGAGGTGCTTGTCGTCACGGTATTGGCGGCGATCTTGCTGACCCTGAGCGCGGGCGCGATTCGTCACTTTTGGTTCGTGCGGTCGCTGGACGGCGGGGCCAACCAAGTCGTGACCCAGATGCGCGAGCTCCAGGAGGACGCACGTTCGGAAACCAGCCCGGTCGTGTACGGCGCGTGGTTCAACGTCGGCACAGACGAGTATCTGATCGTCAAATACAACCCCGACTCGCCCAATGTCTGCGAGGTTGCGGGGACGAGATCTTTCGACGCCGGCGTTCGAATCCAATCTGCGTCGTTCGTTCCTGACCCGATCTCCGAGGATGCGGATGACCTCACCACCAACTGCATGGACGAGAGCGTCATCCCCGGAACCGCCGATCAAGCCACGGAGTTCGTCTATTTCTTCGCCAGCGGGAGGGCCAAGGAGGGAACGGTCGTCTTGGAGCAGCCCCGGCTGGATGGGCGCACGCGGACGATCTCGGTGAGCCCGATCACCGGAAGGGTCGAGCAGTCGTGACGGCCCTGAGGAAGTTCGATCATGAAGAGCGGGGGTTCACGCTCGTCGAGATGATGGCGTCGATTCTCGTCTTCGCCATCATGACCCTCGGCATGGTGCCACTGCTGGCATCGTCGATGCGCGGGGCAACCGTAGGGCGCGCCGCGACGGTCGGCAAGAACGCGGCCGTGGAGGAGATGGAACGTATCCGCGGTTTTCCGTATCACATCTCTTACGCGGCACAGAATCAGAAGGTCGACCTCCTCGATCTCTTCTTCCCGAATATGGGAGCCGGCTACGACTCGGCCACCGGGGTCTTCACCACGACGTGCACGACGACAACCCTCGACAACCCCGCTTGTCCGCGGAGCATCCCATCGGGATACACGATCACGGTGGCGGCGAGATTCATCACGCCGAACACGAGCGGCGGGTACGACGCCGTGACCCCGCCGGCGGGCTACCAATGGGACTCGGCGACGGGCGCGGACTTCCCTCCCGCCCAGTTCATGGACTTCACGGTGACGTCCTCCTGGACCGTCGGCGCCAGGGCGCGGAACTACTCGGTTCAGAGCTACCTGGGCGATCGCAAGAGTGTCGGTGAGAGCGTGCGAGGCACGGCCAAGGTCGACTACGGGGTGCAGGTCATCACGACCTTCGAGGAGGACGGAGACACAAGTCAGCTCACGGCTCAGGCGGGCATCGCCGAATCTCGCATCGAGTCTCGGCTGCTTTCCACCGCCGACCAGCTCGTGCGCGCCGGACGCTTGCAGCTCGTCGAGTTGGTCAGTGGCGATACAGAAGTGGCCCAGACCCTGGGCGAAGAAGAAGGCGCCACGGCCACCTACCACGCATCGCCCGATCAAACTCCCGCCCCTAACGTTGACGCTGGCTCGAAGATCTTGATCCACGAGGGTTCGCTCGAGGGTTCGCTCGACATCGCCGGTCTCGACGACACGCAAGCGACGGACCTGTCGGTGGCGGTGTCCAATGAGGTCCCCTCCGCGACCGGGAACTTCCGATTCCTTGTCGGGCTGGGCGAGGAGGAGGGCGGGGAGCCTTCCGATCAGTCCGATTTCTGGGTCGTCAACCAGAGAGACACGAACGACACTTTCCTGCGCTTCGACCCTCTCCGGAAGCTGCTGTCTCTGCGAGCAACCGGCGGCCAGACGCTGACGGGTGGCACCAGCGCGGTGACGGGAGCGATAGACGCGGGGGACCGCCGAGTACAGACGGACGCGAACGTGTCCTTCGAGAAACTCCTCCTGCTGCCGGCGCTCCTCGACGATGGAGGAGCCACATCCAACGAGGTGGTCAGGATCGAGAACTTCACCGCGTCGGTATCGTGCAAGTCAACCGCCAACAGCGCTACGGCCGAGTCGATCGCGTCGTGGAGTGCAGACCTCTTCTACTACCGGGACGACGTTCCCTCCGATGGTCTCGCGTTCGGCGGCTACGCGTCGATCGAGATCGGGTCCGGGGAGGCGAGCGATCCCCTGGCAGGCTTCGGCCCGGGGGTGGGTAACACCAACCCCCTCGTATACGAGGGCGATCCTCTCGAGGGGGACGAAGACATCTACCTCTTCGATGATCCCTCTCAGGGCCGGAAGGGATATCTGAAATCGTGGAGCTCGAGGTTCGGCACTACCGCAACCGAGAGCGCCAACGGCGAAGAGACGAGCGCGAACATCGACGCGGCGATCTTCATCCACACGAACCCGACCAATCCGAATCTGCCCGACTCCGGCTTGCAGATCTCGATCGGCAAGCTGAGCTGCGAGGCACTGGACGCCAGACAATGAATACCAACGGGATGAGAGAAGACGGTTTCACGCTGATTGAGCTACTCGTGGTGACATTGATGCTCTCGATTGTGACGATCGGCTTCTACCAGGTGATGTTCTCCGGCGCCCGAGGATCGGACGTTACCCAATCTGTGGTGCGTATCTCGGAGGAGGGCCGCGGGGGTCTAAACCGGATGATCCGCGACACGCGTGAATCTCAAGTTCTCGTGAGTGCGACTGCGACGTCGTACCAAGTCCAGGTCGATTTCAACGGGTCCGGCGTGATTGAGGGCGATCTGGAGACAAACACAACGAATGCGGAGGGCGACTATGAAGAATTGCTCTTCGTGTACGACGCCGGCACGGGGACAATCAGGCTCAACGACGAGACTCTCGTCGACGGCGTGGAGCAGATCGGCACGACGCCGGTGTTTTCGTATTACAGCAACAATCTCATTTTCGATTCGAACGAGGACGGAGTCTCGTCCGAGGCAGAGATAAACGCGAGCTCGGTAGGAAACGGGACCAATGGGCTCGATCTCGCAGAGGAACGGGCCCTCGTGAGCACGGTCGTGTTCCAGTTCGCCGTGCGCTCGGAGGACCGGGTCACGGAGTTCTACGGCGAAGCGCAGATGCGCAACAACAGGTAGCGAGGAGAGAGAGATGTTGAAGGCAATGCGTCACATGCGAAGTCAAGCCGGAGTGGCCATGGTCACGGTCCTGTTCGTGGGCTCGACCCTCGCGGTCGTGGGTACGACGGCGAGCTTCTTGACTATCCAGGAGTTCCGCGCGGGTAACGCCGACCGGAAGGCCTCTCAGGCGCTGTCTTACGCCGAGGCCGGGATCGATCGCTTCCTGCTCGCGTTCAGACAGGGCGAGATCAACCTGAACATGGCCTACGGTGCGGGATGCGAGTACACCAACACCGTGGACCACCCGTGGCTGGTGGAGTCCGGAAATATCGGGAACGGAACTTTCCGTGCAGAACTTTCGGTGGTGGACTGTGATAACCGCCCCGCGCTCGACTCGCATGGGACACTCGACGAGCACGCCACGATAGAAGCCAAGATCACATCGACCGGCCAGTTCCCCGCCGCGAAGCGCGTCGTCGAGCAGCGGATCGAGATCAGCCCACTCGGGCTTCCGATCGGGGTCTTCGCCGACAGCATGGACGCCAATGGGACCGGGAGCATCAACCAGGCGAGCGTGATGACCCGGGGCGACTTCACGGGACGCGACAAGGTCGGCTTCCGTGGCCTCGATCCGTACTACTTCGAAGACGACTTCTACGGAAACGGTGAGTTCACTCCGATTCCGGCCGCAGCGCACGCCGCCGGCACGATCTCGCGCGTGCAGGGTGGGGGAACCCCGGAGCATCCCCCCTCCCCCAACTGTAGTGCGAGCATTCTCGACGATCCCGGCCAGTCCGGCTGGGACGGCGACAACTGGACGACCGACGAGGACGAGGCCGCCGTGACCACGACCTGCTCGGGCCAGTCCGATCATCCCCCGACCTCTCTGTTCACGGCGGAGGACCTCGAGAACGTCATCCCTAAGCCGACGCTCGACGAGGACGACTTTGCCGCCCTCAAGGAGGCCGCCAAATCGTCGGGCATCTACTGCCAGATCAGCCAGGCGAACAGCGTCCCGAAGACCCATTCGGGCAGTTGCAAGCGATTCGGCACGACGATCTCGCCTCCCCAGGTCTGGCAGGACGGCGATATCCCGGTGGGTTCCCCGAACCAGTTCATCTTCTACGTCGACTTCGTCGGGGGGGACCCCCTCGCCAACGAGATCCGGTTCAAGACCGAATGGAGGGACTGCAGCTACACTCCGGCGCTGCACAAATCTGCGATCTTCGTCATGCGCAACGGCGGCCTCACGTTCCAGAACGGCGCGTTCGTGAACGGGGCGATCATCGCCTACGACGGCGAGGTCGACTCACAGGGTTCCTACACGTTCCACGGCTCGATCATCGCCAAGAAGTTCTGGTACCGGGGCAACGCGACCATCAAGCTGTCGGAGTGCTGGGTCGACAACATGCCCGGGCCCTTCCTGCGGGTCGAGCTGGCCGGGTGGCGAGAGGTCGACCGCTAGCCCGCTCCGTTGTTGCAGCCGTCAACTTGGGACAAGCTACGCGCAGTATCGGCAAGTATTGCCAATTACATTGTTGTAACTCTTAAGTTGAGAGCGTTAGGAGTCGAAGATCACTGTTGACCGTTGTTGTGCACCATTGTTGAATGACAGTCCGCGTGGTGCGGGCCAGCGACGAAAGGTGATCGCATGCCGGGTGGGGAGTTCGACGAACCCCTGCTGACCGTAGGGGAGGTCGCCCAGGTCATGCGCGTGTCCAACATGACCGTCTACCGGCTGATCAAGTCCGGGCAGCTCTCCGCGGTCCGGGTCGGCAAGAACTACCGCATCCGCCGCAGGGACGTCGAGCGCTATCTCAACGAGCGCGCGGTGCGCTTCGAAGAGGAGGAGAGCTAGATGGCCCTGGGAGGTGGTCCCGCAGTCGGTCTCGACATCGGCACGAGCGCGGTGCGCGCGGCCCAGGTGTCGGTCGGCCGGCGCGGCGCGTCGCTGCAGGCCTTCGGACAGGTTGCCCTGCCGCCGGGCGCGGTCGTCGACGGCGAGATCCGCGACCAGGAGACCGTGTCCGAGGCGATCTCACAGCTCTTCAAGAGAGCGAAGATCAAGTCCAAGGAGGCGATCATCGGCGTCGCCAACCAGCGCGTTGTCGTCCGTCAGGTCGATCTTCCCTACCTCGAGGAGAAGGAGTTCCGCTCCTCGCTCAAGTTCCAGGTCGCCGACCAGATCCCGATGCCGGCCGAGGAGGCCGAGCTCGACTTCCAGGTGCTCGACGACTATATGACCGAATCCCAGGAGCACATGATGCGCGTGCTCTTGGTCGCGGCGTCCACCGACATGGTCGAGTCGTTCGTCGCGTGTGTGACCGGCGCCCGCATCGCTCCGGCCGGCGTCGATCTCAAGCCGTTCGCGGTCGCGCGCGCGGTGAGCCCGGCGGCGCGCGGTGAGCTCGGCATCGCGGGGGCGGAGGCGATCGTCGACTTCGGGGCCGGGGTGACGAGCATCGTCGTTCACCAGGGCGGCGAGGCGCGCTTCGTGCGCATCTTGCTGGTCGGAGGCGACGACGCGACGCGCGCGCTCGAGAGCGCTCTCGGCGTGAGCTTCGACGAGGCCGAGGCGGTCAAGCTCGATCTCGGCCGCGGCGTCGGGTCGACCGAGGCCCAGAGCGCGCTGTCGCGCAGCGTCGATTCGCTCGTCGAAGAGGTGCGCGGCTCGTTCGACTACTACCTCTCGCAGGAAGACAGCGCGGCGATCTCGTCGGTCGTCGTGACCGGCGGGGGATCGCTGACCCCGGGGCTGGTCGGAAAGCTCGAACAGACGGTGCGGCTCCCGATCAGGCGCGCGACCCCGCTCGGTGAAATGGACGTGTCCAAGTCCGGGCTCACGAGCGAGCAGCTCGCGCAGGTCGAGCCGGTGGCCGCGGCTGCCGTCGGTCTCGCCATGGGGGCGTCGGGGAAATGATGCGGCGCATCGAGCTTCTTCCGGCAACCTACCTCGAGCGGCAGCGCGAACGGCGTACCCGCGGGATCATCATCGTCGCCGGGATCGTTGTGCTCGCGTTGCTGTTCGTGTGGTGGTTGCTGTTGGGCTTTCAGATCTCCGATGCAGAGGACGAGCTCGCCGCGGTCCAGGCGCGTAATGCCCAGCTCGAGCAACAGATCGCCGAGCTTCAGCGCTTCGCCGATCTCGACGCCGAGGTCACGGCCAAGCGCACCGCGCTGCAGTCGGTGATGGCCGGCGACGTCGACTGGCCTTCGATCATGACCGAGATCGCCATGGTGCTTCCCGGCGAGATCTGGCTCACCGACATGCAGGCGTCGGCGGGAGTGACCGAGGGGGCGTCCCCGGTCGGGACCGAGACCGCGCCGGTGCAGCTCAGCCAGGACGAGGCGTTCGCCCGGATCTCGTTCAACGGCAACTCGCTGTCGATGCCGGGCGTCGCGCGCTGGCTCATCCGACTCGGCACGGTGCGGGAGTTCGAGGCGATCTTCCTCAACGACGCCAGCGAGTCGGAGATCGGAGAGGTAACGACCTTCACCTTCACCAACACGATCGAGATGAACAACCGGGCCGCCAGCGAACGATTCCAGGGAGAGTTCGAATGAGCGGACGCGCACGCATCATCCTGACATCCGTCGTCGTGGTGCTGGTCCTGGTGGCGTTCTTCTTCCTGTTCGTGAGGAACCGCCAGAACGAGCTTTCCGACGTCAACGCCCAGATCGAGCAAGAGGAGAACCGTGAGCTCGAGCTCCGAGGCGAGCTCGCCCGGTTGCAGGAGCTCCAGGCCAACGCGGCCGAGCTGCAGGCCGAGCTCGAGACCATCCGCCGCTTCGTGCCGCAGGACGACCAGGTCCCGAACTTCATCTTCCAGGTCCAGGAGGCGGCGAACAGCTCCGGGGTCGGCTTTGTCCAGATCACCCCCGAGCTCCCCGACGTCCCGCCCGACGTCCCGCCCGAGGGCGCGACGCTCGCCGAGATCCGGGTCGTGATCCGGGCCCAGGGCGGCTACTTCCCGGTCCAGGACTTCGTGCGGCGCCTCTACGACCTCGACCGGGCGCTGCGGATCGACGTCATGGCGATCACCGGCGTCACCGACGAGGAGCAGGTCGCCGAGAGAGGCCGCACCGAGATGAATATGACCGCTCGGATCTTCTTCGAGCTCCCGCCCGGCGCAGCGGGGACCACCACCACGGCCCCGGCCCCCGGAGCAACCCCGACCCCGACCCCGACCGAGAGCCCGAGTCCCTCACCGGAGGGCTAGGAGACGATCATGGCGACGACACCCGAAGACACCGGCAGAAGCGGCCTCACCGGCGCACAGCTCGCGCTCGTGGTCGTCGGTCTTCTCGCCCTGCTCGCCGTGCTGTGGTTCGCGTTCCTGCGCGGCGACGACGAGGAGCCCGCGGTGGCGCCCCCTGTGGCCGTTACCACCCCCGAGCCGGAGCCGACCGAGGACGTCGCCCAGTCCAACCGCAGGCGCGGCCGGGTCGAGACCTTCGAGGTGTTCGCGTCCAAGGATCCGTTCGATCCCCTCGTCGAGCCGGGCGGCGGCGGTGGCGGCGAGACCCTGGGGTCGGCCGAGGGCGGCAAGACCACAGGAACGACCACCACCGGCGGGAACGGGACCGAGACCGTCGGCGGCCACCGCGTCCGGGTGGTCGACGTCTTCACCGCCAACAACGGCGAGCAGAGGGCCCAGGTCCAGGTCGACGGGACCGTCTTCACCGTCGAGGAGGGCGAGACCTTCGCCGACAGCTTCCAGCTCCTGTCGCTGTCGGGCGACTGCGCCACGATGCTCTTCGGCGACGACCAGTTCACGATCTGCGAGGGCGAAGAGATCATCAAGTAGGCCGCGCGCGTGCCGCTTTTCGGTAGCGTCAGCATGGCATGAAGAAAATCACCGTCTACTTCCCGGAAGATCTCAAGGCCCGCCTCGCGCGGGTCGCAGCAGCGGAGGAGCGGTCGGAGTCGGACATCATTCGTGAGGCTGTCGCCGCCTCCCTCGATGAGCGGGAGCGTCGGCCTCGCCCCACCTTGCCTCTGTTCTCAAGCGGTCAAGGCGACCTTGCCGACAGGGTTGATGAGATCCTCAGGGAAGGATTTGGCGAGGATTGATCGTCTTGGACCGGTCGTGGAATCTCCTGCTGATCTTGTGATCCCGAGCTCCGACCAGACTTTTCATCCATCTCGCCATAATGCATAATGGTGGCATGAAGCGAACCACCATCATGGTCGACGAGAAACTGCTCGAGCGGGCGCGCGCGGTCGCGCGCCGAGAAGGTGTACCCCTGGCCGAGGTCATCCGCCAGGGGCTTGAACTGCGGGTCCGGCACAAGCCAAAACGTCTGAGCCTTGTTGGGATCGGGGCGTCGGGGCACCGGGACACGGCCCGGCGATCTGGTGACATGAGTTTCGAACCCCGCTCATGGCGCTGATCTGCGACACCGGCCCTCTTTACGCGGTCATGGATCGCGATGACGATGATCATGACGCCTGCGCACAGTTGCTCGAAAGGCCGGCGGAATCGCTGGTCATTCCCGCTCCTGTGGTAGTGGAGGTGGAATGGTTGACGTCGGCGAGATTGGGCGCAAGGGCCGTCGACCAGTTTCTTGGCGCAGTCGAGGCGGGGGAATTCGATGTCGAGGAGCTTGGGCCGCCTGACTACACTCGGATCCGTACCCTGTGCCGGACATACGCGGATCTCGGTCTGGGGCTCGTCGACGCTTCGGTGGTCGCAGTCGCGGAAAGGCTCGGTGAACTCAGGATCGTGACGCTCGATCGCCGTCATTTTGGGGTGGTGCGGCCACAGCACGGCGACGCGTTTGAGTTACTCCCGTCTGGAGCGGGGCCATAGATCTATGGGCAGACTGAAATACCTCACCGCAGGGGAGTCGCACGGGCGCGCGCTCGTGGCGATCCTCGAGGGCCTCCCCGCCGGGCTCCCGGTGTCGGTCAAGGCGATCGCCGACGAGCTCACCCGCCGGCGCCACGGCTACGGGCGCGGCCCCCGCATGAAGATCGAGGCCGATCGGCTCGACGTCGTCGCCGGGGTCCGGGGCGGCCTCACGCTCGGGAGCCCGGTCGCGATCACGATCGCGAACAGCGAGTGGGAGAAGTGGGCCCACGTCATGCCCGCCGAGGGCGAGGTCGGCGGACGGGAGCTCACCCGGCCGCGGCCCGGCCACGCCGATCTCCCCGGCATGCTCAAGTACGGCTTCACCGACGCCCGCAACGTGCTCGAGCGCGCGAGCGCGCGCGAGACCGCGGCCCGGACCGCGCTCGCGGCGCTCGCCAAGGCGCTCCTCGGCCAGGTTGGCATCTCGGTGATCTCGCACATCGTGCGCATCGGCGACGCAGCGGTCCCCGCCGACGCCCCCCGGCCCGGCCCCGACGACCTCGAGGCGATCGACTCGTCCGCGGTGCGGTGCTTTCACGCCGCCACCTCGGACGCGATGGTCGCGGCGATCGACGCGGCCGGGGCCGAGGGCGACTCGCTCGGGGGCGTCATCGAGGTCATCGCGTTTGGCCTCCCGACCGGGCTCGGAAGCCACGTCCATTGGGACCGCAAGGTCGACGGCCGCCTCGCCGGGGCGCTGATGGCGGTCCCCGCGATCAAGGGGGTCGAGGTCGGCGACGGGTTCGACCTCGCCGCCCGGCGCGGGTCGCAGGCGCACGACGAGATCGAGCCCGATCTCGGCCGCGCCACCGATCGGGCGGGGGGGACCGAGGGGGGCATGACGATCGGCGACACGCTCCGTCTGCGGGCCGCGATGAAGCCGCTGTCGACCCTGAAGAAGCGCCTGCGAAGCGTCGATCTCGCCTCCGGCGAGCCCACCGAGGCGTTTCAGGAGCGAACCGACGTGTGCGCGGTCCCGGCCGCCGGGGTCGTCTGCGAGGCGGTCGTCGCCCTCGTGCTCGCCGACGCGATCCTCGAGCAGTTCGGCGGCGACACGCTCGACGACCTCAAGGAAACGGTCGCCCGCTACCGAGATCGGATCGAGCGCCGGCGCCCCTAGTGCTGTATGATGTATTACATCATGACACGCCGCACGCAGATCACTCTGGAAGACGACCAATACCGCTGGCTCAAACAGCAGGCCCGGCGCGACGGGAGCATCGCAGGGGTCATCCGCCGCCTGGTCGATGAGGCGCGCGCCACGCGGCCGCCCGTCGGCGACGATCCCTTTATTCGCTATCTGTTCGACGAGCCACCCGCCCGAGGGAAGAGCCCGTCGAGCGTGACGACGATCGACGAGGAACTGTACGGGTAGTGCGTGCCGTCTTCGTCGATACGAGCGCGTTCGTCGCGCTGCGTAACGAGTCGGAGCGGGAACATGAAAGTGCTCGACGG
Source organism: Actinomycetota bacterium (assembly GCA_050694275.1). Classification (GTDB taxonomy): domain Bacteria; phylum Actinomycetota; class CADDZG01; order CADDZG01; family WHSQ01; genus JBOGXF01. Next base: position 9,822 of record JBOGXF010000017.1, on the reverse strand, counting down.
GCCCGGGCGGATCTCGTGTCTGAGAATGTCAGGCTCTTAACGTCGAACTATGTGTTTGGCGAGACCTACACGGTGCTAACGAGACGCCTCGGGTGGAGCGAAGCGATTGAATGGGGGCGTGGGTTTCGAGCCAGTCCGGCGATCGAACTCGTTCGAGCCGACGAAGAGATAGAAGAGGACGCGTGGTCGATCCTTGAAACACATCGAGACAAGACGTGGAGCTACGTGGACGCGACGTCGTTCGCCTTGATGGACCGAGAGGGAGCATCGGAAGCCTTTGCTTTTGATCGACACTTCATCCAACGGGGGCTCAACGTGATTCCTTTGCTGGACCGATGATCGTTCTTGTTGGGTTCATGGGCTCGGGGAAGACCGCGGTCGGGCGCGCCCTCGCGCAGAAAGTGGGCCTCCCGTTCGTCGACACCGACAGGGTCATCGAGGATCGCGCCGGAGCCCCCATCGCCGATGTCTTCGCATCGGGGGGCGAGAGCGCCTTCCGCGAGATCGAGCGCGACGTCGTCGCCGAGGTCCTCAGCGGGCCCGACGCGGTCGTCGCCCTCGGCGGGGGCGCGCTCGGCGACCCGACGACCTGCGCCGCGCTCGAGTGGGCGACCGTCGTGCACCTCGAGGTCGCCTACCCCGAGGCGATGAAGCGCATCGGGGCCGACCCCGGGCGCCCGATGCTCGCCATCTCCGATCCCAAGGCGCTCTTCTCCGAACGTCTGCCGGTCTACCGGCGCGTCGCCGACCTCTCGGTCGCGACCGACGGGCGGAGCGAGGACGAGATCGCCGACGACATCGCCGGACGGACAGAGAAGCCGCCTCCCGACGAGGCGCCCTACCGCTCAGTCCCGGTCCCGATCGCGGGACACCCGTACGAGGTGCTGATCGGGTCCGGGCTCGCGGCGCGCACGGGAGAGCTTGCGCCCGTCCTCGACGACGCAGAGATCGCGGTCGTCGTCACCCACCCGACCCTGCGGCATCTTGCCGACCCGGTCGCGGCCTCGCTCGAGGAGCGCGGGCTTCGGGTCCGCTTCGCCGAGGTCCCCGAGGGCGAGCGGTCGAAGTCGCTCGAGGTCGCGGGCGGCCTCTACGACGCACTCGCTCGGGCCGGCGCGCACCGCCGCGACCTGGTCGTCGCGGTCGGCGGGGGAGTGATCTGCGACCTCGCCGGGTTCGTCGCGTCGACGTATCACCGGGGGATGCCGGTGATAAACGTCGCGACCACCCTTCTGGCGCAGGTCGACGCGGCGATCGGGGGCAAGACCGGGGTCAACCTCACGCACGGCAAGAACCTTGTCGGCACGATCCACCAGCCGGCGTGCGTGATCTGCGACGTCGATGCACTCCGGGAACTCCCCGACGAGGAGTTTCGCAGCGGGCTCGCCGAGGTCGTCAAATACGGGCTCATCGCCGCCCCCGACCTCCTCACGGTGATCGAAACGAAGGCCGACGAGCTGTTCGCGCGCGTCCCCGACCTGCTGATCGAGGTGGTGGCGCGCGCGGCCGCGATCAAGGCACGGGTGGTGGCCGGCGACGAGCGCGAGGAAGGAGCGCGCGCGCATCTCAACTACGGCCACACCTTCGGACACGCGCTCGAGCAGGCCTCGGGGTTCGAAGGGATCCGCCACGGCGAGGCGATCTCGCTCGGTATGATGGCGGCCGCCTATCTGGCACGCGAACTTGGTCACATCGATGACGACGCCGTCGAACTCCACCGTCGGGCACTGTCGGCGGCGGGCCTCCCGACCACGGCGACGCTGGACATCGGCGCGCTCGAGGGCGCGTGGCAGCACGACAAGAAATACGTCGGCGAGGTGCGGTTCGTGCTTCTGTCCGCGATCGGCCGGCCGGAAGCGGGGATCACCGCCCCGCGCGACGCAATCGAGAGAGCGTTGAAGAGGATGGCATGAGAGTACTGGTCATACACGGCCCCAACCTGAACCTGCTCGGGACGCGCGACCCGTCGATCTACGGGAGCGACACCCTCGATCAGATCAACGAGCGCCTGCAGAAGGAGGCGGCCGATCTCGGGATCGAGCTCGACATCCATCAGACCGCGCGTGAGGGAGCGATCATCGAGCTGCTCAACGACGCGGTCGGGCGGGCCGACGGCGCCCTCGTCAATCCCGCCGCCTATTCGCACACGTCGCGCGCCATCGCCGACGCAATCGACGCGGTCCCGTTTCCGGTGGTCGAGGTGCACCTCTCGAACATCCACGCGCGCGAGCCGTGGCGGAGGATCTCGGTAACGGCCGAGGCGGCGCGGGGGATCGTCGCCGGTTTCGGCGCGCACTCGTACGTCGCCGCGCTCCACGCGCTGAAGGGAGCGCTCGAGGGCTGATGGACCACGAGGGACGCATCCGGCGAGTCCGAGACAAGCTCGACGGCGCCGGCGTCGACGCGCTGCTCGTCACCAACCTCACCAACGTCCGCTACCTCACCGGGTTCTCGGGGAGCAACGGCCAGGTGCTCGTCACCGATGGCGGGGCGGTGTTCTTCAGTGACCCCTGCTACGCCGCCCGGGCCGGCGATCTCGTTGTGGGGGCCGAGATCGCGATCTACCCGGCGCGTCTGACCGACCTCCTCCCCGAGCGGCTCGCGGCGGCGGGGACGAAGAGGCTCGGGATCGAGGGGGCGTCGATGACCCTTGCGACACGCGACGACCTCGACGAGAGGCTGGAGGGGATCGAGCTCGTCACGACCAAGGACGTCGTCGAGGAGCTCCGCCGGGCCAAGGAGCCCGCCGAGGTCGCGCTGATCAAGAGTGCCGTGCGCATCGCGGACGACACGTTCGCGTGGGCGCTCGACCGCCTCGCTCCGGGGTCGTCGGAGCGCGCGATCGCCCTCGACGTCGAGATGCGCATGCGCCAGAACGGCGCCGAGGCGGTGGCGTTCGAGCCGATCGTCGGCTCCGGCCCCCTGTCCGCGCACATCCACCACACCCCGTCCGAGCGGGTGCTCGAGAAGGGGGACGTCGTCCTGCTCGATTTCGGCTGCCGCGTCGATGGCTACTGCTCGGACCTCACTCGCACGGTCGTGCTCGGCGCCGCGACCGACGAGCAGCAGCGCATCTACGACCTCGTGCTGCGAGCCCAGGCGACCGGGACCGCCGCGATCGCCGCCGGCAAGGGTGGAGCCGAGGTCGACGCCGCGGCGCGCAAGGTCATCGCCGACGCGGGACACGGCGACGATTTCGGTCACGGCCTCGGTCACGGGGTCGGCCTCGACGTCCACGAGGCGCCGCGCCTTCACCGCATCTCCGAGGACACGCTCGTCGCGGGAGACGTCGTCACGGTCGAGCCGGGCGTGTACGTGGTCGGCTCGGGGGGAATTCGCATCGAGGACTGCGTGCTCGTGACCGACGGGGGGGCCGAGGTGCTCACCGGCGCCCCCAAAGAAGAACTCATCGAGCTGTAGCTACCTGGGAGGTAGTCATCGGCCAAAAGAACCCCCGCGCGCGGTGCCCCCGGCGGGATACAAACAACAGGACTCCGGTCGCTTTGGGAGTTCGGGACGGCCCTGGCTGGTTCCGGAGGCCTCGAAGTCAGGGACCGGCGAGGCCGAGGAACACCACGACGGCACGACCCAAGCGGACCATGTCCTCGTCGCCCAGCCGCCCGATCCTTTCGCCGAGCTTGGATTTGGGAACCGTCGTGAGCTTGTCGACCATGAGCTGGCTCGGTGCGCTGAGGCCATTCATCTCATTCGGCTCGATCGGAAGACGGATCAACGGCGCGTCCGTAGGATCCGTCGTGAAGGCGCAGACGGTTACCGATTGGGTGACGTCGAAGCGATCGTCCTGGAGGATCACGACTGGGCGAGGCTTGCCCGCGTACCCGCTTCCGCCCGCAGCGGTCCAGATCTCACCTCGCCTCAAGCGTCATCCTGGCTCACTGCGCTGATGAAGGCTTGGTCGTCGCTCGCCTGCGCGCTGGCGGCCACGGCCGCCGATTGACGGTGCGCTTCCTCGGCGAAGGCCGGCGACCGCACGTCGGGGACCCAGATCTGGATGGGGCGCATTCCCTGCTCGCGTAGACGCTGGCGGTGCTTGCGAACCCGTTCTTGAATCGGGGACTTTTCGGGCTTGGCCATCATCCCACGTTACATGTAACGCCATAACCCGTCAAGCCAGTCCGGGCCGGGACGCGACACCATGCGGCGCTGCAAATAGCCGCGATTCCAAAACCCGAAATGCTGAGGGGTACACAAATCGCGACACCGCCTCTGAGCACCGGCCGCACCGCGGCCTAGACCCGAGAGTGAGTGTCGCATCGCTACGGACGATGTAGCGGCCGTGGGGTAAGAGGGTGTGACCTGTCGAATTACATCGGAGAAATTGCCGCCCGACCGAATCGACTACCGGACTCTGCTGCGCCAGATACGCAGGCGGTTCCCCCGCCCTGCGGCGGCCGCTGGTAACCCCTCCTCACCCGGCGCGCGATTCTGTCCTTGGTCGGTAGCTACACGTGACCTCGGCTGAGGAGGTGCAGAGGACCGAGTGGTTTCCGGAGTAGCGTTACGCGCGCTTGTTGACGTAACGCGCCCTGCAAAGATCGTGTCACACCACGTGCCGCATCCACACGTTTGGTTTCCAATAGCTGATCACGGTGGGGCCACTGCAAGCGATCACTCCCAGGTGTCTTCGCCCGAGAACCAGGATCCAATCGAGACATTCGGTGCGCACCGTTCTGACCCAGCGTTCTGCGAACGCGTTGGCACGAGGTGCCTGAATCGGCGTGTGGACGATCTCGACCCCGGCAGGATTCGAACGAAACGGGCGCGCTTCAGCGCTCACCCTGGGAGCCACGTACACCCTCGCTTAGAGGGACTCACCGGGCCGTGGTAGGCGCGATGGGGCGGCGCGATGGGTGAGCCAATGAGGGTGGGACGTGGGTGAGGCGATCGGTGGGGCGTTAGGTGAGGCGATCGACCTCGCTTGCTCCCTTCCGTGGCGCTTTGGGCGGCGGCGGTTGGACGCTGATATTCGCCGTTTGTCCAGGCAAAGGGCTATCCGTCACTGCACTCATCCACCAAAAGGAGGGAGAGGGGTGTGCCTTCCGCGCGCCGTTTTCAGAATGATTTTGAAAATTTGCGTTTGCCGTGATCGTCGCACGCCAAGTCGCCTTCGGTTTGAAGTTTCTCGCTTGAGCATGGGGAGAATCGGCGCTTTTCGTGGGACTCAGCTAGACGCAAGTCGCGGTCGACAGCGAGGGGTCGCGTCCGCGACAGAAGTCTCGGTACAGCACCGGGTTCGCGATGATCGGCAGCGAGAACCTGGTTCCCTTCTTGCCGAGGTGGACGGTGACGCGGCCTCCGGCCGCCAGCGTGGGGACCTTGTCCGGATTCTGTGCGGAGACGACGAGCCGCAGCGTGTGACCCTTCTCGAGCAGATGGGCTTGCGCCATGCTCTCGAGATTCATCTCCATGACCTCGGTCGGGATGACCGGCTGAGGATCGTCGATGCCTTCCCTGAGCTCGGGCTGTATCGCCCAGTTGGCGCGGCCGATGGCGTCGGCGCTGTTGCCTTTCAGGTCGAACAAAGTGGCGTTGATGTGCAGCAGGGGACTCGTCTGCGACGCCACAAGCCGCAGTTTCGGAACGCCGATGATCAGCGTTTCCTTCTTGAAGGGCTTCGATTCGAAGGCCACGGAGTTAGAGCCGGATGACGAGGGCGCCGCGTTGTAGGACGCGGTGGCCTCTTCGCCCGGCTTCTGCGCGAGGCCCCCGTCTCCGTTCAGATACAGGATCAGCGACTGCGTGGGACGGGGCGGCCACTGATCGGCGGTGAAGACGGCGCCGTTGTTGAGGAAGACCTCCGCCGCGGGCCCGGTGTCGACGTTGCGTCCGAGCAGGTGCTTGTCGAACCACGCGTGCAGGGCGAGCGTCCACTGGTCGTTCTCGCACGTCGCGGTCGCGCTCTGCGGGCACGTGCGGCTGTTGGGATAGCGGCCCGACCCGTGGTCCCACTGGCCGATCCATGCCTTGTCCCCGCGCCGGCCGCCTCGATCGTTGAACCAGTCCGCGGCCGCGATGCGCGCCGCGTTGTCGTTCACGCCGTGCACGATGAACACGGGGATGTCGGCCTTGGTGGCGCCATTGGTGAAGTCTCGGTCAACGTCCCACTGCGCCTGGTAGCCGCGCAGATAGGCGTCGCCGGTGACCGCGGTCGATGTCGTCCAGCCACAGCCGAAGTACTGGGGGTCGTTGCCGAAGTTGTCGCCGGTCGAGCCCCCGATCGGGTTGTTGAAGCCGGGAGGGAGGTGGCGATCCATTGCCAGCATCTCGTAGGCGAACAGAGGACCCGCCCACTGAAGGAAATACGGCACCCCGTCCTGGAACTTGTGGTCGTACATGCGCGCGATGCCGGCGCTCGGGACGATCGTCGCGAGTCCCCTGGGGTTCTGCGCCGCGGCCAGCATCGGCGTCGAGCCGACGTAGGAATGACCGGTCATCCCGACGCGTCCGTTCGACCATTTCTGTTTCGCTGCCCACTCGACGACACGTTTCAGGTCGGCTCCGTCGTTGGGGCCGAGATGATCGAGGCACCCCTCGGAGCGGCCCGTGCCGCGCAGGTCCATGAACACGACCGCGTAGCCGCGGGGTGCGAAGTACCCGGACAGCCCGATGTGTTCGCCCTTGGCGTTCACCGGGCCCGGCAGGATGCGAGTGCCGGTGCGGTCCTGGAGGGTCCCGTGATAGGGACCGGAGTAGATGATGACGCCGAAGCGGCCCTTGGCTTTTGGGCGGACGACCTCGAGGTAGAGATTGATGCCGTCCTTCGTCTCGACCTCCACCGACTCACGAGTCGTCTTGTAGCGGGGCTGAGTGAGGCCCTTGACCTTCCTGTAGTCGAGCGGGGGCCCGGCGGTGACACGGCCTCCGGATGAACCGGCGGCCCGAGCGAGGCTCGAGGCTGGGACGAAGGTACCCACGAGAGCCAGTACACCTGCCAGTGCGAGCGCGCGCCGCAGCAATTTTCTCCTCCTGCGGTCGGGGACTACCTAAGGGGAATGCTTAGACGCGAGTTGGGTGGATTCCTGTCCCCCGCTACAGGGTCAGGCAGTCCACCAGCTCTCCCGACGAGATGGCAAACGCCCCCAGCGCGATGCAGCGCTCCCGCAACTCTCGGTCGGAAGTCACCACCACCGGCGCGTGCCCGTTGGTCCCCGCCTCGAGCTCGGCGACGAGGTAGTCGTCCGCGGTCTCTCCGTCCGTGGTGAAGACGCGCGTGATGTCTCGCCGCCCCGCAGTCGGAACGTAGAACCACGCGACCTTGGCCCCGTCGTACACGACCATCACGGGGTTCTTGGTGCGCGCCCGGTAGCTCTCGAGCGCGGTTTCGAGCCTCCTGCGCTTGTCGGCGACTTTCTCCGTCCTGATGTGACCGAGCCCGACGTTGTAGCCATCGACTAGCACAAGAATTCGCTTCTGACGCAGAACCTCGCGGGCGCCCCCGGCGAGATAGCGCCGCCTGAGATCGCCTGCGCTCGGGGGCGGGGCCGGTCGCCTGCGCTTGGGCCGCGGCGGCTCCAACTCCTTGGGGACCTTGGCCCGGGTGAGCTTGAGCTCTCTGCGTGCCCGGCTGAAGCGCGCCTGAAGCGCTTGCAGCTCGGCGAGGAGGTCGCGCCGCTCTCTGCGCCCGGCCTCGACCTCGGCTTCGAGGGCGGAAATGCGTCTCTGCAGCGTCTCGCTGCCGGCGGTCGCCTCGGCGAGCTTTCGCTCCGCCTCGGTGGCCCTCCGCTCGGCCTCGCGATGCTTCTCCCTGTGGCTCCGCTCGACCGCGGCAGCCTTGTCGGCCCGCCGTTTAAGGCGTTTGGCCGCCTTCCTTTCGGCCGAGAGCTCGCGGTCGGTGGCGTCGAGCCGGCTGAGGGTCTCCCGTTGGTCTCGCGCGAGCTCGCCGACCACGGTTTCGAGAAGGTCGGAGGGAAGCGGCTCGTCCTCGATCCACTTCGTGACGGCGCGGGCGTCATCGATGCGGCCGTGCGCTATCAGCAGCGACACGACGTGAGAGGGATCCTCCTCGCCGGCGTCGAGGTCCTCGATGATCTCCTCGACGAGGGTGTCCTCGTAGGGCTCCATACATTCCCGATGAGCTTCCCGGAAGAATTGGAAGGTCAGCGCGGTGAAGCGCTCGTGGTGGCCGAGCGCGGCGAGGATCGTCTCTCGCTCGGCCTTCTTGAGCTTGCGGGCCCGGCGCCCGATCAGGGGGACGAGACGCGCGGGAACCTCGTTGCGCTGCATGAATTCGAGTCCGACGACGGCAACCTCGTAGAGCGGCTCGACGAGCCAGTCCGGGAGGTCGAACCCGTTGAGGCCGATTTCTTCGGGTGCCTCGTGGGAAGCGTCGGGTTCCTCGATCGGGATGCGGAACCTGAACGCCGAGCCGTTTCCGTTCGGATTACTGGTTTTCCTCTTGTTCTTGCTCCTCGTCCGGCTGCGCCCCATCGCCTCCCCTCTCAGAACCTCGTTCGAATATAGGCGCGCGCGGATGCCGGACTGTGGTTTTCCTTCAAACTCTCATGGTTTCTGTGGGGAGTTTCTTCGCGGTCCTCGTGCGGGTCCGACCGTGGAAGACCCGGCCTACCGCCGACCGTGGCCGATCCGTCTTCAGAGAGGGAAAACATCCGTAGTTTTTACGGATTCGGAGGCCTGCTACACGTCTCTTCCGGCTGGGAGAGCGGCAACGCGGACGAGGTGAGGACCGGCCGACGGCGTCGACCGACAACCTCGACCCCCGGTGCTGGGGCTGCCACCAGGAGAAGACGAAACGCGACCGCAAGGCCGGCAAGCTGACGCCTCCCGAACCCTGACTCGGGCCCGCGTCGGCCCGACGCCCGAGGGGCACGTGACGAAGTGGGTGTGGATCAGGCCCGCGACGCCACGGGCACCGGGCGTTTCCCGCCCGGGGCGGCGAGCCCGGGGGTGCTTTTCCCGGAGTTGCGCCATGGCCCCGGCATGGGATAAGAGTTTTGGGTCATTTTCGCCCGGTTCCCATAAGGCGGCGTATGCACACCGGACAGGATGCGCCGGGGAGGGTTCCGGCGACGCGCGCCAAGCCCCGAGGGGTCCTGTCCCCCGGCAAGGCGTTCTTGTTGTTGCTCATCCCCGTCGCCGCCGCGGTGCTCGCGCTGTTCTTCGTTGGCCGGGACACGCCCGGGCCGAGCACGAACGCGCGCCCGGCCGAGGGCTTTGCCCTGACCGACGCCGAAGCGATCGCGAAGTTCGAGGAGCTCAACGAGTTGCGGCTGCGGGCATTACGCGAGCGGGATCCGAGCCTGCTGTCGCTGGCGTTCACGCCGGATAGCCCCGCAGGACAAAGAGTCGCCGCATCGATAAGAAGACTCACTCGAGATTCCGTCTTGGTTCGGACATCGGAGGAAACAGAGGAAGTGTCTCTGTCGTCAAACGATCCGTCAGAAATTCTGCTACTCCAGACAGTGGTCGTCACTCCCCGGTTTATTGATGAGCAAGGCAAAGATGTAACGCAGGACCCTGCCGTTGAGCGCTGGACCGTGGAATGGACCCTTCATCGCCTTTCAGATCGTTGGTTGATTCACGACGCGGAGATCATCGAATCCGAACCGCTAAGAAAAGATGGCATGTAGGAGGACCCCCTCGGCCCAAGCGTGATACCACGCGGTGTCATGTCGACGGAGCTCGAGGAGGTCCGATGAGGATCGTAGGCGCTTTGGATGTTCACCGGAGTCAGATCACCTTCAGGTGGCAGGACATGGAGACAGGAGAAGTGAGGCGCGGCCGGATCGCCCCCGCGGCGCGTGAGCCGGTGCGGGAGTGGCTCGCCGGCCTCGAGCCAGTCGA
>JBOGXF010000016.1:0-18903 GCA_050694275.1 Actinomycetota bacterium | reverse complement strand
GGGCAGGGCCCGGCTCCCCACGGTCTTCACCTCTTTCTCACAACCGAGAAGGAGCTAACCTACCGACGGCGCAGGTGGGGCCAAATGAAACGATCACGGTGGGGCCACTGCAAGCTGGCGTTCCTAGGTCAGCGCCTCTACACGGAGGAGATCAACGCCGCCGTGCGAGGGGCGTACGATGCCGGAGCCACCGAGACGGTTGTGATGGATTGCCACGGTGCAGGCAAAGGCTGGACATTCAATTCCCTGGTGGCAGACCTCCTCGATCCGCGCTGTGAGTACGTCGTGCAGAACGAATGGACGGAATACACGGAGTTCCTGGAGCAGGGTTGCGATGCATCGTTGTTTGTCGGGATGCATGCGAGGGCCGGGACGCCCGACGGGGTACTTAGCCACACCGTGTCCGGCACGGAGTGGCACCACCTGAAGTTCAACCAAGTGGAGGTCGGCGAAACGGCCATCAACGCCGCGTTGTGTGGGCATTGGCAGTGCCCCGTCCTGATGGTTACGGGAGACGACGCCGTGTGTCGTGAGGCGCGCGAGTTGCTCGGCGCCGGGCTCACCACCGTCCCGGTAAAGCGAGCGTTCGGCCGTTTCAGCGCGAGACACGTACCGGCGATCCGTGCGCGCCGGCTGATCGAGGAAGGCGCGAAGAAGGCCCTCGAAAATCCCAGGGCGGTCGAGCCGTATGACCCGGGTCGGCCGTGCGAGATCGAGATCCGGCTCGCCACCTCGGGGCACGCGGAGAAGTACCGGCACCGCGAGGGCGTCGAGATCATCGACGGGCGTACCGTCGTGGCGCAAGCGGGCGATTGGTGGACGGCTTGGAGGAGGATTTACTTCTGATGCTGTGAGTCACAGGAAATGCTGACCGCGGCTGTGAATCCGGATTCGGACGGTCCTCGTGCGTCGGCTGCGCCCCCGGAGCTAGGGCCTGAGCGCGCGCAGGAAGAGGAACATCGGGATGCGTTGGGCCCGTTGCAACTCCGGTTTCTTGGATGGGTCGGGAAGGGGTTCCTTGATGCGTTCGATCAAGAGACCGGCGCGCTCGAGTGCGTCAGCGTAATCACTGAGCGGATAGCGGCAGGATGTAAAGGTCATTTGCAAACCGTCCCGTTCGAAGCTGTCCTCGTAACGGCGAGATTCGAAGTAGTCGGTAAGGGCGAACGGAGCGTCGACCTCGTCGGTCGTGAATTGGCCTGCATCTCGCAGAGGGTGGACGATGCACACGCAGAAGCGCCCGCCGCCCTTCAGTACCCTGCTCGCCTCGGCAATGCCTTGGGGCATGTCGTTGAGATCCATCAGCGAGTTGTAGGCCACGACAGTGTCGAAGGAGTCGTTCCTGAATGGAAGCATGGCTGCGTCGCCGACGACGTAGCCTGAATCGTTGTCGGCCGCGAGCGCGTCTGCAACGAGGGTTGGTGACGTGTCGATCCCGACAACGGTGTCGGATTGTGTCGCCAGCGAGCGCGTGACTCGCCCTTCGCCGCAACCGATCTCGAGCACCGTCCCCGGATGCGGCGGCACGATGTGCTCGAAAAACGAGTCTGAATAGGCCCAGTAGGGGTCGTGTCCGGGCTTGCGCGCCCATTCTCGCCACTGCGCAGCTCGTTGCTCCCACACCTTGCGGAGGTCCATCATGTGTCAGCTTCGCATCCGGGGCGGTGAGGGTCCACGCAACTGCGTGATAATCAAGCGGTGGCGATGCTCAAGCGTGATCTCGTGGATCCGCTGAAAGACTGGGCGGATCAGCTGGACCGGATGCAGTGGTCGGCTCTCATCACCGATGCCGACTGGAATCTGAAGTGGGTATCTCGAACCCTGCGGGGTTTCCTGCGCGTCGACGATGACACGGACCTCGGCTACGGGCAGAACTTCGCTCGGGTATGGACGACGTACGACGAGTGGTTACGGACCGCCACCCCAGAAAGCCAGGTGGCGCTGTTCTTCGAGGTCGCTCCTTTTTTCGCGAGGAACATGCTTGAGCGCGGCCTCGACGTAGGTGAGCTGCTAGGCGAGCCCTTTTCCTCTCTCATCGATGAGGTCCGGCCCGCCGCGACGGTCCCACTGGTGTGGTCGAGCTCGTTCGAGTACCGGGACCCACGCGACCCGGAGCTACCCACCTACCGGGTCAACTTCTGCGCGATTCGGATCAACGACGACGCGGCGGTTCCCGTCGGCATGCTCTTAATCTTCTTCATAGACGTGAATCCCAACCTGATGTCGTTGCTCGTTCGAGGTGATCAACAGATGCACGAGAGGATGGCCCGGCTCGTGGATCCCCAGCCCCAGGAAGCGGCAGTCTTGTTCTGCGACCTCCATGAGTCTGGTCGGTTGTCGCGCGAACTTTCCAGTGCCGTTTACTTCAAGATGGTTCGCCGGCTGTGGACCGGGATCGATGCCGCGATCGCCGCCGAGCGTGGGATCGTCGGCAAGCACGCGGGTGATGGGGCATCAGCGTTTTTTCTTGCGACAGATCTCGGCTCGCCGTCACGCGCTGCCGCAGCTGCGATCCAAGCGGCCCGTGCGATTCACGAGATATCGAGACAGGTGTTCCGCGAGACCGTGGACAGCGAGTGCTTGATGAAGGTCGGACTGCACTGGGGAGGAAGTCTCTATATGGGCCAACTCGTGCCCGGGGGGCGTTTGGATGTGACTGCCCTCGGGGACGAGGTGAATGAAACCGCACGTGTGCAGGAGTCCGCTAGTCCAGGAACAACACTCGTCACAAAGCAGCTGTTGGAACGACTGGGTGTAGGCGACGGCGCCGTTCCCGGCATCGATCTGGAGAGCGCGCGCTTCAAGGTCTTGTCAGACTTACCGTCGGCCACGGACAAGGCTCGCAGGGACGCCGGCGGATTGGCTGTTTCATTCATCGAGTGAATCAGATGCAGCGAGATCGGCTGGCCATGTTCGGACTCATAGTCGGGCCTTCAAGAATCCGTGCTCGCGTAATAGCCGCGATCGTCGCGCTCGCGGCGGTGGGATGTGGCGGCGGCGATGGAACATCAGGATCCGGGGATCTCGGCGCGTTCTGCGATCAGGCCATCGCTCTCGACCGATTGGAGAGACACCCGACCGACGATGAGCTCGACCGCCTTGTGGAGGCGGCGGCCGAGGACATCAGAGACGATTCGGAGATTCTTGCGGCATCCGCCCGGGAGTTTCGGGCGGGCAACGCGAACGCGGCCGCGTCCGAAGAGATACAGGAGGCTGGAAAGCGTTTCGATCGGTTCGTCGAGGACAACTGCGACGGTGGGTAGTTAAGCAAGACGGGGATTCTCTCTAGAGCCCTGGGTCTGCTTCTGCGAGCGGTCGCCAAAAGGCTGCGCCCTGGCGAGTCGCGTCGATGAGGGATACAGGCTCCCCGGAGCGGCCTCGCTCGGTTGCCCACTGATTTGCCGCCTCGGCGTTTTCGAAGAAGTTGACCAGAGGACACCAGTCGGTACGGTCGACACCGCCTGAGGGTGCGTCGGCGAAGAAGACGACGAGATCGTTCGTCGTCGGTTGGCCACGCTGAAAATCAATCTTGATCGGGGTGCCGCTCAGGGGGTCGGCCGAGACGATCCGACCGCTTGCTTCGAATGCAGCCATGATCCCCACCGCGTCGAAGGCGCACCAGGTCCACAGCGTCCTCTCGGGGAGTTCGAGCCGATGATCCGTCGGTTGGACGCTGAGGCCGCGGAACCCGATGATGTTGCCGTCTTTGTCTGTGGCGACATTCTCGCCCTGCTGCCGAACCCACATCGGTCCCGCCACCTCCGCACGGGTTAGGTGGTCGAGGGGCACAGGCTCGCCCGTAGTCCAGAGACTCTGGAAGACGAGGGCGTCGGCGCCTGGACGTCGCATGGATCAAGTCTCGCGCCCTGGGCGGCAAGTGCGATAAGAGTGTCGGATGGCCGAGGACCGGCGGCATCTGGATGGGCGTCTGGAAGAGCACTACGAGCGCGAGGAGCGCGAGGAGGAACGACTGACTCGCGGTCACGGACGGCTCGAATTCCTCCGAACCCTTGAGATCCTCAACCGCTACCTGCCGCCTCCGCCCTCGGTGATCTACGACGTTGGCGGCGGGACAGGCGTGTACGCGCTGCCGCTCGCAGATCAGGGTTATGAGGTTCATCTCTTGGAGCCGGGTCGAGCGCCATGTACTTCTGGCGCGGGAGGCATCGAGACGGGCGGACGCGCCGCTGGCGAGCGTCGAGTGGGGGGACGCCCGCGAGCTGCCGTGGGAGGACGATTCCGGCGACACGGTGCTGTTGCTGGGTCCCCTGTATCACTTGACGGAGCGCGACGAGCGGTTGCAAGCGCTCCGGGAGACCTACCGTGTGCTCCACCCGGGGGGTCTTGCGGTCGTCGCGGCGATCTCGCGCTTCGCCTCCACATATGACGGATTGGTGAGCGGGTTCCTGGACGACGAGTACTTCGAGAAGATCGTGGAACGAGACGTTCGCGAGGGACAGCACCGCAACCCCTCGCGCCGACCGGGATGGTTCACCACCGCGTACTTCCATCTTCCCGATGAGCTTGCAGCCGAGATCTCAGGGGCGGGTTTTGAAGATGTCGAGGTTCTCGCGGTCGAGGGACCCGGGTGGCTGGTTCCAGATCTGCAGGAGCGGCTAGACGATCCCGAGCGCCTCGACCGGTTGCTGGGTGTAATCGAGCGCGTGGAGCGGGAGCCGAGCCTGCTCGGTGCGAGCGCCCACCTCCTAGCGATTGGCCGACGCCCGTAATTGCTTCCAACCTGCCGTGGCCGACGCTGGCGCGCCTTCGGTGTAAAGCGTGAGGCGACGACGGGAAAGAAACAGGCTTGAAGCGAGAATCAGGGGTGCTGGTGGAAGGAGCGGATGTACTGCGCCGGACTCACTCGGGCGAAGCCGGCCGTTACGCTAGTGAGAATCCAGACAACGACGAGTGCCATGACGTAGCCGAGGACCTTGCTGGATCTCGCGGCAGAAGCGGAAATGGCGATTGGGAAGGGGAGAAGAAGGGTTGCTACGACGGCAAGGTCATAAATCGAGTAGGCAATGGAGCGCTTCACAACTGGGATCTTAGGTTGATTAAGCGCAAGGATCTTCGCGGGTCTGTCAGTGGGCGGCGAGACCGACGAGGTCGTCGGTGCGTAGCTCGATCACCAGCCGGAGCATCGCAGCCCTCGCGTCCGCCATTCGTTCGGCCTCCGGCCCGGACAGGTACTTCAGGGTTATCCGTCTGGTCCATGAACCGTCGTCCTTGAACAACCGAACGGCTCCCTTCGCCTTGACTTGGCGATTGGAACGGTATCCCTTACCAGAATCGGGGCTTTCGATGTCGACGGAGACAGATGCGGCCGGGTTGCGGTGGAGATTGCGAAGCTGGATCTTGTCCTCGACGCTCGTCATGTAAAAGGCACCGTTCTCCCATAGGAACCAGATCGGGGTGATCCGCGGATAGCCGTCGGGGTCGATTGTTGCCAGGTGTGCCGGGACCTCAAGGCCAAGGAGATCCTCAATCTCTTCGCGGGTCATGAATCTCGGAGTCGCACCGGTTGAGTCCACATCTTCATTGTGCAAGAGAACGGGAGTACATCGCTCGCTATTCGGACGGCAACGTTGAATCGGCCGGCGCGAGATGATGAGGGTATGGCCCAGATCGGACCAGACGAAGTGCGTGTCGCTGCTCGGGCGTCGCGAGAATTCCTGGAGGGCGCTTCCGACGGCGACTGGGCGGTCCGCGCCGGCCCTCTACAGTGGGACTGTCGAACAACGGCCGCGCACATCGCCGACGCGCTCGCCTTTTACGCAGGTCATCTTGGCGCGCGGGCCAGCGAGTGGCTCAAGTTCGATGTCGTTCCGCACGCCGACGCATCGAACCGCCACCTGGCTCACCTAATAGAGGCGATGGGAGAGGTGCTCGCTCAGGTGATCGAGGCAGCCCCAGCCGACGTACGCGCTTACCACCACAGTGGGATGTGGGACAAGGAAACATTCGCGGCGTTCGGGTGCGTCGAGGCGCTGGTACACACGGGTGACATCGCCGCGGGTCTTGACGTCCCCTACGACCCGCCCCAGGAGTTGTGTCGGCGGGTCATCACCCGCCTCTTCGCAGAAGCACCTGAAGATGGCGACCCTTGGTCGGTGCTGTGGTGGGCGACCGGGCGTGGGGGCCTGCCCGGCAGGGAGCAACTGGGAGCCGATTGGATGGCGTACTGGCTGAAAGCGGCGGACCGCCGTTAGGAGCATCTCGCCCGTCCGCCGCGGCTGGTCTGCGCAGGCTAAGTTCGTTCGATGAGTTTTTACTCCACGCACCGTCTTAACGAGCGAGAGTAGGCATTCCGGAGCGGGTTGAGCGCCTGGTCGGGATCGAGGGGAAAGGACACGAAATGAGAAAGCTCACCGTGAACACGTTCTTGACGCTCGACGGGGTCATGCAGGCCCCAGGAGGGCCCGAAGAGGATCCCAGCGGCGGCTTCGCCCACGGCGGATGGTCGGCCAACTACTGGGACGATCAGATGTTCCAGGTCATGGGCGAGGTGATGGGCACGCCCTTCGACCTCCTCCTCGGGCGAAAGACGTACGAGATCTTCGCCGCGCACTGGCCTTACGCCACCGACGATCCTGCCGCCAAGCCACTGAACGACGCCACGAAATACGTCGCGTCGAGGACGCTGCGCTCGCTGGACTGGAGTAACTCGGTCCTGATCGAGGGAGATGTGGGCGAAGGCGTCGGGGCGCTCAAGAAACAGGAGGGGCCGGAACTCCAGGTCCACGGGAGCAGCAACCTGATCCAAACGCTCTTGCGACACAACCTCATAGACGAGTACCGCTTGTGGACCTTCCCCCTCGTCGTGGGGTCCGGCAAGCGACTTTTCTCAGACGGCACCATCCCGGCCGGGCTCAGGCTCGTCGACAGCAAAGTCTCCACGACGGGAGTCGTGATCGCGACGTACGAGCCGGCAGGCGAGATCGTCACAGGTTCATTCGAATTCGATGAGCCGACCGATGCGGAGATCGAACGCCGGCGCAAGCTCGCGGAATGATTCAGAAGATGATCAAACCTCTTCTTCGTACGGAGTGCGCTTGGATGATCTGAGCAGGCCGTCGAGGACTCGGTTGGCGATCTGGTCTAGGGAACCTACCGAGGCTGCGAGCCACACGTACAACCCGTGAACGCTCCACGCGAACCTGACCCCATCGCAATACACCCGTGAGCGGTGCAGGGGCCTGTAGTTCTCCTCGGCAAGCGCACGTCTGAGCGGCTTCTTCTGCCAGGCCTCGGGGATGAATGCCCAGAAGTGGAACTCGAGGCCTCGATGACGCCCGACGAGCGCGCTCCCCGTGTCGCCGGCGAGCCGGTAGCCCGCATCGGCGATGACCGCCCGGGCCCAGTCCGCCGCGGCGCAGTGCTCCGCCCACGGTCCATAGGCGCACGTCCCGGGGCCAGTCGGAGAAGACGTCGGCGTCGGACGTGGCGATGCCGCGCCCGCAGATCGGGGTGAGTCGCGCCGGGCCGGATCGTCGCCCGTGCACGCCGCGATGAACATGAAGACCACGATGAGCACCCGGGAGCGTTTCATTGCCTATGTGTTAGACGCTCCCAGCGTGGCAGCGGTTCCGGCGGAGCCTTTCCCCGGAGCCACTTAGGGACAGGTTGTGTTAGCGGATCGCCGGCTGCCTGACGATCAGTCCAAATCTCAGATGACGGCTTGATTCGCCCGTCGTTTTCGCTTGACCTCCTCGACCGCTGAGCCCTACTTTGTCGCGTTTGACCACCGCTGCGGTGGCTAATGGCAACAAGGTCGTGCGTTAGCGGTCCCGTTTGCCTGGCTACGATGAGGGCCCTATGAGCAGTGAACCTGAGGATTGGCCGTTGATGTCTTGGCCGAAGGACGAAGATACCGACGCTCTTGAACAGCGACTGCTCGCGCAGCGGATCCTGCTACTGGGAGGGCCCTTGGACGACGCGGCGACGGCCGGCCTGATCAGCCAGATGCTACTTCTGAGCTCCGCGGACCCGCGCTCCGAGATTCGGCTGTACATCAACTCGCCGGGCGGTGATGCTGCAGGGTTTCTTGCGGTCTATGACACCATGCAGACGCTGTCCGCTCCGGTCGCCACCATCTGCATGTCGCAGGCGAAGGGTACGGCCGCGCTCCTCCTTGCGGCAGGAGGTGACGGAAAGAGGTTGGCGTTTCCGCACGCATCGATCCTCATGAAGCTTCCCGAGGAGCGCCTTGAAGGGTTTGGCGACATCGAGGCGCAGGTGGAGGAAGCTCGTCGGCAGAGCCGATCGTTGATCGACATCGCCGTCCGGCACACCGGAGCAGAACAAGAGCGGGTCACGACAGAGCTTGAGCGCGGCGTGCTCCTGACGGCGGAAGAGGCGAAGGCCTACGGGATCATCGACGCGGTGATCGTACCCGGCCATCCCTACTTCGTGCGCTTCCCGCTCCCGCCTAAGCCCGGCGGCAACGGCGAATAAAAGAGACGCCCCAGACTACTTGGCCGCCACGACGATCATCCGACGCGTATCCATGCCGTATTCGGTGCCGTCGGTACTGCCGAAAGTCTGCTCGACCGAAAGGCCGGCGTGGTCCAACATGGCGGCAAGCTCCACGAGCGTGTACAGCCTGAGAGACCAGTGAAGTTCTTCGGTCGATCCATCCGGATGAAGGAAGCGCCAGGTGACCTCGTGCGTCCGGTCGGCAGATCGTAGCGGCGTGACTCCAGCAGCACCGTGCCGTCGTCGTAATCGTGCCAGCGGTCGGGGCGGAAGTTTCGAATCAACCACAGGAAATTGATCGTGTCGATCAGGAAACGACCCCCCGGCCGAAGCGCGGCGGCGACCCTGTCGAGGACCCTCTGGTCCTCTTCTTGGCTCTCGAGGTAGCCAAACGCGGTGAACATGTTGATGACGGCGTCGACGTCCTCGTGGACGTCGATCTCTCTCATGTCGGCGAGACGGTAGTCGACGGTCACTCCCGCGCGCTCAGCGTTTCGGCGCGCGATTCGGAGTGGCTCCTCGCTCAGGTCGACACCCACCATTGAGAAACCTCGCCGGGCGAGCTCGAGGCTGTGACGTCCATGCCCGCAGGCGAGATCGAGGACGCGGGCGCCCTCCTCCAACTTCAGTGTGTTGATGATGAAGTCAACCTCTTCGCGAGTCTGCTCCTCGGGGATCGGGAGGGCGACCCTGAGGTTCCAAGTGTCACCGAAGAACGTTCGATACCAGTCCCGTCCCGCCTCGCCCATCAATTGAATCTACGACGCGCGGCTTCGTGCGGTTGCGTCGCGCATGTGCCGATTTCACCGCCATCGGGCTGCTCGAGGATCGTGCACGCGGTAACGCCGACGGGAGCGAAAATGAAGAGATACGCAGGAAACGCGAGCCCACCTGGAACGACGAAGGTTCCGATGAGTCTGTCGCGGAGCGTCCACGTGTGCGATATCCAGAGGAGCACCGCTCCGATCACCCACCCGACGACAGGAAGGATGAGGCCCCCCAACGATCCCGAGAGGAGTAGGAGGCCGGGAAATCACACTGCTCCATCTGGAAACTCACACCGCACGACTCAGTCGTATTCCCCGTGATCTTTTGTGGGAGGCCCTACGTCATCGCTCCGATCCCTACGCCCGTTACACCTTCACGCGTCTCGAAGAGGCTTTGAGCCGGACCCGGGTCAAAAGAAGAATGGGGGAGAAGGTCCGCTACTCGAACCTCGGGTTCGCAGCACTCGGATACGCCCTTGCCCAGACGGGGGGTCAATCGTACGAACGGCTCATCGCAAAGCGAATCTGTGAACCATTGAGTTTGAGCAGCACGTGGGTCGAGCCGCCGCCCAATCAAGCGGAGCGTTCCGTGCAAGGTCATCGAAAGGTTGGAAAACCCGTCCCGCCATGGAACCTCGCTTCATCTACACCCGCTGGTGGCCTGCATTCATCGGTGGCGGACATGCTGACCTACTTGCGCGCTCACCTTGATACACAGCCTTCAGTCCTACCCGCGGCGCTGGAAGAGGTACAGCGGCCGAGGGCCGACATCAAAAAGAATCGTCTCGCAATCGGTTTGGGCTGGCTCATCACGACCAGAAAGGGCCGGACTCTAATTTGGCATGGCGGCGCAACCGGCGGCTTCAGTGGCTTTGCTGGGTTCAATCGCGAGGCAAGCGTTGCTCTGGTTGCTCTCGCTAACGGAAGGGTCGTAGGCCCCTTGAGCAGGCTCGGCATCAAGGCATTGGACGACTTGTGCGAGTGAGCCCAAGGCTCTGCTAGATCCCCACACATGAGAATCGGGAATGCGCAGGACGTCGGCGGGCGGCGACGAAATCCTCTTGTAGCGGGAGTCTCGACAGAAGGGGATGCTGATGTCGCTGGCACGCTCCGTCCTCGCGCTGCTGTTCTTACTGCCGGTGCTGCCGGTCGCGTCGACCGACACCGCCGGGGCCGCCCCCCGCTGCGGAGGGCCTCTCCACATGCCCCGCCTTCGCTTCGGCAAGCCGCTCATCATCGATGAGGTGCGCGCCGGAGGAGAGCCGAGCGTCGAGGGGCTGGCCGACGGCACGCTTCTGTATGCAGCGCACGCGTCGACGACGCTGTTCAAGCGGGACAACATGCCGGATCCCGATTACTTGCTGCCGTATACCGGGGTCACCTATGTGTGGCGCTCGGAGGACAACGGCAAGACATGGGCCTATGTCGGGCTCGCCGGGACCGGCGTCGGGCCCCACGCCACCGTGTCGGGCTTCTCCGACCCCGACTTCGCCGTCGACAAGGCCGGCAACGTCTACACCGCGGGCATAAACCTCGCCAACGTGTACGTCGCCAAGTCGTCGGACGCGGGGCGCACGTGGGTTGGGCATCCGTTCGGCACGATCATGACCGACAGGGAGTGGCTCGCCGCCGACGAGGAGGACGTCGTCTACATGAACGGCAACCAGATTCCCGGTGGGCGCCGGCTGTGGAAATCGACGAACGGCGGGCTCACCTTCAACCTCGCGACTCCCGTGCAGCTCCCGGGCGGTGGACCACCGTCCAAGATCGAGGTCGACAAGAAGACCGGACGCCTGTACTTCCCGACCGGAGAGGGAGGCGTCGCGGTCTATCCGGGGGCACGCGATGACGACTTCGAGCGCATCGACGCGGCCGTGCCCGGGGGCACTCCGCACGCCCACGGCTTTCTCAACAACATGGCGCTCGATGCGGCCGGTAACGCGTACCTCGTGTCGAACACTGAGACCCAGGTGCGCGTTTCCTATTCGACCGATGGCGGACGTAAGTGGACGACCCAGGTAATCCACGACGCCGCGCCGAACACCGTGCTGTGGCCGTGGATTTCGGCCGGCGCGAACGGGCGCGTCGGCGTGTCGTGGTTCCAGGCCGATCGACCGGTTCCCGACACCGAGGAGACCGACGCCAACTACCGCGTCGTGGCCGCTCAGACCCGAACCGGCCACGGCTGGCGCGACAGGTGCGGTGACTCGCGCCCACCCGCGTGGCAGGTCGCCGTCGCGACTAAGAAACCGTTCCACCGGGGAACGATCTGCTCAAGCGGCACGATCTGTCAGGTGCCGGGGACCGACCGCCGGCTCGGCGACTACCACACCAACTCGATCACGGCCGGCGGCGACTTCGTCATCGCTTACTCGGACACCGAGTTCAAGCCCGAGAGCGCGGTGTCCAAACCGGCGTTCGTGCGGCAGGTCGGAGGCCTCGACTTCGTCCCCGGCAAGAAGTAGGGGCCGAGCCCAAAAGAGGGCCGGGGCCTGACATAGCCGGGCCGGGTTAACGGCGGATGCGAAACAGCTTCGGGTACTCGCGATATCCGTAGCGTCCCGTGCAGTAGACCGGGGTGTTGATGGACTCCCACGCGGCGGCCCAGGCGCGCGCCCATCCGGGTTCGACATGCGACCGCTTGAGCCGCAGGCGTAGAAGGACGTGTCCCCTTTCATCGGTCTTGGATACATCGAGGACGGCTCGGTCACCCTTTCCCTCGACGAAGACGCCCGCGTCGACGTCTTCCTGCGGCTCGCCGGTGAAGCTGTCGGTGACATATACGTCGACCAGCGCGGTCTCGCCGATCCTGTAGACGTCGCGCCGCGCCTTGGCGACGAGGTCGAAGCTGTCGACGTATTGATCGGGGGTGCACGCGAAAGCGGTGGCCGAGGCCTGAGCCGGCGCCAGAATGCCGAGCCCCACCAGGAGAGCAAGCATGAGACGACTCGCGACCGCACGCTCCATAGTCCAAGCATTCGAGATGTCGCGGCCCCCTCCTGCCCGGGTTCTTGGGCCGCTCGGCCCGCTGGAAGCCGTTCGACTAAGTGCTCCTTCCCATAAATACGGCGACGTATTGTCAGCCCGCACTTGGGATCCTCGTAGGGGTCTCCCCCCACGAGCGACACCCATCCACTGGGTGGCTCGGAGCCAAGCAAGACCGGCGGCGGGCATCGAAAAGGTGCCGCCGCCGGTCACGCCGTGCGGGAGAAGCTCCCGCCCGACGGTGCGTGACGAGCAAGGAATCGCTCGTCTGCCCGCCGCCTCTGGCGGCGATGTTGCGGGCACCGACGAGGTCGCGGTGGCCCAGATAGCTACAAGAACGACAGGAGAAGTTGCGCCCAGTCGGCTTCGGGCAGGGTTCGCCACAGCGGGGACAGGTCGACGACGATCCCCGCTCGTTGACCATCTTGATCGCAACCCCGGCCCGTTCGGCCTTGTCTTGGAGACAGGACACGAGATGGGTCCGCCGCCATTGCCGCAGCCTGAGGTTGTGGTGGCGTCCGGCGTCCGTGGCCGTGACCCCCGTGAGATCGCCGACGACGAGGGTCCCGATCCCGCGGGACACCGCCCAGGAAAGAAGCTCCTTGGCGGCTTGGTGCTGCGCCTGTCTGGTGCGCCTTCTGTGGCGGGCCTCGGCCTTTCTCTGGGATGCCCGCAGCCGTCTGTAGCGGCGCGACCCGCGCCGGCCGCGGGCCGGGGCCTTGGGCGTCATCTTCTTCTGGCGTGCCTTGGTATCCTCGAGATGGAGGCGCTCCTCGGCTCTCAGCGCCCGCCCCGACACGAGTAGGCCTTCTCCTTCGCACGCCGCGGCGAAGAGATGGATGATCCCGATGTCGACTCCTGCAACCTTTTCGGGGTCGAGGACTGCGGCGGGGGTCACCGGGATCTCGGCGGTGACGTCAAGACAGAGCTTTCCGGCATCAAAGACAAGGGTTACCGACCTCAGCGCCTCGACCGGATAGGGGATGGGGCGTGCGAGCCGGACCTGCAACGGCGGGCATCCCCGCGCCGTGGACAGCCGGACCCTCCTGCCGTCGACTGCGAACGCGCCCTTTCTGAAGCGGACCGGGAACAGCCGGCGCTTGCGCCGGGGGAACCCCACCGTCTCGCCCTGCTTACCCAGGCGGCCGAGTAGCGCTTCAAGATGTCTTCTTGGCACATCCGCGAAAGCTCCCCGAACCCCATCCCGGTGAGCTCCCGGCACAAGGAGGGAAAGTCAACGACCATCCTGCACCCCCAGCGGCGCAATGCGGCGTTGCAGTCGATCGCCATGGCCCAGATGTCGCCGGCGGCAACCATGAGGCCAAAGCAGCGCCTCTTCTGGGCGGGGGTCGCCCGCAGGGTGATGCGGGCTGCGCGGCGCACGGTCTCGGCCATGAGAGCACCGTAGGGGGAGGGTGTGACACTTATCGAACGTCTGTTGCTCTCTCCGGGCGGTCGCAACGCTGGAATTCGTGAGCGTATTTATGAAATGGAGTACTAAGGTGGTCGTGTCATGCAGGTCGCCTTGCTCGTCTTGCTGGTGATAGTCGTGGCGGTCCTCGTGATCCGAGCGCGGGGCGGCTTCAGGCGCTCATGGGACGACACGGACGCGTGGGATGCACTGAAGCGCGTCGGCGACAAGGCATCGAAAAAGAACGAACGAGGAACAACCGGGCCTACCTAGCCTCGCGCTACTGCTCTTTTGGCCGTTAACCACCTGGGTTGTGGTTATTGGCCCAAAGAGCTAGATCGAGAACGCAGTCACGAACCGACCACGGCGCTGACCTCTACCTCGACCAGGATGTCGGGGTCCACGAACCCGGTCACTCCCGCGAAGATGTTGGCCGGCCGGATGTCGGCGAAGACCTCTCCGTGCGCTCGTCCGGCTTCCTCCCACGCGGAGATATCGGTCAGGAACACCCGCGTTCGGGTGACGTCGTGAAAGCCCGCGCCGAGCTCCTTGAGAGCTTCTCCGATGATGCCCAGCGCCTCCTTGGTCTGGCCGTACACGTCCCCGGGGGCAATCACCGTGCCGTCCGACCCCGCCGCGGCCGTTCCGCTTACCTCCACCACGTCGCCGACGCGCACCGCCCGCGAATAGCCGACGATGCGCTCCCACGGTCTGTTTGCCGACACCGTTTTTTCGCTCCATGGCCCCTCCTTCCCCAGGGGCTCCAGCGGATTCTTGGCCTTCCGCTCACTCTGCTTACCAGCCTTGGGGAACCCGCAGATTTCCGGGTTGACTCCGTAAGAGTTTCGTAATAGATTTCGTAAGAGGTTCGTAAGGAGGGCTGGATGGGACGGCGATTCTTCAGACACGGGGAGCTTCCCTTGGTGCTGGTCGCCCTGCTGGGGGAACGCCCGATGCACGGCTACGACCTGATGGCCGAGCTTGGGCGCCTCTTTGCCTCTCACTATCGGCCGTCTCCGGGGAGCGTCTATCCCGCCGTGGAGGCCCTCGAAGCCGAGGGGCTCATCACCCCCCGAGGCGACGACGGGCCACGCGTCTACCGGTTGACGCGGGCGGGAGAGCAGGCGCTGGAGAAGCGAGGGGACGCGCTCGCGGCCCTCGAGCTCCGAACCGGGGTGCGCGTGGGGCAGAGAGGGACGGTCGAGGCGGCCATCGAGCGATTCGCAGCTCGTGTCCGCGGACTTGCGGGCCGCCTCGAGCCCGACGCGCTCGAGCGGGTCCTCAATCGCACGCTGGACGACATCGAAGAGTCGGCGGTGACCGAACAGGCGACAGGCGAGGAGGCGAGGCCATGAGCGATCCATTCGAGCGAGCAGTCGAGCGCGAGAAGTCAGAGCGACGGGGACGCCGGCGCAGGGGGGTGTGGAAGCGCTTCGGGATCCACCTGCGGATCTATCTGATCGTGAACCTGGTCCTGGCCGCGCTATGGGCCGTCGAGGCCCTCCTGGACGACGGACATCCCCTGTGGTTCGTGCACGTCCTGTGGGGCTGGGGCATCGGGCTCTTCGTTCACTACGTGATCGTTACCCAGATCACGGGGCAGTGGAGGCCCCGCCGCAAGGCGTCATCGAACAGTGGGGTCGAGTCACATCGTCAGGGATAGCTTGCTGCCGCTTCAAGCCACCGGGGAGCGGGAGCTGAGTTTGGGGCGCACCAGTGTGAAGTACGCGATCGCCGCCACGAATCCCGGGATGAGAAAGATGGCAAGCCCGACGAGTTGGAAGCCGACCCAGACGACTTTGTTCTGATCGGCGGCCTTCCACGAGGAGTCGGAATGCAGCGCGGCGTCGAGCGCGCCGAGGACGGCGAGGGCCCCGCCGAGAAACATGAGCAGGGGCAGGAGCGTGAGCCCCATGAGGGAGGCCGCGGCGATCACCCCGGCCATGAGCAGGACGAGTAAGCCCGACACCTCGGATCGCCGCACGGGGCATTCATACCTCCCGCTCACGTCGACGGCAAGGCGCGGCGTCGAGGTGGGCAACATTTTCCCCGCTATGTGCGGCCAATGTCGCCCACCTCGCGATTCTCGGGCGGTCCCATGCGCAGCGCTACCGTCTGTACGACTGCGTCGGGCGAGGAACGAAGGGGCGGGCGGCGAACCCATCTCGTGATGGGGGGACTCGGCTCTCGGACTGCGCGGATGGTGCTCGGCCTTGTTGCCGCCCACGCCCTGGTTCTGGCCACCCTCCCCGGGCCGGCGGCCTGAGCGAGCAGGGCGGCCGTCGAGGTGTCGGTTCGGCTCAACCGGATGATCTATCTCGACGGACTGCACCGAGCGCGCTTCGAGACGCGCGGCGCGTGCGTCGCCGGCGACGATCGGGTCGACGTCAGGTCGCGCGGCTGCGAGACCAACAACACGTTCTCAACGGGAACGCTGAGTTCCGCGTTTCTCGGATTCGACGCGCGGCGGACCGCCGAGACCATGCCCGCCGACGCTCCGCGCGTCGAGACCGCGCGAGCGAGCGCGCCCCAGCAGCTACACACCCTGTACGTGCGACTCCGGGAGCGAGGCGACATCTCTGTCCAGATGCGTGCCCGTCGTAAGCCCGAGGTTGACCCGCGCCCTGTCGAGGGGACCGCGTCGGGAGAGGGAAAGGTCGAGGGACGCAGCGTGACGTGGCACGTGAGAGATGCGAAACCCGACGCCTACACGTTCTCCGTCGCATTTGCGCCCAACGCCCAACCCGGCTTCGCCGGGACCTTTCATCCTGAGATGACGGTCACCCGCGCGGCCTCCGCGGGGCGCTTGCTCGACTACTTCGGCGGCTCTATCGGGGCGGGCTCGTCTTCGACCAGGAGCTCGGTCCTCTCGCTTGGGCAACTGGTCGATCCCGGCTACGGACCCCCCGGCTTGGACGTGTCAAAGGCGTACGGGGCGCGGGGTGACGGGAGGCTCCCGCACGCGTGGACCGTCGCGACCTCGTACCGGGCCAAAGGCGCCTACCAGGGAACCGTCTCCGGACACGTCTCTGAGACGAAGCTGTTCGAAGTCAATGACCTCGCGCCGGGATCGCTTGGGCTGGCCAACGCCGGAGGCGCGTCCTACAGTTTCTCCTTCAACGGAATCGTCGGGCCCAAGGTCCTCCCCACGATCGCTTTCAAGCTCACCAAGAAGAGAAGGCTGGCGGGTATCGAGATTGGGATCGCAACCGTCGGTCCGTTCGATGTCTTCGGCCCCACCATGCCGTATCCACTGGCGGGGACGCTGTGGGATGGGGACTCGGCGACGTTTACCGTGGGAATGACCCTCGGCGCGATGCGCTCCAGTCGCAAAGGGCCTCCCGCCAACGATCGCGGCCGGCTTGCCATCGACTGGAACGAAGGAGTCGCCACCGGATGGACGGTCCAGGACGAGAACTTCGCACCCGGCTTCGAGCCAAACGGCACCGACACCGGGCCGAGCTTCTTCCACGATCCTCACTACGAGATGGACACGGCGATGGCCGTGATCTCCGAAGGCGGCGACATCGATAACCGGAACGGTGACAAGCCGGTGAGGGGAGCGCCCTTCAGGCTCCCGGTCCCGCCGGGGGGATCCGGGATGTTCGTCGGCGTGGGCGTTTCAGCACCAAGACAAGCGAAGTACCACCCGAAGATCGACTTCGGCGATTCGATGATTATCGTCACGCCGCGGATCATGCCCGGCGGATACCTGCTCGAAAGCATCGGCTCGGGGTACGAACGGGACTGGTCCATACATCAATCGGTCGGCGCGTCCGTCATCGGTCCGACTCGCGACTCGAACTATCGAGAGGGACGGGTGTTCTTCTTCCCAGAAGGGGCGGACAACCGCATCTACCTCCTGAACGAGCACGGCCGGACGCGTACGTTCGAAGTGGGCGGGGGAGTCTGGTTGGTCGAGCGGGCGGGCCCGCATGTCACGATCCAACGCATCGACTGACTCGTCCGGTCGAAGAGCCGGGGGGCCGAAGGAAGGCGGCCCCCGGGCGTCGAATCACCCACCGAGAGACCGCGCGGCGGGTGAGATGAGGGTCGTGTAAAGACTGAGGAGGCGGTGGCGAGGGTGGGACGCAGCAGAACGCTGAAAGCTGTCGCGGGCGTGCTGGTCACGACGATGATCGCGCTGGGCCAGTCCGCGGCCTTTTCGGCCCCGGGCCGGGATTTCGCCAAGGCCGACGGCGTCAACGCGGTCATCGCCTTCGTCGACACCGGCATCAACCCCTACCACGCCACCTTCCGAGACGACACGCCGCAGGCGCGAAGACACCCCTCGACCTACATCCCGGGCTACCCGAAGGCTGCGATCGCCCTCCGGCTCACGCTCGACCAGGAGAAGTACTGGGACGCGGTCCGCGCCGACTGCGAGCGCGTGTGGTCCAAGGTTGAGCCCGGCAAGCTCTACTGGTTCCCGGGGACGAAGATCGTCGGGGCAACCACGTTCGAAGAGCCTGAGGAGCTCAACTGCGCGGCGCCAGAACCCTCGGCTGAGGGTCGCATTCTCGATCCGGACGGGCACGGGACCATGGTCGCGTCGCGCGCCGCGTCGATCGAGTACGGCGCGTGCCACGACTGCCGGATCGTCTCGGTCCAGTTCCCCACATCGGTCAATTTGTTGTCGCCCGAAGGCTCGACCGAGCCGGCGGTGCAGGCGATCGAGTGGGCGGCGCGCCACGCCGGGTGGATCGACGCCCAGTCCAACTCGTGGGGCCCGATCGTTCCGGTGTGGGAGCCGACCGGTAGGGCCGGCCTCTTGGGGTCGAATCCCCGGCTCGTGAAGGCGATCGAGAAAGTGTCCCGGCGTCACCTTGCTTTCTGGGGGTCGGGCAACGGCGCGCTGTTCCGCTTCGGGGTCGTCGGGCACCCGACCCCGCTCGCCCCGCACCTCACCCCCTCGGCGATCATGGTCGGAGGACACGACTCGGGGTTCGTCAACACATGGCCGGGATTTCCGCCCCATGTCGTGTCGGACTCGTGCGACTCATGGGCTGCGCATCACGACGAGACCGCCAAATCCGAGGAGAACGTCGGCGGAGGGACCTCTGCGGCGACGCCGTTCGCCGCCGGCGGCGCGGCCCGCATACTGCTCGAGGCCCGACGCATCCTCGGTGACCACCCTTGGGTTCAAGGGGTCGAAGCAACACTGCCGTGTTAAGCCGATTGTAAGAGATCCGCTAAGGCCTCGGCGGGAGTCAACCAGCCAAGGGTCTTTCGAGGTCGCGTGTTGAGAGCGAGAGCGACGGC
>JBOGXF010000015.1:0-4304 GCA_050694275.1 Actinomycetota bacterium | reverse complement strand
CGAACCGCCTCACCACGGGCGAGCCCATCTATCTGCGCCTCGTCGACGAGCTGGAAGTAACGTTCGACTACCGGTTCGACGCCCCAGGTCCCCACGCTTTGGCGGGCACGACATCGCTCGACGCGGTCTTGGGCGACTCAACCGGCTGGCGCCGGACCATTCGGCTCGACGGCCCCGCGCCCTTTGAGGGTCCCGTCGCGTCGGCGAGCGGCAAGTTGAACCTGAGCCACGTGGACCGGATGATCAAGGGCCTCCAGGCCGGCACCGGCCTCGTCGAAGACCGCTACACGCTCGCGCTGGTTCCTCGCGTGCGGCTCGCCGGCACCCTCTCCGGCAAGGAAATAGAAGAAGACTTTTCGCCCGGGATGACTTTCCAGATCGATCCGTTCAGGATCTACCCGCTGGCGACCGGTGACCCGGCAGATGGCACGACAGCCGACCCATTCAACCCGTCCGAGAAGGATTCGGTCACGGTAACTCGGCAGGTGCCGAACAGGTTCTCGCTGGGACTGTTCGACCTGAGTGTCGCTAACGCCCGTATCATCTTCGCCCTCGGGTTACTGCTGTCGATTGGGGCGACGGGTTTCGTCGCCCTCAACGGTCGGCGTTTCGCGCCGGACGAGAGCGAGCGGATCAGAATGGAGCACAGCGACCTCCTCGTTCCCGTCAAGGCGATGCGCAAGACGAGCAAGAGCGAGCTCGTGCAAATCGGCGACTTCCACAGTCTCGTCAAGCTCGCACACAGATACGAGCGGGTCATCCTTCATGATCAAGACGCGCACTCGTACTTCGTCGAGTACGGAGGCCAGGTCTACGCCTACGTGCTTCACTCAAACGGAAAGAAGCCGGGGGGCACGAAACGCTCTTCATCTCCCACCGGGCCGGGGCGCGGGAACAGTCGGTGACGACTCACCCCGCGGCACGGGTAGGCGTCACGGGCATTGCGTTGCTGATCGCCGCCAACCTCATCGCCGCGCTGACCGCGACCAACTGGGTCCCGACGTCGCGCGCATCGGTCTCCGATCGTCCGATCGGCCCCAACGACCTCAAACCACCCGAGTGCGCAGCTCTCGACCTCACCGAGACCGTATCGGGAAGCGTTCTCGTGACCGGGACCTCGGGCAACGACCTGATCCTCGGCAGCGCGGTGGGCGACACGATCGACGGACTCGGGGGTGACGACTGTATTCTGGGCGGCGGGGGCGACGACGTCATCTCTGGCGGCGCGGGGAACGACGTCTGCATCGGGGGGCCCGGCATCGATGTCTTCACCGAGTGCGAGACCCAGATCCAGTAGAGCCCCAGTCGTCAGCCCGCTCCCCTCTCACCTCGCAGTCGCGCGGCGCGCTCGGACGCGTCGGTGAGCTCGGGGTCGGCCGCTTCCACTCCCTCGAACCATTTGCGGGCCTGGGTGAACCGTCCCCGCCGCTCGAGCAGATCGCCGAGCGCGTACCATGCCCGCAGGTGATGCTCCCCCGCGACGCCGGGGCTGAGCTCCAGAACCTCGAGCCGGTCGATCGCGTCATCGAGCCGGTTCATATCGGCGAGCGCGCCGGCGGCCACGATCTGAGCCTCGTAGTAGACGGGTGCATCGACGTCGCCTTGACGGATCTCGTTGCAGTACTCGAGCGCCTTCTCCGGCTTGGCGGTCGCGCGGTAGCAATCGGCGATGACCGGGTTCTGTTCCGTCGAGCCGGAGATGCGCCGGAACGCGGACAGCTCCCGGGCGGCCTCTTTCCACTTGCCGACGCGGTAGTAAGCGAGCCCGAGCAGCTCTCTCGACACCACCGAACGCAGGGCCATGTGCTTCGCTTGCTCCCCGAGGCGGATCGCCTCGCCGTAATCCCCTTCCGCGAATGCCGCCGCCGCGTCGGCGAACACCTTGACGAGGATCTCGCCCTTGCCGGGCCGGGCGGTCGCGCGCAGCTCGCGGGTGATCTCGTCGGTGAGATGGAAGGACGGTCGCTCTCTGCCTTTGGGCGCGCGCCGTCGATCGGTTTTGGGGGGCCGGTTGCGAGGCTGGCGCCGTCGCGGCGAAGGCGTGCGATCGGGCATGTTTGGACCCTACCCGCCGCACGCACAAGGAGCCGCCCGAAAGCGGCTCCCGTGAGATAAATCCCGGCGGCGACCTACTCTCCCACCCAGTCTCCCGGGCAGTACCATCGGCGCTGGAAGGCTTAACTGCTGGGTTCGGAATGGGACCAGGTGTTCCCCCTCCGCTATGGCCACCGGAAACCTGTATTCGTTTGTCAAAGCTGCCCAGGGACGAACCCTGAACCCTCCAGAGCGAGCGCGAGCGAAAACCAAGCCCTCGGCCTATTAGTACCGGTCGGCTGAACACATTGCTGTGCTTACACCTCCGGCCTATCAACCTTGTCGTCTAGCAAGGGGCCTTACCCGGTTAACCCGGTGGGAGACCTCATCTCGAGATGGGCTTCGCACTTAGATGCCTTCAGCGCTTATCCCTTCCGCACGTAGCTAAACAGCCTGCCGTTGGCACGACAACTGTCACACTAGAGGTGCGTCCGTCCCGGTCCTCTCGTACTAGGGACAGCTTCTCTCAAGTCTCCTACGCCCGCGGAGGATAGGGACCGAACTGTCTCACGCACGTTGATCCGCTGTTTCCAGCGGCGCAGACTATATCTCCACCCTCTTTCGAGGGGCCGGCGTGTTATGGGATCCATAAATTTGACTAAGTCACCGGTATCCCATCTCTCTGTTGAGCTTCCAGAGAAGTCGTTACGGGGGCCAACAATCCCATGCCACGCAGATGCTGCTCTACATCTGCGGCGAAGATTCGCTTCGATTTCGAATGGTTTAGGGATGCGAACGAATCAGCTTCCTCCGCTAGCGTTAAGAATTCCTCGGGGTCCATCCGCGGTCTGATCTTCGGCAGAAGCTCGAGTGCGGCCTGCACTTGCTTCTTTTTGAAGATGACGAATGGTTTCACGGCCTCTAGGACTGAGATCAGTAAAGGGCGACTGGTGATGACAAGGTCGCTCATCCCTGTGCCCCGATCTCGGAGGTAGCCTCCGCCGATCCATCGCTGAATCTGCTCGAGGCCACTCCTGTCCTGCGTGCTCTGAGTTAGAGAAAGACTCGCTCGGATGTAGAACCCAAACTTGTACTCCTTCTGCCTCACGAGCTGGAAGTGGATACTTCCATCGCCGTCGAGGAATCCCGCTAGGTAGGACGCTTGAAACTGTGTCAGTTGGCCTTTCCTCGGTATTGCCCTCATACATCACACACTAGCGATGAGGTGTGACACGTTAGGGGTTCACCGATATAAGCCGGTGGGCACCCGGAGATTGCTCTCCGGGGACGCCATGTCTGACGTTCTAAACCCAGCTCGCGTACCGCTTTAATGGGCGAACAGCCCAACCCTTGGGACCTGCTCCAGCCCCAGGATGCGATGAGCCGACATCGCACGTTCATCCACCGTTTCCGGTGGCGCAGACTATGTCTTCACCCTGCCTGGCCACAGGCGAGGGACCGGCGTGTTGTGGCGCACATAAGTTTGCCGTCTGGCAGGTACACCACCTCGGTCTTTTCGACCTCAGTCGTTACGGGGTCATGCGGAGCTTGCTCAAAGTGGCCGACGCTTCCGCAGACTTCCCACGACGTCACCCTTTCTCCATTCTCATCTGGTTTGAGCACCCTGGAGGTGCTCATTTCAGAAAAGAACGCTCGAAGAGGGCTTCGCCGTTATAAGCCGGTGCTAAGAACGGAATCTCTTCCGTCTCACCCCAATAGTTGAGGTGCCAAACCGTGCCGTCGATATGGACTCTTGGGCACGATCAGCCTGTTATCCCTAGGGTACCTTTTAGCCGATGAGCGACGGCCCTACCACGAGGAGCCGCCGGATCACTAACTCCTGCTTTCGCACCTGCTCGACTTGTAGGTCTCGCAGTCAAGCTCCCTTGTGCGTTTGCACTCAACTCCTGATGGCCGACCAGGATGAGGGAACCTTTGAACACCTCCGTTACAGTTTAGGAGGTCACCGCCCCAGTGAAACTGCCCACCTGACACTGTTCCCGATCCGGATAACGGACCCGGGTTAGAAGCTCGGAACAATCAGGGCGGTATTTCAAGGGTGACTCCACCCGAACCGGAGTCCGGGCTTCAAAGTCTCCCGCCTATCCTACGCAAACTGCCCCAAACTCCAATATCAAGCTGCAGTAAAGGTCCTAGGGTCTTTCCGTCCTTCCGCGGGTAACGAGCATCTTTACTCGTATTGCAATTTCGCCGAGTCCCTGGTTGAGACAGTGCCCAAATCGTTACGCCATTCGTGCAGGTCGGAACTT
>JBOGXF010000014.1:0-24812 GCA_050694275.1 Actinomycetota bacterium | reverse complement strand
ATCACTGGACCGATCAGAAGATCAAGGTGCACGTCTTCTACTGCGTGCTGGCGCTGGCGATCGCGCAGCTCATGCGTCGCGAGGCGGTGCGCGCCGGCTACAAGATGAGCGTTCGCGAGCTGTTGGCAACGCTCGCTTCGATACAGGAGACGGTGATGATCTATCCGTCCACCGGCGGCCGGCCTCGGGCCCGCAAGGTGCTCACCGAGACGGTCGGAATCGCCGACCGCCTCTACAAGCTCTTCGATCTGGCTCGCTTCGCACCCAAGCCCTGATCGACTTAGGTCATACACGTCCGGGCTTCGATATGGTCGCCTACCTGCTAAAAGACCGTCTCCGTTCTGTTACGGGGGAAACTCGCGCTAGGACGTGTCGAAGAGCAGTTCCGACGACGGCCGATAGAGGTCCTCCCACAGCCACTTCCTGACGTCGTAGTCGAGCGGCGGCGGCCCGTCGCGCACCCGGCCCTTGGGCCCGACGAACACCAGCCCCTCGGACGGCGAGCCTTCCACGCGCCAGTCGGGGCAGTGCAGCAGCCGGTGATGCGTGGGACAGGCGAGCGGGAGGTTGTCCGGATCGGTGGGCCCGAGATGTTTCTCCCACTCGTCCTTGTGGTGGGGGACTAAGAAGTCGGTGCGGTCGCACCCGGGAAAACAGCAGGTGACGTCTCTGACGCGCAGGGCGTGGCGCATCCACCTCGGCGCGTGGCGCATCGTGCGCCCGACCCCGAGCGGCTTGCCGTTCTCGTCTTCGACCAGGGCCTTGAGGCGGGAGTCGCACAGCAGCTTGGACACGGTCTCGGCCGACAGCAGGGCGCCGTCCTCGGTCCAGCCCGAGCCGATCCCGTTCCTCAGCGTGTCAAAGTCGACGTGGACCATCATCGTCGCCCGGTCCTGGTCGGCATCCGAGGCGATCTGCACGCTCGCCAGCTGGGCCAGGGCGTCGGCGCGGCGCTGGGCCATCGACACCACTCCGGCGTCGTCGACCGAGTCAAGCCGCGTCGCGGTTCGCTCCAGGGCGGCGGTGACCCGGGCCCCCTGCTCGGCGGTGAGCCGGGCGGAAAGCAAAAGCATGGTGCCGCCGTTGGTCCAGGCCCACCACACGCGCCGGCGGCGGCGGGCCTCTTTTTCCTCCTCGGCGGTGACCTCGCGCCGGCGGCGGGCGGCGACCTCAAGCGCCCTGATGCTGAGCCGTATCGCCTCTTGGGCGACCCAGGAATCGGACTCGGGAGTGGCGAGCTCGATGGCGGCGGGGAGCTTGTCGAGGCTCAGCCGCCCGGAGGCGAAGGCCTGTCTGAGATGAAGCAGGTCTTTGAGCCCGAGGGCGACCTCGGCCCAGCGGGCCGCGGTCGCATAGGAGATCCCCAGGCGCAGATGCAGCCAGCTCGCCGCGTCCTTGGCGCCGTGTGAGGCGAACTCGCCGCGGCGGTCGAGCTCGCAGACGATGGCGAAGATCTCGGCCACAGCGGCATTGGAGATGCCGTGGAGCTTGTCCACGCACCGCCCGAGCGAGTCCGAGTCGAAGCCCGAGTAGTCGGTGCCGCTCGGGGCCATGTTTTCAGGTGCCTCGAGCGGTTCTGGGTCGGGGACTGCTCTTAAAGCCATGGTCGACACGCTAGCGATGAGGTGCGACAAAAACGGGCCGAATCGGGACCATCCGACGAAAAAAGTCTCGACAATTTTCAGGAAATATCTTCCTATAAGATTGTGGTTTCCACCCGGCAGGGACAAAAAGGCGGAATCCGGCGATTTCCCCCGCCCCACCCAAAAAAATCCCAGAAACATGCATGGCGTCACGCCCGGTCCGACTCGCGGCCGACCCTTACGGCGCCGGCCGCGGCCTAGGCATCTGGCTTGATCTGGACAACGTCACTCCTGGATCGCGAGGGCAGGTCTGGTGTGCTCCGAATCCATGAACGATGTTGCGATGCGCCCGTCGGGAAGGATGACCACATTGGCGAAATCGAAGCGAGGATCGGATGAGGTCAAACCGACTCCGGTTACGAGGTCTCCTGCTCCGACGACGTAGACCTTGCTAAGTCGAATCTTCTTCCTGGCGACGAATCTGTAGACGAGATCCTGCGTTACGCCCTCCTCGGTCTGTGCGTGCACCGCCACGGCCGTAAGTCCCAACCGACCGTTGGCGCGCGAGTCGAACGACGGAAAGGATCGCGTTCCTTCGGGCAGGTCGATCTCGGTTGACGCCCAGGACTTTCCTCCGTCACGGGAAACGCGATACGTCAGGCGCTCGTCGATCCTCACGTAATGGAGCCACCCGCGCGAGTCGGTATGGAGTTGACCTCCACCCGGCACTGGGCTCGGGAAGTCATAGCCGGTCCATCTCAGCCTCCCCTCCCTCAGGATCGTCCAGGGAGCGCCAAACTGGTCGAGGAAAAGGTCTGCTTGTCCCGCGAGCGCCCGGCCCGGGCCGAGGGGCGTCAGAAATGTCTGCCGTTGTGTCTGAAGCCAGTCGAACGAAGGCTCAGGGTCGATGGGAAGAGGCCCCCCGACTCGCCCCTCGGCCATCTGGTCGGTGAACCTGAACGAGGGAACAAAGTAATTGAGCCCGTCGACGCTCAAGTACCACGGGCTCTTGAACGGAAATCCCCCCTTGAGCACCGAGACGTACGGAAACTCTTCGCCCGCGATCTCGAACGGTCCCGGGATCACGGCTACGGATTCCCGATCGAAGAATGGACTGTGCAACTTGGTCGTCGTGTAGTACCAGGTCTCTTCGGAGGCTTCGTACTTGAACGGGACGACCCGATCACCGTAGTACGGGTTCCACGCGACTCCGATGATGTCTCCGTTCGGGGCGACGGCTACCGTTCCCTCTCCGAAGTTCGGGAGGGGATCCGCCGGTCTTACGCGCTTCCAGGTCGCGCCCTGGTCGTCGGAGTAGTAGAGGTAGTCGCCGCCGAAATCGAGGAGCCGTCCTTCCTCGGTCACCGCGAGGTAGTTCTCGCAACAGTTCCCCGTGCCGGTTACCACTCGCCACCGTTGCTCCCCCACGACGGCGCCGCCGGCGTCGAATATTGGAAATGACTGAGTCGTGACTCCCGCTCCGGAATAGTCCTCGACCCGTGCAACCAGGCCCGCGGGCCCGGGCCGAGGAAGGGACCCCGCGGTCACGGCCACTTCGCTCGGGATGACGGGGGCCCGGCCGAACGCATGGCGCGTCTCCGGGGGCGGGCTCGAAGTGATGTGCGTCGACGCGAACAAGATGACGAGGATCCCGGGGAGGATGACGCGTCGCACCAGGACCACGCCGAAGCCCATCGTCACCCGCTTCGCCACCACCGCGAAGGATTCCCCCTGTTTCTCACCCTTCGACAGCTTATGTCCCCCGTCGGCTCTGAACAACCCTTCGGCGAAAGCCCGGCCGCACATCGAACGCCCCAAGCGCCCGTATCTGAGCTCGTGAGTCTCTAGCGCGTTCCTCGCGCGTAGACGGACACGTGCGCGACGCTCGCCGAGGTGAACGGCTCCTTGTGCCACCCACCGAAGCGCTCCCGCAACCGTAGACCCGTCAGCCGGGCCATGAGGTCGAGCTCGGAGGGGTACGCGTAGCGGATGCTGATCGGATAGAGCTTCGTCTCGCGCTCTCCGATGACGACGTGCTGGCTGTCGGAACTCTGCCGGACCGGGTCGTGCCGTGACACTTCGAGCACCACGCGGTCGTTCTCGACTCGGTCGACCGAGACGCGCTGGTGCCGATCGTACCTACTCGGATCAGGGACAAAAGCCTCGACGACGAAGACGCCGACGTCGGTCAGGTGGCGGGCGACGTTCTCGAAACAGCGCACCTGTTCGTCTTGCGTGGTCAGGGCGAAGAGCGTGTTGAACGGGATGTAGACGACCGCGAACTCGCCTTCGACGTCGACCTCGACGAAATCCGCGATGGTCACCGGGATGTCCTCGCCCCCCGGCTTGGCCCTGAGCCTTTTGACCATGGCCTCGGACGAGTCGATGCCGACGACCTCGACTCCCGCGTCGGCAAGGGGGACGGCGATCCGCCCGGTGCCGATGCCGAGCTCGAGGGCCCGGCCCCCGCCGGCGAGCTCGGCGAGAAACTCCACCGTCGCCTCGGCGTCGAACAGCTCCCCGTACAGATCGTCGTAGACCTCGGCGATTCTGTCGCCGTAAGTCGACGCGTCGAAGCCCTCCACCGGACGAGTCAATCACACCGCCCACCGTGCTAGCGTGCCGTCCATGGGTTTGAGGATCCTCGGGGCGGTCGTCGCCGTCCTGCTCACCTCCTTCGCCGTCGCCCGTTACCGCAGAGGTCTGCTCCGGCGTGGTGAGCTGCTGGTCGCGTTCGTCGTGTCGGGTGCGCTGGCCGTCGCGGCCACCGTTCCCGTCGTGTTCGACCCCCTGCTCGAGACCCTCGGATTCGAGGCGGGGAACGAACGCCGCATCATCGGTCTGCTCGTGATCTCGAACCTCTTCACGCTGGCCCTCGTCTTCAGGGGCTTCTCACGCGACGATCAGCTGTCCAACGAGATCGGCGACCTCGTCGATTACGTCGCGCTGAGGCGTCTGGAGGACGAGGGGCTCGAGCTGCCTCGGAGCGACGGAGCCGAAGGCCCCTGCGCGGTGGTCATTCCCGCCTACAACGAAGCCGAGAATCTCTCCGCCGTACTCGACGAGATGCCGGACCGGGTCAACGGACTCACGGTTGTTCCCATCGTGATCGCCGACGGCTGCACCGACGATACCGAGACCGTCGCCCGCGCCCACGGCGCCACGGTCATCCGCCGCGATCTCAGACGAGGATCGGGGGCCGCGGTCCGGCTCGGCTACCGGGTCGCCTCTCGTCTGGGCGCAAGGATCGTCGTGACGCTCGACGCGGACGGCCAGCACGATCCGGCGGAGATACCTCATCTCGTCGAGCCGCTTCTCTCGGGCGAGGCGGACATGGTGCAGGGGTCGCGCGTACTCGGCTCGTTCGAAGTCGAGTCGCGAATCCGCAAATGGGGCATCGCGGTGTTCGCCCGTCTGCTGACGATGCTGGGGCGGACGGACATCACCGATCCCTCGACCGGCTACCGCGCCATGACCGCCGACGCGCTCGGGCGTCTCGACCTGCGACAGGATC
The DNA here is from genome assembly GCA_050694275.1 of Actinomycetota bacterium. Taxonomy (GTDB): domain Bacteria; phylum Actinomycetota; class CADDZG01; order CADDZG01; family WHSQ01; genus JBOGXF01. The sequence continues at coordinate 19,715 of JBOGXF010000014.1, read as the reverse complement.
AGTTCTACGTCTCCGAGGTCATTCTCGACATGACCCGCCGAGGGCTCCGGGTGGTCGAGGTTCCGATCACCCTGCGAGCACGCGCGTCCGGAGCGACCAAAAAGCCCCGCCCGGTCCGCTACGCGTGGGGCTTCAGCAAGGCCATCCTCAGGACCTGGCTGCGCTAGAGCGCTCCCACCGACAGGAAGTAGTCGTCGGCGTCATCGTCCCATTCGAGCTCGATGACCCCTCGCGCCGCGGCGGCCTTTACGAACTGAAGGAAACCGCCGTAGCCGTACTCCTTCTCGGTGAATCCGGGGTGCCTGCGACGCAACTCGTTCTTCAGGCCGGAGAGCTCGGGCTGACCCGAGCGTTGCTCGATTTCGGCCACGACGTCGCGGAGGAGCTCGAACGCCTGATCCTCTCCCCCGCCGTCGGCGGGGAAATCGACGCTCGGATCGCCTTCGGCGCTCCCCGCGCGTAGCTCGATGAGTCCCATCGTTTCGAGGTGACGCATCATCTCGCCCCACGCACGGAACCCGTAATCGCTCTCCGAGAACGTCGGGTCCTTTCGCAGAAGAGCGCGCTTGATCGTCGAAGACAGGACCGGACCGTCGCTGGATCGCTGAAGCCCGGCAAGCGTCTGAGTCACGCGCCGGGCGACCTCGGCGAGCTCGGACTCCTCGTCCTTCTGTCGGTGGCGGGGCGCGCCTCTGGCCGTGCCCGGCCCCAGCAGTCGCTCGTAGAAGAGGAACTCGTCGCACGCCCCCGGAAGCATCTTCGAGGTCGATCCCTCGACCCCGACGCCGATCACCTGCTTGTCGAGCTCGCGGAGCTTGAGCACCAGCGGCGTGAAGTCGGAGTCCCCCGATGCGATGACGAACGTGGTGATGAAGTCGCGCGAGAACGCGAGCTCGAGAGCATCGACCGTGAGCTTGATGTCGGCGGCGTTCTTGCGCACCGTCCCGTGACGCTGGGGGATCTCGATGAGCTCGATCCGCTGATCGGCCACATTCTGGCGGTGGTCGGTGAACAGGTTCCAGTCGGCGTACGCGCGCCGGACCACGACGCGGCCGCGCTCCGAAAGCGCGTCCATGACAATGGACATGTCGAGCGTCTCGCCCCGGTCGCGCGCCCCGAGCGCGAGGTTCTCGAAGTCCACGAACAGAGCTATGCGTTGCTCTACGTTGACCATGATCTCGTTCTCTTCATACTTGCACCTCTTTCACGTATGGAGGTTCGTCGATTACCTTCACCGCGATCCGCCCCTCGACCAGAGCCAGCACGGCCTCGCCTGCCAGCTCCCTGCGCCATCCGCACAGGAGCCTGTGTCGTTCGGGGCGGAGACGGTCCGCGATGGCCTCGGCGAGCACGGCCTCGAGCTCGGCGCGCGTCGCTACGACCTCTGTCGCCATATCGGCCCCCTCGGCGCGGGCACGAACCACGGCGTCGGCAAGACCTGAGAGCACACGGGCCCGCGCCAGCACCGCTCGCGACAGCTGATCGGGGGTCTCGATCGGGGGCGCCGACCGGCCGAGCTTCACGGCCTCGATGATCTCCCTCCCCGATCGCTGCACCTCCTTGGAGTGCATTCCCCGGACCGCCCTCAGCTCGTTGACGCTCGAAGGCTGCCGCCGGGCAACGTCGATCAGGGTCGGATCCTTTATCACCCACCCACGAGGAAGATCCCTTCGCATGGCGATGGCTTCGCGCCAGCGCGCGAGCTCCTTGAGAACCGCCGTCTGTCTGCCCGACAGCGACCCGCGACCGGAGACCTTCTTCCACGCCGATCCGGGATCCGCCCGATAGGAATCCTCCTCCTCGAGCGAACGGAGCTCCTCGCGCACCCACTCGGTTCGACCGAGGGCGGCCACTCTGCGATTCAGCGCGGCCGCCAGCTCCAGGAGGTATCTGACGTCATCGGCCGCGTACGTGAGTTGAGCCTCGGTAAGGGGCCGGCGACACCAGTCCGTGTAGGACTCTCCCTTTCGCAGCGTCGGTCCGAGCACCTCGGCCACCAGGCGTCCGTAGGGAAGCGACGCGCCCAGCCCCACGAATCCCGCCGCCACCTGAACGTCGAAGACGTTGGACGGCGCGCGCCCGTGACGCTCGTAGAAGATCTCGAAGTCCTGCCTGCCGGCGTGTACGACCGTCTCTATCTCCGGATCGGCGAACAGCTCCGCCACAGGAGCGAGATCGATCTCGGCCAGCGGATCGATGAGCCAGATGTGATCGGGGACGGCGATCTGTACGAGACATACGCGCGCGTAGTAGGTCTTCTCGCGCATGAACTCCGTGTCGAAGGCCATGATGCCGGCGTCGCGGCAGATTCCCCCGAGCCGTCCGAGATCCTCGGACGAGCTCACAACCGAAACTACAGAATCGCTCAAGCGCCGGGAAGCCCGAGCTCGCGAGCGATGATTATGCGCATCACCTCAGAGGTTCCCTCGCCGATCTCGAGGATCTTCGAGTCGCGGAAGTGCCTGCAGACGGGAAACTCCTCGATGTAGCCGTACCCGCCGTGGATCTGGACCGCTTCCCGCGCGACGTCGACCGCGGTTTCCGATGCGTACAGCTTCGCCATCGCCGCTTCCTTCCTGTACGCACGCCCCTGCTTCTTGAGCCACGCGGCCCGGTAGTAGGCATTGCGCGCCAGCTCCGTCCTGGTCGCCATGTCGGCGATCTTGAATTGCAGCGCCTGGAACGAACCGATCGGACGACCGAATGCCTCGCGCTCCTTCACGTACTTCATGCACTCGTCGATGCATCCCTGGGAGAGCCCGACCGCCAGCGCGGCGATTGCGATACGACCATCGTCGAGTGCTCCGAGGAAGTTCCTGAAACCGTCGCCTCGCTTGCCCAGCAGATTCTCTTCGGGTACCCGGCAGTCGTTGAAGGCAAGCTCATGGGTGTCGGAATGCCACCAGCCCATCTTCCGATACGACTTCCCGACCTCGAAACCGGGCGTCTCGTTCGGCACGATGATCGCCGAGATCTCCTTCTTTCCGCCGGTCTCGCCGGTGACCGCAGTGATCGTGACAAAAGACGTGACCGGCGTTCCGGAGTTGGTGATGAACGACTTCGAGCCGTTGATCACCCACTGCCCGTCGTCGAGTCGCGCGGTGGTTCTCGTCGCACCGGCATCCGATCCCCCGCCGGGCTCGGTGAGGCCGAAGGCCGCGAGAGCCTCGCCCGTCGCCAGGGGCGGCAGAAGCCGTTGCTTCTGGTCCTCGGTCCCGAACAGGTAGATCGGCATCGCGCCGAGGCCGACGGCGGCCTCGAGGGTGATCGCGAGAGAGGAATCGACTCGGGCGATCTCCTCGATGGCGAGGCACACCGTCAGGAAGTCGGCCCCCGACCCTCCGTACTCCTCGGGGAATGGAAGGCCGAACAGCCCCAGCTCGGCCATCTGCTTGACCGCGTCCATCGGGAGCTCGTGCTCCTCGTCCCAGCGCTCGGCGTTGGGGCGGATGGCGTCGTCGACGAAGCCCCGGACCGTGCGCGCGAACTCCTGCTGCTCTTCGCTGAGATCGAAGTTCATTGTCAGAAGAGTAGCGGCCGCGATGCCGAGTGGTCGTGAGACCACCTGTGAGGGGGCCTATGTGAAGAGGCGCGGGAGCTTCGCCTTCGCCGACAGGGACCCGTGTACCCGCAGCCGGCGCTTGAGCAGAGCCCAGCGCGGGTCGCTTCGGCCGACCGCGATCTTGGCCCAGTCGCCCACGCTGCTCTCGAGGGTCAGCGCGGGCTCCCCGGCCCGTCCCGGCTTGGCCTCGGCGTGGCCATCCGCCACGACGATGTGCCACGGTTCGGCGTCGCTGAAATCCCATTCGATCGGTCCGTCGAGGGAGCGAGCGGCCTCGAGGTGGAGGGCGCGCGCCATGCCGGCGAAGAGGATCTCGAACGCCTCGGGCAGAAGCTGCGGCTCCGCTCTCTCGTCGCCGATGACGCCCGACTCGATCAGCACCCAGGTCTGGCGCGCGCGTTCCTCGTACGACAGCGAACGGTCCTGACGTGACAAGTACCTGAGCTCTTGGGGATCGATCCCGATTCTCGTCAGCTTTGTCTCGAGCGAGCGGAGACCGAACGCGTAGATCTCGTTCAGAGTGAAGTCGAAACACTCCGCATACGAGTGATCGAGGTTCGGAGGGACGAACACGCCGACCGCCCAGCGCAGCCCCCGATCGAACATCTCGATGGCGGCCGCGCGGCATTCGTCCGAGGACCGGATGAGCTCGCCGAGGAACTTGATACCGAACGCGACGTGGCGAGACTCGTCGCGCGACACGCTGTTGATCCCCGCGGTGAAGCCGGGAAGGATATCGAGCTTCTCAACGTAACGCTGGATGAAGTGCTGGCCGGGGATAGCGAGCAGCCCCTCGATGATGATGTGGTAGAGCGCCACAGTCTGGGTGAGCAGGGCGCGATCGGCCGGCTTCTTGCGCAGTGCCTCGCTGGTGCGATCGAGGTCGTCGAAGACCTGGCGGAAGCCCCACGTGAGGTGCCGCTCCACCGAGGCGAGAGTCGAGCGAGTGTCTCCCCCCTGGCCGGCGACCTCGCGCAGGAACCGATCGAAGAACACATGGTGGCGCGTCTCGTCGACGATTTGGGTGGTGAGAAAGATCTGTTGCGGATAGTCGGGGGCCGCGTCCAGCACCGGAGTTAGCGTCCGGGCCACCGCCTCCTCGCCGACCAGGAACATCGCGTAGTTCCACAGCGCTGCCTCCCGCTGGCGCTCGGTCAGGCGCTCCCGCCAGTGCTCCGCGTCCAGGGTGAAGTCGATCGCGGTGGCGCTCCAGTTGTTCTCCTCCCACAGGCGGTAGAGGCGCTCGTAGGAGATCGTCTCTTTCTGAGACCGGGCTTCCTCCGTCATGGGTCTCCCTCCGTGTCGGCAGCCCTCATACTCCCGCAGCAAAACTTGACTGAAGAGTCAAGTTTTTGGGTAGACTGGATACCTCGTTGTCGACTCCCACCTGGGGAGGATGATCAAGTGGACTTCTCGCTGACCGAAGATCAGCTCGAGCTTCAGAAGTGGGCGCACGAGTTCGCCGAGAAAGAGATCCGGCCGGTGGCGGCGGAGTACGACGAGAGCGAGGAGTTCCCGTGGCCGGTCCTCAAGAAGGCCGCCGAGGCGGGCCTCTACTCCGCCGACATCTACCTCCAGGCGCAGCAAGACCCATCCGGGCTCACGTTACCCCTGCTCATGGAAGAGACCTTCTGGGGGTGCGCCGGGATCGGCCTCGCCATCTTCGGGACCGGGCTGCCGCTGAGCGCGCTCGCCGCGGTCGGGACCCAGGAGCAGCTCTTCGAATGGGCACCCAAGATGTTCGGCACTCCCGACGATCCCAAGCTCGGCGCGTTCGCGGTGACCGAGCCCCAGGCCGGCTCCGACGTCAGAAGCCTCCGCACCCGGGCCAAGCGCGAGGGCGACGAGTGGGTGCTCAACGGCACGAAGGTGTTCATCACCAATGGCCAGTACGCCGACGTGTACATCGTGGTCGCGACCGTCGATCCCGAGCTCGGGCACCGCGGTCAGGCATCGTTCATCATCAGTCGCGACGATCCGGGCATTCGACCCGGAAAGAAGGAGAAGAAGCTCGGCATCCGCGCGTCCGACACGTCGGAGGTCCTGCTCGAGGATTGCCGGATCCCTGTCGACCGTGTCCTGGGAGGCATCGAGCGTCTCGAGAAGAAGCTCGACAAGGCAAGGAAGGGTGAATCCACCGGACGCTCCTCCGCTGCGCTGCGCACGTTCGAGGTCACCCGGCCCGCGGTCGGGGCCCAAGCCGTGGGGATCGCTCGTGCCGCGCTCGAGTTCGCGGTCGAGTATGCGAAGGAGCGGAAAGCGTTCGGGGTTCCGATCTCGCAGCACCAGAGCGTCCAGAACCATCTCGCCGACATGGCCGTCGAGGTCGAGTGCGCCCGACTGCTCGTTCATCGCGCCGCGTGGCTTGCTGCGAGCGGGCAGCCGTTCCCCAAAGCGGAAGGCTCGATGAGCAAGCTCAAGGCCGGCGAGGTCGCGGTCAAGGTCACCGAGACGGCGGTCCAGATCCTCGGGGGCTACGGATACATCAAGGATTTCCCGGTCGAGAAGTGGTACCGCGACTCGAAGATCTACACGATCTTCGAGGGGACCTCCGAGATCCAGCGCATGGTCATCGCCCGCGCCCTCGTTTCTTAGGTCAGTTCTGTTCCATGGGGCACGGCTCTTTTGGCCATTGACTACATGTGGTGTGGTTAACGGCCAAAAGAGTTTGTTGCGCGGCGCATGGTGACCTCTTGGTTGAGGCGGTTGCCTAGTCGATCTCGTTCAACATCGAGTTCGAACTGCGCCTGCAGGTTCAGCCAGAACCTCTCGGAGGTCCCGAAATATCGAGCCAATCGCAGGGCCGTGTCCGCCGAAACCGCGCGCTTGCCGTGCACGATCTCGTTTATCCGGCGAGGGGGGACGCTGATGTCCATGGCAAGTCGGTACTGACTGATTCCCATAGGAACAAGGAAATCCTCGAGCAAGATCTCTCCTGCGTGGACTGGTGCCAACTTCTTTGGTGCCATCACTACCTCCTAGTGGTAATCGACTATCTCCACGTCGTAGGCATCGCCCTCATGCCATCGAAAGCAGATGCGCCATTGATCGTTGATCCGAATACTGTGCTGGCCGGCGCGGTCACCCCGCAGCCGCTCCAACCGGTTGCCCGGCGGCACGCGGAGATCAGACAAACTCATTGCCGCATCCAGCATGCGGAGCTTCCGCAGCGCCACTCTCTGAACTCCCGTCCCAAGCTTCCGGACCGGTTGTCGTTGGAAGAGCCGATCGGTGTCCTTATCCCGAAAGCTCTTGATCATGCCGTATCATAACGCACTACGTTAATAACGTCAAGCGTTACGTTGCGGCGATTCGAATCTCCGCCACCAGAAACTGATCGCAGAGGTGACCGTATGGAGACCGGCCGTGCGGTCCTTTACGTCCGGAGCTCGGTGGGGGTTACCTCGATCGTCATTACGCGTCCATCGCGGAACACCTTTACCGGGATCGAGCGGCCGATCGCACCGGCGTCCATGAGCCGCTGAAGATCGTCCGCTCCCGAAACCTCCACGCCGTCGACCTCGAGGATGAGGTCCTCGGGCCGCAGTCCCCCTTTGACCGCGGGGCTGTTCGGCACGACCTCGACGATCTCGATGCCGCTCTTGGCTCCGCTCTCCGGGGCGACGCGGGGCGGCAACGGCCGCGTGCCGCCGGCGATCCCGATGTAGGCGCGCCGCACCCGACCCTCGCGCATGAGTGCGGCGATGATGCCGCGCGTGGTCACGTTGACGGGAATGGCGAGCCCGAGGCCCTGGCCGATCCCGGCCCCCGCGATCGCGGTGTTGACGCCCACAACCCGGCCCGAGCTATCCGCCAGCGCGCCACCAGAGTTGCCCGGGTGGAGGGCTGCATCCGTCTGGATGACGTTCTCGACCACGCGGCCGTGAGCGCCGGCGCGGGTCGCGATCGAACGGCCGAGCGCGCTCACAACCCCGGCGGTGACCGATCCATCGAAGCCGAATGGGTTGCCGATCGCCACCACGAGCTGCCCGACCCGCAGAGAGGCCGCGTCGCCGAGCGTGGCGGAAAAGAGATCCGATCCCGAAGCCCGCACCACGGCGAGATCGGACAGGGGATCGGTTCCGATGACTTCGATATCGAGCTCGATGCCGTCGGCAAACGACGCCACCCCTCGGTCGGTGCCGGCGACGACGTGAGCGGAGGTGAGCATGAAACCGTCCGGCGTGATGACGACCCCGCTTCCTCCCCCTTCGATGCGGCGCTGTCCCCGGAGGCGTCGATAGACGCGCAGGTTGACGACGGTCGGCGCGACCTTGTCGACGACCGCGGTGACCGTGGCCGAGTAGGCGTCGAGGGCGTCGCTGCCCGTGGGTGCGTCCGGGAAACGCAGATCATCCATTTCGAATGAGAACCCACCGCTCGCCCCGGTATTCCCCGCCGACGATCGGCCGGGTTCCGGGAAGCGAGCTCCTCGCCGGAAGAGCGACGAAGTCGGCCTCGAAGCCTCCCTGCTCCATCCGTTCGTCGTATCTCTCTGCGAGCTCCGCAAAGCGGATCCGCAGGTCGTTGCCGTCGAGCCGAGGGTCCTCGAAGCCGGTGATGCGGCATCCCGAGTACTGGTACAGCCACATCCCGAGCAATTCGTCGTCCTGGACCCGGATCACGTCGCGGGGCCCGAGAACCCCGGCGGCGCGCCGGACGAAGGACTCCTCTGCGAAATTGCGCGTCGAGTAGATGTAGCCGGTCGAGACCCGGCCGGCGCCAAGGACCTCGACCATCCGGGTGGCCGCGAGGGCGGGTGAGACGGAGCCGACGGCGAAGAACGCCGCCGTTGTCGCAACCACCAGTGCGCGGGAGCGATCTCTGAGCCATTCGTACACTCGCGCGAGCGCCACTCCGGCGAGTGACGCCCCGAGGAGATGGAGCGCGGGCCACACACGCCCCTGATGGAGCAACGTGGCGTTCCCTCGCAGATCCCAATCGAAGGCACCTCGCGCTACCGCCAGCCCAAGGAACGCGAGCGTGGCGATAAAAAGCGCGAAGAACGCACGCGCGCCGGCTTCCCTGAGTGAGGCGAGGAGGACCAGCCCGCCCGCCGCCGCCGGCAGCAGGAGCCCCCACGACGCGAACGCGGTCGTCACCTGCCATTCGGTGCCCAGACGAGGCGTGATGCTCACGAACCCGCCGAAGCGGACGAAGTCGGCGAGCACGGGCCCGGCCCACAAGGCGAACACCCCCACGGCCGTGCCGGCCACGGTCACCACCCGGCGGGCGCGCTCCCCGTCGACCGCGATAGAGCCCACCACCGCCCATAACAACGCGGTGAGAAAGAGCGGAACGCTCACCAACCCGACGAGGCCGCACGCGATCCCCGCGCCCACTTCGGCGCGGCGCTCCCTGGTGCGAATCGCCCGCACGATCATTCCGGCCGCGACGGCAAGGAGCACGAGCCCAAGCTCGCGCGGAAGCGGTGGAGGAAAGAGCGCGTAGAGGCCGTTGGGGGACCCGACGACGAGATCGGCCCCGTGTCGCGCCCCGCGTGGGCTGGTGGCGAAGAAGGGTTCGCGTGCCAGAACCCACCCGAACCCCCCGATCGCCGTCGCCGCGGCTGCCGCCGGTAAGCCGGCATTCCGCCGAACGGTCCGAGCGACCGCGGCGACACCCAGGGGCAGGGCCCCGATGAGAAGCGCATGCAGCGCGTATTGAGTGGCGGTGACGTCGCTGCCGGGCACGAGTCGCACGAGCCCGGCCATGACCGCGTGGAATCCCCACGGGTACGCGTTGCGCCCGACCTCGGGGGCGGGGCCGACGGGGATCGGTTCGCCCGCCAGTATCTGCTCGGTCCACCCCATGTGCTGCGGGGGGTCGCCGGTCCTGATCGGGGGTCCGCCCACCAGGACCGGTACGAGATACAGCGCGATCAAAGCCGCAGCGAGAACCGCTACTCCGGCGTGGGGCCGACCCACGACTGCCGGGATCTGTTTCAGCTCGCCCCTTCCGAGCCACAGCGTGACCGCTCCAACGAGCGGAACCGGGCCGGTCAATCCGAAGATCGCGCCGCCGGTGACGATGTGAGCGACCATCAGGCCGACCGAGAAGACGGCGAAGCCGGCCACGGCGGCGAGAGATTGCTCGACCGCGCCGAACTCGTTCGGGGGGCCGAGACGCCGAAGCAGCCGGCGACCGACCACCCACCCGATCGCGAGCCCGATGACGAGCTGGGCAAACGCCGCAAGCAGGGTCATGCCCCCGGGCCTCCTCGCAGCCTCAGTCGTTCGCCGAGTGCTCGTGAGATGACCTCACAGGTCGCGTGGTGAGCACTCGGCGGCTGGGCCGGGGAGCTACTCGACGACCGCAACGATCTCGCCTGCGCCGACGGTCTCGCCGGGCGAGACCCGCACTTCGGCGACCCGGCCGGCGGTGGGAGCGGCGATGCTCGTCTCCATCTTCATCGCCTCGAGAACGACGAGGGGGTTCCCGGCCGCGACCTCCTGCCCCGGTTCCACGAGCACGTTGACGATGGTCCCCTGCATCGGGGCGACGATCTCGCCCGCAACCCCGGCGTGGAGCGCTCCCGCGGCGAACGCCGACATCGCCGGGTTCCAGAGCCTCACGGCGTGACCTTCGACCATGAGGACGTCTTCTTCCTCCCTCGGGGTCGGCTCGAGATCCGCGAGCCGCGCGAGGATGCCTTCCTCCTCGACCGTGCGGGTGGTGTGCGTTCCGGCGCGAAACGACTCGTCTTCCAGCAGCAGGCGGTGCGCCGGGATCGTGGTCTTGACCCCATCGACGACCATCTCGTCGAGCGCGCGGATCATCCGAGCGCGCGCTTCCTCGCGGTCGCGTCCCCGCGTCACAATCTTGGCGACCAAAGAATCGTAGGCACCGGGTATCTCGTCTCCCGTCGTGTAGCCGGAGTCCACCCGGACGCCCGGTCCGTCGGGCTCGACGTAATGAGTGATGACTCCGGGCGTGGGCGCGAAACCGCGGCTCGGGTCTTCTGCATTGATGCGACATTCGATGGAGTGTCCGCGCGGCTCCAGGTCGTGCTGAGCGAACCCGAGTGGCTCCCGGGCCGCGATCCGAAGCTGGCTCGCGACCAGATCGATGCCGAGAACCTCCTCGGTGATCGTGTGCTCCACCTGAAGACGGGCGTTGACCTCGAGGAAGTAGAAGCTCCCGTCGTCCTCGACCAGGAACTCGACGGTTCCGGCGCCGGTGTATCCGCACGCCTTCGACATCGTCACCGCGGCCTCGCCCATCTCCGGTGCGCGCTCGGCGAACCGGGGTGGAGGTGTCTCTTCGATCAGCTTCTGGTGGCGGCGCTGAAGCGAGCAGTCGCGCACCCCGAGCCACAGGGCATCGCCGACATCCGGTGCGAGGATCTGGACCTCGAGGTGCTTGGGAGCTTCGAGATACCGCTCGGCGTAGACCGCGGCGGATCCGAAATAGGCCTGAGCCTCCCGACGAGCCGCTTCGAACGCGTCGGGAACGTCGGCCGCGGAACGCGCAACCTTGAGCCCCCGGCCTCCGCCCCCTCCCGCCGCCTTGATCGCGACCGGAAAGCCGTGCTCCGCCCCGAAAGCCAGCAGCGGGCCGGCGTCCTCTACCGCCTCGGTCAGCCCCGGCACCACGGGCACGCCGGCGGACTCGGCGGTGCGCCGTGCCGAGATCTTGTCGCCGACGAGCCTCATGGCTCCGGGCGGGGGGCCGACCCACGCGAGCCCGGCATCGATGACGGCCTGCGCGAAATCGGCGCTCTCCGCGAGGAACCCGTATCCCGGATGGATCGCCTCGGCACCGGTCGAGCGCGCCGCCTCTAGGATGCGCTCGACATCGAGATAGGTGTCGGCCGGAGCGACGCCGGGGAGATGCACCGCCTCGTCGGCGACGGCGACATGCCTGGCCCCCGCGTCCGCGTCGGAGTAGACGGCAACGCATTGGACGCCGAGCTCCTTGCACGTGCGAGCGACGCGTACCGCGATCTCGGCGCGGTTTGCGATGAGGACCCTGGCAAACATCAGACGCGTGGGCCGGCCTTGAGGACCTTGCCCGGGAGCTCGCCCGCGACGAAGCCCTGCGCGATGCGAGCCGCGTCGAGCAGCGCACTGAGGTCGATCCCCGTGTCGATGCCCATGTCCTCGAGCATGTGGACGAGATCCTCGGTGGCGATGTTGCCGGTTGCGCCCTCGGCGTACGGGCTGCCGCCCATCCCGCCCACCGACGCATCGAAGTAGTCGATGCCGTATTCGAGCGAGGTCAGCACGTTGGCGAGACCGGTGCCACGGGTGTCGTGGAAATGCATGTTCATCTGTAGCCCGGGAAGCGCAGCGCGCACCGCCTCGACGACATCTCGAACGCGGCGGGGCGTCCCCATGCCGGTCGTGTCGCCGAACGAGATGACGTCGATGCCGCGCTCCATCATCGAATGAGCCACCTCGACGACTCGCTCCGGCGCCACGTCGCCTTCGTAGGGACAGCCGAACGCGCACGAGAGCGTTCCTTCCACAGGGATGCCGGCCTCGCGGCCCACGCTCACGACCTCCTCGACGTTCGGCAGGGAATCCTCGACCTTTCGGCCCACGTTCTTCAGGTTGTACGAGTCGGTAGCGGCAATAAACACCTGCATCCCATCCACCCCGACCTCGGCCGCGGTCTCCGCCCCCTTTCCGTTGGGGACGAGGGCCGAGTAGAACACTGCGGGGTTGCGGTTGAGCCCAGCCCACACCTCGCGCGCGTCGGCCATCTGGGGAATGGCTTTGGGCGATACGAACGACACGGCTTCGATGTAGCGCAGTCCGGTGGAGCTCAGGGCATCGATGAAGCGCACCTTGTCGGCGGTTGTCACCTGCGCCTTCTCGGACTGGATACCGTCGCGCGGACCGACCTCGCGGATGCGGACCGACGACGGATAGCTCACCTGTTCTTCCACCTGGGTTCGCGCTTCTCGTTGAACGCGGCGATGCCCTCGGCCCGGTCCTCGCTCTCGATCACTACCTTCCAGGCATCGTGCTCGATCGCGATGCCGTCCTCGAGCGGGACCCCGAGTCCCGCGTCGATAGCGGCCTTTGCCTGACGGACCGCAACCGGTGAGGACCGGCAGATGTCTCGCGCCAGATGGACCGCTGCCTCTTCCAGGGCTTCGAACGGGACGGCGTCGTAAATCAAGCCCATCTCGAAGGCCTCGGCAATCCCGAAACGGTCGCCGGTAAAGATGAGCTCCTTGGCGCGCGCCGGACCGACCTTGCGCGCGAGAAGCTGCGTCCCGCCGCCGGCCGGAATCAGTCCGACCCGGGCCTCGGGCAACCCGAACTCGGTCGTCTCCTCAGCCACGACGAGGTCGCACGAGAGCACGAGCTCGAAGCCGCCGCCGAGCGCGTAGCCGAAGGGCACCGCGACGATCGGCTGAGGCACCTCCCGGATTGCCTCGAACATGGCGCGTATCTGCTTGCGGTTCTCGTGGTACTGCTCAAGCGAGAAGGACGCCCGCTCCTTGAGGTCGGCCCCGACGCAGAACGCCTTGTCCCCGGCGGCGGTCAGCAGGATCACCCATACGTCCGGGTCGGCCGAGACCTCCCGGAAGGCGGCGGCGATGTCGTCGGCCATCTGGCCGGAGATCGCATTGCGCGCCTCCGGACGCTCGAGCCTGACCGTCGCGATGTGATCGGACTTGCTAACCGCAACGAATCGAGCAACACCCGACCGGTCTCCCTGCGGTCGCCGTTGTCGGCCGTCACCCGTCAAACCGGAGGAACCCCGTGGCGCCGGTCCGAGAAATGGCGGTCCCTGCGCCCCGCCACCTCGAGGCGTCGAATCAGCTCGGTGCGGAGCTCGTCGGGCTGCAGCACGGCGTCGACGACGTTCTCGGAGGCGAGGCGGAGGATGTCGACGTCCTGCTCGTACTCCTCGCGTTTCTGCTCCACGAAGCGCTTGCGTTCCTCGGGATCCTCGATCGCCTGGATCTTGTTGAAGAAGACCGCGTTGACCGCCGGCTCCGGGCCCATCACCGCGATGTGGGCGGTGGGCAACGCGATCGTCGCGTCCGGTTCGAACCCGGGGCCGGCCATGGCATAGAGGCCCGCGCCGTAGGCCTTTCGCACGACGACGGAGAACTTCGGGACGGTCGCCTCGGACACCGCGGTGATCATCTTGGCGCCGTGTCGGATGATGCCCTGTCGCTCGACTGCGGCCCCGATCATGAAACCGGGCACGTCCGCAAAGAAGACCAGCGGGATGTTGAACGCGTCGCACAGCCAGACGAAGCGAGCCGCCTTGTCGGCCGAGTCGACGAACAAGACGCCCCCTTTGTGTTTCGGTTGGTTCGCGACGATCCCAACGGCGCGGCCCTCGATGCGCGCCAGTCCGGTGATGACCTCCTTGGCCCAATCGGGCTTGATCTCGAACAACGACGCCTCGTCGACGATGCCGGCGACGAGGGCGTACATATCGAACTCCTTGCTCTCGTCTTCCGGCACGATGCCGGCGAGGCTCCCCCTGAAGGCCGGGGCGCGTCCCTCGATCCGCGGAGGCAGCTCGTTGAAACTCGGCGGGAAGTAGCCGAGGTAGGCCTTGGCGGCCTCGATCGCAGCCTTGTCGTCGGCAACGAGCAGGTCTCCACACCCCGAGACCTCGCAGTGCATACGCGCACCGCCCATCTCCTCGAGGGTGACCTTCTCACCGATGACCTCTTCGGCCATGCGCGGCGAGCCCAGATACATCGATGCGTTGCCCTCGACCATGAAAGTGACGTCGCAGAACGCCGGGATGTACGCGCCCCCCGCGGCCGAAGGACCGAACAAACAACACACCTGAGGGATGCGACCGGATGCCTGGACCTGGTTGTAGAAGATCTTGCCCGCTCCCCGCCGACCCGGGAAGAGATCGACCTGATCGGTAATGCGCGCCCCGGCCGAGTCCACGAGATAGACGATCGGATGCTCGTGCTTTCGTGCGAGCTCGATGATGCGGATGATCTTCTCTACGGTACGCGCCCCCCACGACCCGGCCTTGACCGTCGGGTCGTTCGCCATGAGCGCAACCGGTCGACCGCCGACCGACCCGATGCCGGTCACGACTCCATCAGCGGGAAGGTCCCCGGCCATCGCGTTGACCAGCAGCCCGTCCTCGACGAACCCCTCGGCGGAGTCGAGCAGAAGAGCGAGGCGGTCGCGGACGAACAGTTTTCCCTGCTCGGCGAGGCGAGCGTGGTACTTCTCGGCGCCGCCTCTTTTGGCCCGCTCGGCCGCGGCGGACAGCTCGGCGCGTTTGTCTCCTTCGGTCATCGCCCGAATCCTATCGGCGTGAGACCGGCAGCCGTCCGAACAGCTCCACGAACCCCTCGACCCACGGTCTCGTCACGATGGACGGACTTGCTCGATCTCGCCGGCTTCCAGCTCGCGAACCCCGTCATCCGTCTCCACCACCAGCGCGCCACTACCCGCAAGCGCGCTGGCAATCCCTTCGAGCTCCGAGCCGTCCCCGAAGCGAACCGTGACGCGTCGACCCAGCACGTTCGAGCGTGAGCGAGCGCGCTGCAACAGCTCGACGGGGTCGGCGATGGCAAGCCGATAGCTCTCTTCGATCGAAAGGAGTACGAGGGCGAGGATCTCGGCGCGTCGCGGAAGGGGGCCGAGGCTCGAGTGCGCCGATGCGACGAGAAGGCTGGTGGCGCGTTCCGCGATCTCTGGGGGGACTTCTTCGGCGCGCCAGGAAACGTTGATCCCCACCCCCGCGACCGCGACGCGGATCCCCGCTCCGGCGACGCGCGTCTCGACGAGGATCCCGGCCACCTTGCGCTCGTCCACCATGACGTCGTTGGGCCACTTGGTCGTCGCCAACAGACCCGTAGCCTGCTCTATCCCCTCGGCGACGCCGAGTCCCAGCGCGGTCGTGATCAAACCCAGGCGGTCGACGGCAAGCCGTGGGCGCAACACGAGCGAGAACTGCAGCAGTCTCCCCGGGTGCGAGAGCCACGCGCGCCCCCGCCGACCCCGCCCCGCGGTCTGGTGATCGGCGACGACGAGCGCGCCCTCGGGGGCGCCCTCCTCCGCCCACCGAAACGCCTCGGTCTGGGTCGAGTCGAGCGCATCGAAGTAGGCGAGAGGGCGTCCGAAGCCTCCCTTCAGCGCGCTCTCGATAGCGGCCGCATCCATGGCGCCCACTAGGATACGAAGCCGTGTTCAAGAAGCTGCTCGTCGCCAACCGTGGGGAGATCGCCCTCCGGGTGATGCGTGCGTGTCGGGACCTCGACATCGGCACGGTCGCGGTGTACTCAGACCTGGATCGGGACGCGCGACACACCCGGTACGCGGACGAGGCCTACAACGTCGGACCCGGTCCCGCCGCGGACTCCTACCTCAAGGTCGCCAACATCATCGACGCCGCCAAGCGGTCGGGAGCCGAAGCCGTCCATCCCGGCTACGGGTTCCTCGCCGAGAACGCCGGCTTCGCCAAGGCGGTTATGGATGCCGGGCTCACGTGGGTGGGGCCTCAACCCGAGGCGATCGAGGGCATGGGCGAGAAGACCGCCGCCCGGAAGGTCGCGCTGGACGCGGGCGTTCCCATCGTGCCCGGGACGAAGGAGCCCGTTACGACGGTCGACGAGGTCAAGGCGTTCGTCGGGGAACACGGTCTTCCTCTGGCGATCAAGGCCGCGGCCGGAGGAGGCGGAAAGGGCTTTCGCGTCGTCGGCGACGACTCCGGCATCGAGGAGGCCTTGGTCGGGGCGGCTCGCGAGGCCCAGGCCTACTTTTCGTCCGACGACGTCTATATCGAGCGCTACCTCGAGCGTCCCCGGCACATCGAGATTCAGGTTCTCGGGGACGCGTCGGGAGCCGTTCTCTCATTCCCGGAACGTGACTGTTCACTCCAGCGAAGACATCAGAAGCTCGTCGAGGAGTCCCCCTCACCCGCACTCGACGCTCGTGTGCGCGAAGCGATCATGGAAGCGGCAGCGCGCCTCGCCAAGCACATGGGCTATCGGAACGCGGGTACGTGCGAGTTTCTCCTCGACGCGGACGGCAAGACCTTCTATTTCCTCGAGATGAACACCCGTCTTCAGGTCGAGCACCCGGTGACCGAGCTCGTCACCGACGTCGACCTCGTGCGCGCTCAGCTACTGATCGCCGGAGGGGAGCCCCTCGGCTTCAGCCAGGACGACATCGAGCTTTCCGGCCACGCGATCGAATGCCGGATCAATGCCGAGAACCCGGCCAAGGGCTTTTTGCCCGCGCCCGGCCGCATCGGGGAGTACCGCGAACCCTCCGGGCCGGGCATCCGGGTTGACTCGGGAGTGGAACGCGGGGGGGACGTCCCCCAGGCGTACGACCCGCTGGTGGCCAAGCTGATCGCCTACGGCGCCGACCGCGAGGAGGCCCGCAAGCGGATGCTGCGGGCGCTCGGCGAGTACGAGATCGAGGGAATCAAGACGACTCTCCCCTTCCACGCGCTCATGCTCGAAGACGAGCGCTTCATCACCGGCGACTACCACACCGGCACCGTCGAGCGAGAGATGGATCTCGGGTCACTCGCCGAGCCTGTTGCCCCCAAGCCGAAGCCCGGTGAGCCCGAGATCGCCGAACGACGCCTGGAGCTCGAGGTCGGGGGGAAACGCTTTCGGGTCACGGTCCGCGAGCGTCTTGAGGCGACCGCGCTCCCCCGGAAACCGAAGCCCCCGAAGACGGTAGGCGCGGTCCATGGAGGGGGCACTGAGACGCTATCGGCTCCCATGCAGGGAACGATCGTCAAGGTCCTCGTCAAAAAGGGCCAGGAGGTCAAGGCGGGGGATGCGATCTGCGTGCTCGAGGCAATGAAGATGGAGAACTCGATCCTCGCTCACGCCGCAGGGACTATCGCCGCGCTCGAGGTCGAGGCCGGCCAGTCGGTCGAGACCGGTGCCACCATCGCGATCATCCGCTGAGGCAGCGGAAGCAAATAGTCACATCTGACTACCAAAACCATCCAGGTTGAGCATCAAAGATCCTCGTGCGGGGGTCGATGCTCAGACGAGGATGAGAGACCGCACACCCCGCGCCTTCAGACGCGAAGGGCTCTTGGGACGGACCACGCCGTTCGTGGTGGCTTCCGTTCTCGGCGTCTTGATCGCCATAGCTCCCTACCGTGAGAACCACCGTCAGACCGCGCTCGTCGCTGCGGCGGCGATCACCGGGAGCCTGTTGCTCGCTTACATCATTCCGTGGCATCGGATTCCTCGGCGACTGGAGCTGGTGCCACCCTTTGCCTATCTCGGGCTGGTGCTCGCACTAAAAATGTACGTGGGATACCCGTCGGCGCTAACCGTTCCCCTCATGCTGGTCCCTCTCTTCTGGCTCGCCCTTCACGGGGCGCGCATCGAGCTGACGCTCGGGTTTCTCGTTTCTGCCGGAATCCTGGTTTCGTCCATCTCTCCCGGCGGTTTCGTCCACAACGAAGTGCGCTTCGCACTGATGTCGTTCCTCGTTTCGGCGATCATCTGCTTCACCACCCAGAATCTCGTGGTGAGGGTGCGGGGTCAGTCGAAAGGCCTCGAGGCGCTCGCCCACACCGACATGCTTACCGGCATCGCCAACCGACGGGAATGGGACCACCAGCTCCCGCGCGAGATCGGGCGCGCCCAGCGCGAGAAGAAGGAGCTCTGCATCGCGCTCATCGATCTCGACTTCTTCAAGCTCTTCAACGACGAGTTCGGCCATCAGGCAGGAGACGAACTCCTGAAGGAAGCGGTTGAGGCATGGAGCAAGGAGCTGCGAGTCAGCGATCTTCTGGTTCGCTACGGCGGAGAGGAGTTCGGCGTCATTCTGTCGGGCTGCACGCTGCGTCATGCGGCCGCGATCATCGACCGGCTGCGCGACGTCACTCCTCGAGGCCAGACCGCCTCGGCCGGAGTCGTGGCGTGGAACGGGATCGAGTCCGTCGACGAGATGGTGGCACGGGCAGACGCCGCGCTCTATCAGGCCAAGGACATGGGACGCAACCGCACCATCGCGCCGCGGTCGGAGACTCGCCGGCCGGACGTCACCCTGCTGACGGGCTGACGAGTCCGACTTTCGCCCACAAGCCGGCAAATCCTGCGAAATCCGGCGTCGCGCCCATCCCTGCCATACCTTGAAGCGATTCGAGCGATCTGCCGATACTGGAGAAACAACGCCGAGTCCGAAGGAGGCGCCAGAGTGAAGGCAGCGGCAGGAGAGATCTCGCTTGCGGGCGTGAGGCGTCTGGGGCTCGCGGCCGTGGTGAGCGCATTGCTGATCGCGCTGCCCGGTCGGGCGGACGCCGCGCCCCCCTTCGCCATCCTGGTAAAGCCGGCGGTCGCCCCGGACCTCATCGCGTCGCCCAGCTTTCCGCAATGGAGGGACAACGCGATCTCCTCATTCGCGTCGCGCCGCCCCAATTTCGGCGACCGAGGCACCCCGGCCTTCTTCGAACAGGTCCGGCACTGTGCCTCTCCTCGCGACATGGTGGCCTCGTCGTTCAAGTCGTGGGGTGCAACCGCCGACCCCGGGAGTGCCTTCGGTCCTGCTTATGCAAACGAGACGGGCAACCGCTTGACGTGGACGTACAAGATCAAGGACCCGTCCGGGCAAGTGAACATTGCCGAAGGTCTGACACAGCACATCGCCGCCAGCCCGTGGAGACCCAACCCATTAACCGTCACCCTGACCCAGTACGGCTCGCTAACGGTTGGCATCCGCTACGGCCCCGACGGCAGGCGCGGGACCGCCGACGACGAGCGGCTCACGAGCGGAACGGGCGCGGTCGACGAGATCGTCGGTCTCCACCCGGGTCTGGGAGAGTTCGCGTTAGCCTCGACACCAGACCAGTACCAGAACGCGCTGGATGCCGCAGTGCAGAAAATCGCCCAGCACGGTGCGTTCGATCAGACCGTGAGCTATACGTTCCGCGGCATCTCCGAGACGTCGACGCTAACGATAGATCTCGCCTGTTAACGCCTCGCTAGTCGGCGCCAAATCAACCGTTTCTTTTGGCCGTAAAGCACACGTGACGTAGCTAACGGCCAAAAGAACCCTGCCTCGCGGATGAACCATCAGCCTTCGGCGAGCGTCTCAAGTCACTTTCCGCAGGTCAGCGAAGACAAATCATGCGTCTATGACGTTGTAGAGCGGAAGATGGAGGCGGGCAGCCCGAGTAGCTCGAGGACCTTGGACTGGATCGGGGTCAGCTGAGGCTCGAACAT
>JBOGXF010000013.1:0-15215 GCA_050694275.1 Actinomycetota bacterium | reverse complement strand
AGACAGCGGCACCAACTGGTTCGGACCTGCTGGCGTCCTCAGGTCAACACAGCCCTCGTTCAGAGAGACTAGAGGATAGGACTCTGACTCGTAAGATTTGTGCTTACTTCTTGAGCTTGTAGTCCTTCCCGGGCGTGGTCGTGTCGAGATAGGGGCCTGCTACGCCGGTGGGATAGCTGCCCGACCACACAAACGTTTGCGCCTGCGGGGCCGCCAGCGTCTTGCCCTTGCCGAGGGCGTCGTGGCCCTTGCGCGGGATCGTGATCATGATCGCGCTCAGCGTGGTGCTGATCCCGGCCTCGCCCTCGACCAGCTCGTTGGCGGCGCACGCGTCGCGCAAGTGCGCTTTCCATTCGGTCAAGTCGTTCTGCGCTCCGTTGAAGAAGACCTCGAAGTTCAGGCAGTAGACCCCACCGGGACCGTCCGGGTTGACGCGCACGCGGAAGCCTTCGCCCGTGGCCGGAACCCCGGTGGACTCGGTCTCGATGTGGACGAAGAGGCTCTTCTTGTCGCTGGTGAACGTCACCGACAGCAGGTCCGCGAACGAAGAAGCGTCCGCGCCCAAGTCGAAGTCCCCGAAGCTGCCGTCGCCGGTGCCCTGGTCGTTGATGAAGTTGGCGTCGTTCGGAATGTCCTTGACGCTCGGCTTGGGGGCCGCGGTCGCTTGCAAGGGTGTGGTCGCGAGGGCGGCCACCAGTCCTACCGCAACCAGGATCGAGATCGAGCGCCTCATCCGTGCCTCCTTGTCCTCGGGCGAGGTCGCGCCTTCTGAGCCCCGCGCCGGTAGGAGTAATTCGCCGGGCGAGCCGCCGTTCCTGCCGGCCCGGGGAAGGCTGAGCCGGGCTCCAATCAGTCTCGACGTGACAGAGGTCCTTCGAGGGACCTAGGACGGCCCGGCCTTGGCCCGCGCCCGATAAGCGGCGACGTTCGTGCGCGACGAGCACACGTCGTTGCAATAGCGTCGGGATTTGTTGCGAGACATGTCCACGAATACGTCGGCGCAGTCGTCGGCGGCGCAGATGCCAAACCGATCGAAGCCGTAGTCGGCGATCAGCGCGGCGAGCCCCATGACGACATCGGTAGCCACCCTTCGCCCCACCGGGGCGTCTTCGGGTGCGTAGTGAAAGTGCCACCTCCCGTCATGGTCGGTCAGGTAGGGCTTGACCTCGTACTTCTTTAGGAGATCGTTGAGGAGCCTCGTAGCGGTCTGCTCGTCGGGCGCGTAGAAGACCTCCTCGAGCCGCCCCCGTACCAGGTGAAGCTCGGCGAGGTCCCGCTCGGTGACGGTCGTGATTCCCGAGAAGTCGTGTGCTTCCAGGAACTCTTCGGCCTGCTCCGGCGTGCCCATGTACTCGTTCCCGCTCGGGTGGCCGCGGGTGTTCACGAGGTCCGCGGCGGCCCGCATGCATTGGTCGCTGTAATGGGTGAAATCCACTTGACTTCCTACACTCCTCGGTCTATTGTTAGGACCGTTCAGATTATAGGGCCTTACGAGAGGAAAGGCAATGCACCCCGACCTGACGGCAGCGCTGGCCGCCGAGCACCACAGGGATCTCCTCGCCGCCGCCGATCGCCGACGCCTCGCCGCAGCGGCCGCGCCCCCGGCGGCCCTGCGGCTGAGGCTGGGACGGCGCCTCGTCTCGTTCGGCTTGCGCATCTCGGGCCAATCGGGAGTCATCGGACACCCGTCGGATTGCTCGTGAGTAAGGAGGAGGGATCGTGGGAGTCGTTCTAGTGTTTGCGATCATCGTCGTGTTTGCACTTGTCGCAGCCGCGTTCGGAACCGACAGCCGTGACGGCGACGACTGGATCGTCCACCGCCGCACGTGATCGAGGATCGCCTCGACGCGACCTCTTCCAGCGTTGAAGAGGCCGGACGAGTCGACCCTGCCGTGCCGGCGCTGCTGGCCGCGATGACCATCTGGGGCGCCACCTATGTCATCACCAAGGTGGCGCTCCCGCATTTGGGTCCGTTCACGATCCTTCTGCTGCGTCTCGTGCTCGGGACCGCGGCTCTCGTGCCCTTCGCGTGGAGCCGGGGTTATCGGCCGCGCCTCTCGCTCAAGAAGGAATTCGTTCTATTCGGCCTTACCGGAATGGTCCTCGGGCAACCCCTCGGCGCGCGCGCCCAGGACCCGAGCAAGCGTCGTACCGGTACGCGTCGCCGGCCCTCCATGACCTGCGCCACGCCGTTCTGCACGATGGTGGAGGCCGGCATCCGATCTAGCTGCGTCCCGTTGAGGGCGATGTGCCCTTTGGTTATCTCGCCCCGGTGCACGTCGAGCAGGCCGGAGATGGCTCTGAGGAGCGTCGTCTTGCCGGCCCCGTTGGCGCCCAGCAACGCCACTATCTTCCCTTCGGGGACCTGGAGGCTGACACCCCGGAGCACGAGGATCACATCCTCGTACACGACCTCGAGATTGTTCACCGTCAGCACGAAGGGCCCGCCCCCGTCCCGGTACCGCGCACCACTTACAACCGTACGACAGATGTGCCTAACCCACGCGTGAGCCCAACCGGAAGTCGTCCGAGCTACTCGAGTCGCGGACGGCGGCGGTTGAAACCGGTCTCCTCCTGATAGGCGTACGCAAGGCGCAGGATCACGGGCTCGTTGAAGGGCCGCGCCGAGAGCATGAGCCCGACGGGCAGGCCGTCGTTCGTGAAGCCGGCTGGAACCGAGATAGAGGGGCATCCGTTGAAATCGAAGGCTTGCGTGTAATTGATGAGGTCGAAGACTCCTGTGGCCTCGGCCTCTTCCTTGGTGGGTGCGGGCCGAGGCGTTGCTGGGGTAAGAACCACATCGACTTCGTCGAAGATCTTCATCCACTGGCGGATGTTGATCGTACGAATCCGCTGCGCGCGCATGTAGTGGTGGCCGGTCCATTGTGCCCCGAGCGCGAGCAGGGCGTGTGTCTGGCTCTGGTACTCGTGGGGTCGGCGTCGCAGGTAGAACTCGTGCGCCGCGAGCGCCTCGACGAGCACGATCACGAGGAAGGCGGTGGCGGCGGCTCCCTGGGTCGGCGGCATGTCGAGTTGCTTGACTCTGACGCCGGACGACTTGAGCACGCGAATGGCTTTCCGCACCAACCGCTCGGTCTCGGGGTCCGCGCCCTCGAAGAACACCGACTTCGGCACTCCGACGACGAGCCCCCTGACGCTCTTTCTGAGATCCGCCGTGAAGTCGGGGACGGAGGCGGACGCGGTCGTGGGGTCGGCCTTATCGGGTCCCGCGATGACGTTGAGCATGAGCGCGCAGTCTTCTACCGAGCGCCCTATCGGCCCGGCATGGTCGAGACTCCACGCCAACGGAACGATGCCCGCCTTGCTGACCCGGCCAAACGTCGGCTTGATGCCCACCGTGTTGCACAGTGACGACGGGATTCGGATCGAGCCGCCGGTGTCGGAGCCGGTTCCCCCAAGGCACATCCCGGCCCCCAGCGCGGCGGCGGTTCCTCCACTCGACCCGCCCGGGATCCGCGCTGTGTCCCACGGGTTCGAGGTCGGCGGGGTCCAAACGCCGTAAGCGAACTCGTGCGTGTTGGTCTTGCCGAGCGCGATCGCCCCGGCGTTTCTCAGCGTGACCACCGCCGCGGAATCGCGTTTAGCGGGCGGAGCATCGGCACGGACTCTCGAGCCCGCGGTTGTGCGCACCCCTTTCATGTCGTAGAGGTCCTTGTGGCCGATCGGGATCCCGTGAAGCGGAGAACGGGGGCCCCTGCGCGCGATCTCGTCGGCGGCCGCCTTCGCCTCGGCCCTGGCTTTCTTGGGGAAGACGGTGATCCACGCCTTGATCGCCGGTTCGTGGCGGTCGATGCGAGCCAGACATGCATCCACGAGTTCCACCGGCGAAAGCCGACGCGTTCTGATGAGCTCGGCAGCCTCGGCGATCGTGAGATAGGCAAGGTCGTCGGAAGTGTTCGGCCGCTCTTTGGCCGCAACCTTGAACGATTGACCCGAGGGTGATGGCAACGCCTCCGCCAGCTCGGCGATCCGGAGGCCCGCCAGCCACATCCCGGTCCCCGCGAGACCGCCCCGCAAGACGTCACGGCGCCCGACCGCCCTAGTCACGGTCGACTTCTTTGGGGAAGATCACGCCCGTCGCGGGCTCGACCTCGAACGGGATGTCATAGGCGAGGAACTCGACGATGTTCCCCGGGTCGGTCCCGCCCTGATCAAGGCCGTCCCATGCCTTCGGAACCGAATCGAGATCGAAGTTGATTGAAAGATCGCCGCGCTGAAGCGCTCGCAGGATGAGATCGCCCGGCTGCATGGGTTACCTCCCTTCCAGTCCCTTCAGGGGCACGTAAGGAATAGGTTCGTAACTAATAACTGCTTTCCTTCCACGAGGATCCTCAAACTCTCAAGCGACTGGAGGGAAACGGCTCGATTTGCTGAGCTCGCAGGCCCAGCTCGCGTTCGTGCGGAGGATGCACGAAGAACCCGTCGGAAGGCCTGTGTGCGGCGAGGCCGAGGACGCGGCAGACTTACACCCCGTGACCGATCATCCCGAGTGGCCGCCTGAGCTCGCGCACCTACGGACGGAGCTGGACGCCGTTCTTCGCGCCAGTCCTCTCCTTCGACATCTCGGCGGAGACCTCGCCGGCTGGGGACTCGGGTGGTCCGAGGTCCGACTCCCCACTCGGGAGGGGTTCGCAAACCTCGTCGGCAGCGTGCACGGCGGGATCGTGAGCAGCGCGGCGGACGCGGCCTTCGAAGCCGCCTGCAACTCCTACGGCGCGTGGCGCTCGCTGCCGGGCTCTCCACGCACTACACGGCCGCGGCCGCCGTAGGGACGGTGTTGACCGCGAAGGCCGAGGAAGTGGCTCGCGGGCGCCGCACCGCCTCATACCGGATCGAGGTCTCCGACGGCGAGGGCGCGCTCGTCGCATGGTTTCAGGCGCTGGCGTACCGTACGGGCAACTGGCACCTGGGCGAGTCTCGCTGGCCCGCCGAATGGCGTAACCGCTACTAACTTCGGTCGTCGCTCTTTCAGAAAAGCCGGTTCTGGCTCCAGACCTGAATGGTGGTGTCATCGACGAAGGCGTCGACGAGGACGCCCTTGTAGGCAGGGACGGAAGCCCGCTCTGTCGAAGTGATCAGGCGAGACCGGATTCGCCCTGGAAGGGAGCGCACCATGCGTCGATTCCTGGCAGCTCTTTCCACCACCCTGTTGCTGGCGCCGGCCGCGATAGCGGCTGCAGGCCCGGGCAAGCACGAGGCCAAGGACGCCACCGTGAAGAACCCGAAAGACGGTACGAAGATCGCGATCACGATCTTCCGCCCCTCAGGTGCAAGCGCCGGCAACCAAGTTCCCGTCGTGTTGCACTCCCACGGCTGGGCCGGGAGTCGTGAGACCGAGATCGGCCCCACCGTCAAGCCTTACCTGAACGCCGGCTTCGGCGTCGTCAGCATCGATCAGCGCGCCCACGGCGACAGCGAGGGCCAGGCCCACGTCCAGGACCCGACCAAGGAGACCGAAGACGTCAAAGCGGTGATCGATCATGTCGCCAAGCTCAAGTGGGTGAAGCTCGACCGCCCCGGCGACCCGGTTCTTGCCGCGATCGGTGGCAGCTACGGCGGCGGCTACCAGACGATGACTGCTCTTGACGAGATCCATGAAACAGGTCGAACTCGTTTCAACGCGCTGGCGCCGCAGATCACTTGGTTCGACCTCCCCCAGAGCCTGGCTCCCCAGAAGGTGCCTCGCAGCGCGTGGACGGCGCTCCTCTACGCCGCCGGAGCCTCGATGGTCCCCGACTTCATCCACGAGGCGTTCGCGTGGGGAACCGCGACCGGACAGTGGCCCGACGGCACGCTCTACGGACAGAAGAACGGGGCCTTCCCCAACATCGACAAGATCTTCCATCGTCACAGCCCGGTCTGGTACGCGGAACGCGGCATCCGGATCAACGTGCCGGTGCTGCTACGCCAGGGGATCACCGACAACCTCTTCCCCCTAAACGAGGGCGTGCACATCTTTCAGGACGCCCTATCACCCATGGCGCGCAGCCATAGCTACCTGATCGGCTACAACGGCGGACACGCGCTGCCGAACGCGCTGCCGCCCGGCAACACCACCGCGGCAGAGATCGGCGGGGGCGAGGACGTGTGCTCGCCCAAGGGCAATTTCACCAAGCTCACGATCGCGTTCTTCGCGCGCGTCTTCTCAGGCAGGTCGACGGCAGGACTCATGCCGGCGCCTTACAACCTGAGCACCGCAGCGAGCGACAAGTGTCTGCATCTCGACCGACTCCCGTCCGGCAAGGCGATGACTGTCGATCTCGCCGGCTACGGCCCCATGGTCGCGACAGCCGGCCTTGGGGCACCGGTGCACTTCCCGCTGGTCGAAGGGCCTGTGACTCTGTCGGGGATCCCGCGGCTGTCGGGCAAGGTGACCTCGGCAGGGCTCGACACGCGGGCCTTCTTCGGTCTCGCGATCGGTAGGACGCCGGCCGACGCGACGGTCGTGCAGAACAACCTCATGCCGCTGCACAAGATGATGCCCGCGCAAGATCAGAAGTTCTCGATCGAGCTGTCGGGAGTCGCCATCGAGATCCCCGAGGGACAGAGCCTGTTCCTCACGATCACGCCGATATCGGACATGTTCTTCGGGCATGGGAGTCGCACGCCCGGCGGCCTGGTCCTCGACTCGTTGCAGGTGGAGCTGCCGGTCTCCGGCGGAAAATGAGGGCCCGGCGCGGGGATCGTGCCGGAACGATAGGTCGGACGGAGGAAGCTCCGGGTCTACCTGTGCTTTTGTCCAGCATCAACCGAAGCACGACACCGTCTGGTGGTCTTAGAAGAACAGTGCGCGAACCGCTCGAGAGTCGTGCCGGCCTCGTCGGCCATCGACCTATCCCGTCGCCCGAGCCCTCAATTCGTCACACCCCCTCCATAGGATGGGCTCATGGTCGATCAGCCGCCACCCCAGGGAGCACCGTTCGCTTTCGACAATGCCGCCAAGGCTCTGGACGAGCAGCTTGGACGCATCGAAGCGCTCGACGCCAAGGCAGGTGTCCTGTTAGCCGCCGACGGGGTGCTTGCTGGGTTGCTCTTCGCAACCGACTCGGTGCTCATTCAGGTTCCCCGTGTTTTAGGAGTGGCAGTAGCGATTTCTTTGCTGTTTTCGATTCTGCTGGCACTCCTGGCCTTTTCCACCCGAAAGTACGAAACGGCCCCGACGCCTGAGGCCGTCATCGGTCTGATGGCACAGGGGGGTGACGCTTGGTTGAAGTGGCGATTCCTCGGAAACCTGGTGCTGGCACTGACGATCAACCGAAGCAAGCTCGAACGGAAAGCGCGTCTCCTCAGCTCCGCGATCGCGTTTCTGTTTATTGTCGTCTTGCTGCTTGGGGGATACTTGACCTACGTGCTGACCGCTGGAGTAGGAGGATGAGCAGCGTGGTCAAGACGCAACAAGACTCGAATCACGGCAAGGAGGCCACGCTCCCCTCTCCAGTGCCGGGTGGATCGGAGTCTGTGGAGAGCCTCGGGTCTTTGGTCGATAGTCTCCTGGGTGACCAGAGAGTCCGGAAGGACGCCGAAGCCTCCGTCGCTTTTGGGCCGCTCATGGAAGCAGACGAGCAAGGCGACTCAGACTCGTCGGGGGGACAGGGTGAGCCATCGCCCTCTGCTCCTCCGCCACCCGTGCCAGGAGGGAACGAGTCAGTCACCAAGGGCAAGGATCCTCCTGGGGAGAGGCGCTAAGAAGCTTCGCGGTCTGGTTCGTGCACTGTCAGGATCCTTTTCGCGAAGGCCCTGGCCAGGACCCAAAGTGGGCCCCCAGGGACTCGAACCCTGCCCGCCGGATTAAAAGTCCGGTGCTCTACCTGATGAGCTAGGGGCCCTCGACGACCGGCCAGCCTACCGGCCGCCCGTCCCCGCCCTCGCAGACGCGACGACCTCAAGCGTGAGCCCTTCGATCGCGACGACGGTGACCTCGTCCCCGGCGTGAACGCCGCCGGGACAGCGCCCTTTCCAGATCTGCCCCTGCACCTTGACCTGCCCGACCGGGAGGCAGTCGGTTAGCGCCTTACCCGACGAGCCGATCATCGCTTCGGCTCCGGTGATCGAGCGCACCTTGCGCCATTTCAGGAACACCATGATCTCGAAGGCTTCGAGCGCGGCCAGGGGAACGATCACGAGCAGACGCCACGGCCACTCGAGGAACGCGAACGCGAGGGCGGTGCCGATGAGCAGCGACATATGAACTATCGCTCGCGCGGTCGAGGAGCGAGCCGGTAGCCGACGTTGCGAATCGTCTCGATGAGCGCTTCGTGCTCCGGGCCGAGTTTCGCCCTCAGCCGCCTGATGTGAACGTCGACCGTGCGCGTTCCGCCGTAGTAGTCGTATCCCCACACCTCGCGCAGCAGTAGGTCGCGGTCGCACACGCGCCCCGGTCTCTGCGCGAGGAACTTCAGCAGCTCGAACTCCTTGTAGGTGAGGTCGAGGGGCTCACCGCCGACGTAGACCTGGTAGTTCTCGGGGTTTACCGTAAGGTCGCCGATCCGCAAGACGGTCGCCTCATCGGTCTTGCCGGCTCGACGAGCGAGCATGGCAAGGCGCGCAGATATCTCGCCGACCGACGCGCGGGTCAGAAGGAAATCGTCGGCCCCGGACTCGAGGCGAAAGCGGGCGACCCCGTCCTCGTCGAGGACGACCATGATCGGTGGGAGTCCGATTTCCCACGCGAGCCCCAGCCGTCGCGTCGCCTCCTCGGCCGCCGCGAGATCCCCCGTTGCGTCGATGAGCAAGAGGTCGGGGTGGAGCACGATGAGATCTTGAATCTCGGTGTCTTTGAGCGGAACTCGCTCGAGCCGATACGGCGCGATCGGAAACGACGGCAGGAGATCGCGCACGTCGTCGAAATGGTCGGACAGAAGCAACAAGGTCCAGGCCATGGTTATTCGGTGTCCTTCTTACCAACTGCCCTCGGTGGCAGTTCGTTCTCGCCGGCGTGTCGCCACAGATTGCTGATCGGCAGCCGGCGGTCCTTGCCGAAGGCCTTGGCCGTCACCTTCGGTCCGGGGGGTGCCTGCCGCCGCTTGTACTCGGCTCGATCCACGAGGGCCACGACCCGTTCCACGATCGCACGGTCGTGCCCCTGCTCGACGAGCCGGTCGACATCGAGGTCGTTCTCGATGTAACCCTCGAGAATGGGATCCAGGATCTCATAAGGCGGCAAGGAGTCGGTGTCCTTCTGTCCAGGACGAAGCTCGGCCGACGGTGGCTTGGTCAGCACGCTCTCTGGGATCACCGGCGAGAGCGAGTTCCGATAGCGGGCGAGCGCGTAGACCTCGGCCTTGAAGACATCCTTGAGCAGAACGAACCCCCCCGCCATATCGCCGTAAAGAGTCGAATAGCCGCAGGCGGTCTCCGACTTGTTGCCCGTTGCCACCACGAGGTGTCCGTAGCGATTGGAAACAGCCATCAGCAAGTTCCCGCGGACGCGCGCCTGGATGTTCTCCTCGGCAAGTCCGGGTGTGACCTTGCCGAACGCATCGCGCAGCACCTCGAGATATGAGTTGTAGACGCGACCGATGGGGATCTCAAGCATCTCGATACCGAGATTCGCGGCCAGCGCCTTGGCGTCGTCGATCGAGTGTGAGGAGGAGTACTCCGACGGCATCGCGACCCCGAGCACCGCGTCGGGGCCCAGGGCATCGACCGCGATGGCCGCGGTCAAGGACGAGTCGATCCCTCCGGACAGACCGATCACGCATCTTTGGAATTCGTTCTTGGCCGCGTAATCGGACAGGGCGAGGACGAGCGCGTCGTAGATCTCCTGCTCGGGGGCCAACTCGGGAGTCACCGGCGCGGTCATCTCGGTCGAGTGATCCACCGTCCGGAGCTCGATCCGCTCCCGTCGCACCGACGGATGGACGCTGTCCTTTCGCTCTCCGAGCGGCACATCCACGATCGCGTGCTCTTCGGAGAACTGTGGGAGCCGCGCGACGATCTCCCCAGACGGATCGATCACGAGCGACCCTCCGTCGAACACGAGCTCGTCCTGCCCACCGACGGTGTTGAGATAGACGATCGACGCGCGCGCGGCACGTGCCCGTGCGCCGAGCATCCCGGCGCGCTCGGCGAGCTTCCCCTTGGAGAACGGGGACGCGTTGATGTTGATGACCACTTGCGCGCCGCGGTCGCCTTGTGTCACCACGGGCCCTCGCTCCGACCACGCGTCCTCGCAGATGCAAACGCCGATGACGCCCGAGGGGGTATCGACCAGCGTGTGCCCCCGACCGGGATGGAAATACCTGCGCTCGTCGAAGACGCCGTAGTTGGGCAGCAGATGCTTCCGGTATACGGACAGAATTCGATCGCCATGGCAGATCGCCGCGGCGTTGTAGAGGCGATCGCTACCGCCGTCGACGAAGCCCACCACCGTGAGAAGGTCACCGGTCTTGCCCGCGATCTGCTCGACGGCGCGATGGTTGGCGGCGACGAACGAGGGCTTGAGCACGAGATCCTCGGGCGGATAGCCCGTAACGGCCAGCTCGGGCAGCACCACGACCTGCGCGCCCGCCCGGTCCGCCCACTCCAGGGATCGAAGGGCGCGGTCGACGTTGCCGTCGATGTCGCCGACGGCGGGGTTGATCTGCGCCAGCCCCATTCGGATCACGGTGTAAGCGTATGCGCTTGTAACTTGCTCGAAACGATGGCGGCTTAGGCTTATGTATATGGAAAAACAGCAGGACTACGTGCTGCGCACCGTCGAGGAGCGTGGGATCCGCCTGGTGTGGCTCTGGTTCACCGACGTGCTCGGCTTTCTCAAGTCCTTCGCGGTCACCTCAGAGGAGCTGGAGCAGGCGTTCACGGAAGGCATCGGTTTCGACGGGTCGGCCATCGAGGGCTTCGCTCGCGTGCAGGAGTCGGACATGCTCGCCCGTCCGGACGCGAGCACGTTCCAGATCATGCCTGCACAGGACGACCGCGTCGACGGCGCCGGGGTGGCGCGTATCTTCTGCGACATCTATACGCCCGACGGGCGGCCATTCTGGGGCGACCCCCGTTACGTCTTGCGACGAAACCTCGAGAGAGCCGGCGAACGCGGGTTCACGTTCTACGTCCATCCCGAGATGGAGTTCTTTCTGTTCAGATCCTCGGAGGATCCGACACCGATCGACCACGGCGGGTATTTCGACCTCACACCATTGGACGTTACGCAGGAGCTTCGGCGTGACACCATCAACGTGCTCGAGCGCATGGGCATACCGGTTGAGTTTTCGCATCACGAAGTCGCCCCCTCTCAGCACGAGATCGACTTGCGCCACGCGGACGCGCTGACCATGGCGGACTCGGTGATGACCTACAGGCTGGTCGTAAAGGACATGGCCGCCCGGCGCGGGATGTATGCGACCTTCATGCCGAAACCGTCGACCGATCTCCCCGGCTCCGGTATGCACACGCACATGTCGCTGTTCGAAGGGGACCAGAATGCATTCCACGATTCTTCAGACGAGTACCACCTGTCCAAGGTGGCGAAGGCATTCATCGCCGGTCTGCTGGTACACGCGCGCGAGATCACCCTGGTCACCAACCAATGGGTGAACTCCTACAAACGCTTGACCTCGGGTCCCGGATATCCGATCCAGGAAGCGCCGGTTTACGTCTGCTGGGGACGGCACAACCGATCGGCATTGATCCGAGTGCCGATGTACAAGCCACGCAAGGAGCAATCCACCCGCATCGAGTTCCGCTCGCCCGATCCGGCCTGCAATCCCTACCTCGCGTTCTCCGTCGTCCTGGCCGCCGGTCTCAAGGGCATCGATGAGGGGTACGAGCTTCCGCCCGAGGCGATGGACAACATCCACGAGATCAGCGAAACGGAACGAAGAGCGCGTGGGATCGTGCGGTTGCCGGACGATCTCTACGAGTCGCTAAGGGAGATGGAGTCTTCCGATCTCGTCGCCGACGCACTCGGGGAGCAGGTGTTCGAATATCTGCTCCGCAACAAGCGGGCCGAGTGGGACCAGTTCAAGTCCTACGTGTCGCCATACGAGATCGACCGTTACCTCCCGGTCCTCTAGCCTCTCTAACCCTTGTAACGCCTCGTTACCGGCGTGCGCGTCGCGCCCACCCAGCGCCGCCCCCAATAGTACGGATCCCAGATAGAGCGAACCCGTACTCCGTTCGACGACGTGGCCGAGATGAACTTCCCATTGCCGATGTAGATGCCGGCGTGACCGACGCGCCTGCTGGTGGTCTTGTGGAACACGAGGTCGCCGACCTTGAGCTTCGACCGCCTCCATATGCGCCTGTAGTCATCTCGCTTTGCCATGCGGAACTGGTCGGTGGAGTTGTGCGGAAGGGTTGGGCCGTGGTCGTTGAAGACCCACCTGGTGAAGCCGGAGCAGTCGAATCCCCGGGGAGAGCCCCCACCGTACCGGTAGGGGGCACCGATCTGGCTGCGGGCCCGGCTCCGTATGTGCTTGCGGGCCTCCCAGAAGTTGTTGGGGCGGTGGGCGAGGGCCGCGGGCGCGACCAATCCCAGCGATAGCGACGCGACCAGTATGGTCACGAGGAATTTCGTGAGCGAGCGGAGAGTATCGCTACCTCTCATTCTCACCTCCCTGCAGTGAGAGCCCGCGTGGAGGCACGCGGCGTGCCGGGGCTTTTCTTTTCTGGCTCGCCCCGCGGGCTCTCTGACGTCCGGCGCCATCCGGCCACTGGTGTTTCCCGCGACGTGACCCTGATGGACCGCTGGCAACACGTCGGGCCTCTGGGTGAGGCCTCCAAACGCAAGCGCCTCCCGGAGGGAGGCACGGTGAGCCACCCTAGTGGAATCCCTCCGGGCCATCCATCGACGAGGGCGCGAAAGAATTCGCCGGGTTTTTGTGGCTCATCCCCAAAAAATGGTAGGAGAACGACCACCTCGGGGCGCCGCTCGGCGGCGGCGTAGGCTCCCTGGCATGGGTGTTGACCTGGGCCTTTCCCGCGAAAAAGTGGTTCGGGCGGCAAGCCGAACCCTGGCCTCGCTGGTCGAGCAGGACGAGGAGGCGAGGGACCTTCTCGCCGGCGAGGAGCCCCTGCCCGACGGGGCGGGGTACCTCCTCGCCGCGTCCGAGGCGCACGCGACCGCCGGGATCGCCGGCCTGCGGCGGTTCAAGCGTCGGCGTCTGCTGCAGATCGCAGCCCGGGATCTCGCCGGAGAGGCGAGCCTCGAAGAAGTGGGTCGTGCGCTCGCAGACCTTGCCGATGCGTGCCTCGACGCCGCTTTGGTCGAGGTCGGCGCTCCCGAGGGGCTCGCGATCGTGGCCATGGGCAAGCTGGGCGCCCGCGAGCTCAACTACGTATCGGACATCGATGTGATGTTCGTGACCGATTCGGATCTCGGAACGGCTACGAAGGCGGCCGAAGGCGTTCTTTCCGTTCTCGGAGAGGTTTCCCCGGAGGGACGCGCGTACGAGATCGACACCAACCTCCGGCCCGAGGGCCGCAGCGGCGCGCTTGTGCGGTCGCTGGACGGATATCTCGAGTACTACGACAAGTGGGCCAAGGAATGGGAATTCCAGGCCCTCATCAAGGCGCGCGCCGGGGCGGGAAATCTCGAAATTGCACAGACGCTCGTCGACCGCACCCGTCCACTCGTATTTCCCACGGAGGTCGATTCGGAACGGATCGCGCGCATCCGCAAGATGAAGGAGCGCGTTGAAGATCACGCAATCCGCTCCGCACGCCGTGCCCGCTCCACCGAGTCCGATGACGTGAAACTCGGGCCGGGGGGAATCCGCGACATCGAATTCGCCGTGCAACTCTTGCAGCTCGTCCATGGAGGCGCAGACGCCACAGTTCGTCCCGCGTCGACGCTCGACGCCCTGGCGACTCTGGTGGAGGGCGGATACGTGGCCGACGACGACGGCGCGGGAATGTCGGTTGCCTACCGCTGGCTTCGCACCGTCGAGCATCGGCTGCAGCTGCGCCGGGAGAGGCGGGTCCGTCACATACCGAAGGACCAGGAGGCGCGTTCATCGCTGGCGCGCGTCATGGGATTCAAGGACTCGCCGCTAGAGAGCGCGGCCGCTCGTTTCGAGCGATCCCACCAGGCCGTTCTCACCGACGTCAGGGCGCGTTTCGAAAAGCTCTTCTACCGCCCGATGATCGAATCCCTCGCGTACGGAGCCGAACAGCGCCTGTCCAGCGAGGCGCTCGGCGAGCGGCTACGGGTCCTCGGCTTCCGCGATGTCGACCGGGCGGCGCGCACGCTCGAAGGGTTGGTTTCGGGCACGACTCGGCGCGCCCGTCTCTTTCGCGTGCTGACGCCGGCGCTCCTGCGATGGCTCTCGACGACGCCGCTCCCCGACGAGGGGTTGTTCTCGTTTCTGCGTCTTGGCGAGACGCTCGGCGAACGTCTCGACGCGCTCGGTGCGTTGCGCGACAACCCTCCAGGAATCGAGTTCCTCGCCAAAGTGCTGGGAAGCAGCCGGCTGCTCGGAGATCTCCTCGGCCACGTCCCCGAGGAGCTCCACACGATCGCCGACCCCCGCCGACCGGGCGTGCCGAAGGAGAGGCCGCAAATGGTTCGAGAGGCGCTGGCGTCGCTCGAGTGGCGAGAGCCACAGGATCGACTGGACGGATTGCGGCGGTTCAAACGGCGCGAGATGTTGCGCGTCGCTCTGTGTGACATCGCCGGGACGGCCGACGAGCCGACCATCGGGGCCGGCCTCGCGGATCTCGCCGATGCCTGCCTCGAGGCCGCCCTCGACCGCGCCGGCGTTCCCTTCGCGGTGATCGGAATGGGCAAGCTCGGCGGGCGCGAGCTGAACTACTCGTCCGACATCGACGTCATGTTCGTCCACGACGGGGACCCCCTGGAGGCCGAGAAGGTCGCCGAGGACCTGATGCGAGCGATCGGCTCGGTTACTCCCGAAGGACAGGCGTTCAAGATCGATGCCGGCCTTCGTCCGGAAGGAAAATCGGGCCCCCTGGCGCGCTCGATCGAGTCGTACCTCGAGTACTACGAGCGCTGGGCCGATCCGTGGGAGCATCAGGCGCTGCTCAAAGCTCGTCATGCCGCCGGAGACGCCGGGCTCGGGGAGCGCTTAGTGAACGCGGCGGCGCGCCACGCCTTTCCGGAGAGCCCGGCCCCCACGGCACTCGGCGAGATCAGGCATCTGAAGGCACGCATGGAGCGGGAGCGTATTCCGCGCGGAACCGATCGACGCCGTAACCTGAAGCTCGGGCCGGGAGGCCTGTCGGACATCGAGTTC
>JBOGXF010000012.1:0-2911 GCA_050694275.1 Actinomycetota bacterium | reverse complement strand
GGGACAAAGTCCCCGTCGGCCCCGGCCTGGGAGGCCCTCTCCGGTTACCCGCCTACGGAAGAAGCGCTGCGACGTAGCCCGCCAAGGGGATGCGGACGGTCTGCTCGATCAGCGGGATGGCGGCCACTCCCGCCTGGCGCTCGAGTCGCAGGTCGACTATCAGCTCGGCCCGGTACGCCCGGGCGGAGACGACGTCCTCGGAGCTCGGGACGTTGGGGAGCAGGAGCTTGCACTCTCCGCCGACCCCGAGCACGCACTGCTGCCCACGCGTGTCGTAGCGGACCCTCATGCCGACCGTGACGTAGCTGTGGCTCGGGCCGATGGCGCTGTAGTGATGCTCGTCCTTGACCCGCCCGTCGGTGAAGACGTTGATCTGCGGCAGTGCCTGGCCGGCGACCGTGATGTCGATGTCGTACAGCTTCGGGTCGACCGGGTTAGGCCTGCCGTCGAACGTGATGAGGTCGACCCCGTCGGACTTGTACTCGACCGTCGTCGGCTCGAGGAGCACCCGCTCCTTCCAGCCGTGCGGCACGCTGCCCGGCTTGCCGAGGAGGACGCCGGGCGCCTCGCCTCGGAGCAACTTAAAGCCGATCGTCCCGGCCGAACCGTTCGATCCGCCGACCTGGAAGTAGTAGGTCTCCTGGCCGAAGCCGTAGAAGGCGACTTCGGAGGTGGTCGACGTCCCTCCCGCGCAGCCGATCTGCTCGAGCGAGCCGAGGGCGTCGCCGACGTAGACGGTCAGGGCGGTGTTGAACCTGTCCGCGACCGCCTGGGCGACGAGGTCGGCGTCTGCGGCCGGCTTGAACGAGAACCACACCGTGTTGGTCGCGCTTCCGCACCCCTGCGGCTCGCCGAACTCAACGGTGGCGGCAGAGTTGTCCAAAGAAGTCTCGAAAGGCGTCTTCGACACCTCTTTCGCCGCCGCGAAGTTGTCGTTGGCCGGTGCCGCCGGGGCCGGCCGTGACTTGTTCTTCTTCCTCTTGTCGCGCGCCTGTGCCGGTCCCGCCTGGACGAGCGCGCCGATAAGCACCGCCGCAACGAGAACTGCGATTACCTTTCTGTGACTCATGGCATTCCTCCCTCTCCCGAACTGCCCTCTTGGCGGGCTAGTTCTTTGCCACTAGTTACAAAGATCACTGTGGCGTCAAAAGCGCGGGGTGTCTGCGTACTCCTGCACAGAAGAAAGTGGTCTTTTACCGGGATGTGTTGCGAGTGCCGGGATTGTGGCGATTTGTGCACGTCGGCAGGTCAGGTCGCGCGGCGCGAGAGCGCGTCGAGGTCGACCACGGTGATGCCGCGCCGGTGGGTCTCTATCCAGCCCCGTTCCCTCAGGGTCTGCAGGGCCTTGCTCACCGCTTCGCGCGACGATCCCGTCCATGCGGCAAGCTCCTGCTGTGACAGCGGCGCGGTGATGCGAATGCCTTCTTGCGACGTCTCGCCAAAACGCTCGGCGAGCTCGACCAGGCGCCGGGCGACCCGGCCCACGGAGTCGTACGCGCCGAACTCGATTCTCTTTCGGTCGGCGTCGCGCAGGCGCAGGCTCAGCATCTTGAGCAGGAGCAGCGCGACGCGCGGGTGCTCCTCGAGAAAGGCCTTGAAGTCGTCCGCCTGAATCACCAGGGCCTGGACCGACTCGAGCGCGCTCGCGCTGGCGCCGCGCGGCCCCCCGTCGAGCCCCGACTGGTCGCCCAAGAGGTCGCCGGGCTCGCGCAGGGCGAGGACGATCTCCCGTCCGTCCTCGGTGTAGTAGGAGACCTTGACCCGACCTGAGGTGATCAGGGCGACGTGCTCGGAGCGGTCGCCCTCGACGAAGAGGTTGGCGCCGCGCGGCCACGTGCGGGTGCGGCCGCGGCCCTTGAGGTCGTCGAGCTCCTCGCGCGACAGCGAGGCTATGAAGCCGCCCGACTCGCCCACATCCATGCCGCGCCTCCCGCTCGGCCGCCGCGAGAATGCTACGCCCGCCCCCAGTTCAGTGCCGAGTGGTCGCCACGCGCCCCTCTGTGTCACCTCACGACCACTCGACGGCCGGGGCGGGGGTCAGGCCTCGAGGATGTCGATCGACTCGATGTAGATCGGGACCTCGGGCTTGACCGACTCGATTGGGTCGTTTCCGCCCTTGGTCTCGACCTGTTGGATGCGGTCGATCACTTCGTACGACGACTCGGCGACCTCTCCGAAGATCGTGAAGAGGGTCTGGAGCCCTGCCGGCTCGATCGCATCGTTGGCCCCGCGGTGGACGATGATGAAGAACTGGCTCCCCGCCGTGTCCGGGCCGGAGTTCGCCATGCCGACCACCCCGAAGACGTATTCGTCTTCGCTCTCAGGGAGCTCGTCGGGGATCGCGTAGCCGGGCCCGTCGGGCGGCGTGCCGTTCTGCCCGTTCGGATCGCCCGTCTGGATGACGAAGTTGCGATCGATGCGATGCCAGATGATGCCGTCGTAGAAGCCCTCTCGGGCGAGGAACACGAAGTTGGCGACGTTCTGCTCCGCCTTGTCCTCGAGCAGGTCAATCTCGATGTCCCCGCACGACGTATGGATCACGGCGCGGTAGTCGACGCCTTCTTCGAGCGACAGATCCGGGGGGTTGTCGTACTGCTGCGGATCCGCCGCGAGGTCGAGCCGCTCGCACCCCTCGGGCAGGGCCGCTCCGAGGGGTTCGGGGGCCTCCTCGGGCTCGTCGTCACCGCCTACGAAAAGGGCGAGGCCGATCACCAGCAGCACGACCACCCCTACTGCGGCGAGCCGCGCCGCCCGCCGCCGCCTCAGCGCGGCCTCTCGCTCCGCTTGCCTGAGATCGCGGAACTCTTTCTTGCGTGCCCGTTTGTCAGTCGCCATGTCCTCTCCAGCGTCTCTTCCGTGCGGTGGGGCCCGCGCCGTCCAGGCGACCGAGATGATAGGCGAGCGCGCGCCG
>JBOGXF010000011.1:0-7275 GCA_050694275.1 Actinomycetota bacterium | reverse complement strand
GGAGTTCGCCGAACGCGCCTTCGCCCACGTCGGCCTGGATTGGGAGCGTCACGTCGAGATCGATCCGCGTTACTACCGGCCGGCCGAGGTCGATTATCTGCTGGGAGACGCGTCCAAGGCCAAGCGGTTGCTCGGGTGGGAGCCTCGGGTCCGCTTCGAGGAGCTCGTTCGGCTAATGGTCGACGCCGACGTGCAGCTTCTCGACGACGAGCTGTCCGGTCGTCTGGTGCGCCAGGATCGCGATCACTGAATAGCAATGAATAGCGCGAAAACTCCCTCTCGAGGTTCGTTGCATTCAATTGGAGGCACTGGAAGGATGGGCGAATGGAACTAGAGATCGGTATCGGAAAATCGGGCCGGAGAGCCTACGGATTCGACGACATTGCGGTGGTCCCATCGCGCCGGACCAGGGACCCGGACGACGTCGACATATCCTGGGAGATCGACGCTTTCAGGTTCGAATTGCCCCTGATCGCGTCGGCCATGGACGGGGTCGTCTCCCCAAGAAGCGCAGTTGAGATCGGACGGCTCGGGGGCCTGGCCGTGCTGAACCTCGAGGGTCTACAGACCCGTTACGAGGATCCGGATGCGATCCTCTCCGAGGTCGCCGAGCTGACCGATGACCGGGCCACCGCACGCATGCAGGAGCTCTACCGGGAGCCGATCAAAGAGGAGCTGATCTACAAGCGAATCCGCGAGATCAAGGACGCGGGAGTGACGGCGGCCGCTTCGCTCACCCCACAGCGCGTGGAGCAGTTTCACAAGCACGCCCTCGAGGCCGAGCTCGACATGCTGGTGATACAGGGCACGGTCGTGTCGGCCGAGCACGTCTCCATTCGGAGCGAGCCGCTGAACCTAAAGCGTTTCATCGCTACCTACGAGCTGCCTGTGGTCGTCGGGGGCTGCGCCTCGTATTCGACCGCCCTCCATCTCATGCGCACCGGTGCGGCCGGCATCCTCGTCGGCGTCGGTCCGGGAGCGGCCTGCACGACGCGCGGAGTCCTCGGGATCGGCGTCCCCCAGGCCACCGCCATCGCGGACGCGGCCGGTGCCCGCATCCGCCACCTCGACGAAACAGGACGCTATTGTCACGTCATCGCCGACGGCGGAATGCGAACCGGCGGTGACATCGCCAAGGCGATCGCGTGCGGCGCCGACGCGGTGATGATCGGGTCCCCTCTGGCCGCAGCCGCCGACGCACCCGGGCATGGGTACCACTGGGGCATGGCGACGTTTCATCCGACGCTTCCGAGGGGGGCACGGGTCAGGACTCCCGCCATCGGGACGCTCGAGGAGATTCTCGTCGGCCCGGCCCACGAGAACGACGGCCGCCTCAACCTCTTCGGGGCCCTCAGGACGTCGATGGCGACGTGTGGATACGCCAACCTCAAGGAGTTTCAGAAGGCCGAGGTCATGGTTGCGCCGGCCCTCAAGACCGAGGGCAAGGCCTTGCAGCGCAGTCAGGGCGTCGGCATGGGCGATTAAGGCCACGTCGCTCGCGCAGGCGCTGTCGTAGGCAAAAGCGTTCTCTCGCGTAAGAAAATCAAGGTAGAATCCCTCCTTACTTCTTAATCTTCTGATCCCCGGCGGAGGAGTGAACCTTGGCGGCAGAGCTCGATCGAGTGGACCGGCACATCCTGCGTCTGCTCCGTGAGGACGGTCGCACGGCCGTCGCTCAGATCGCCAAGGAAGTGAGCCTCTCCGGCCCCGCGGTCCACGAGCGGGTGCGAAAGCTCGAGCAGCGCGGCGTGATCGCGGGCTACAGCGCGGTTCTCGATCCCACCGCCCTCGACCGGTCCCACATCGCATTCGTGCTCGTGACCCTCTCCGAAGGAAATGAGTTCGCGGCCGACGAGCCGATCGTCGCCCGCATCTGTGAGGAGCCCGACGTCCTCGAGTTCCATCGGATCGTCGGCGAGGACTGCTATCTGATAAAGGTACGGACCGCGACCAACCGCGATCTCGAACAGCTTCTGCGCCGCATCCGCTCAATCCGCGGCGTCGCGCGTACCCGCACAACGGTCGTTCTCTCCACCGAGCTCGAAAAGCCGACCATCGATGTCCCCGTACCTCCGGCGGAAACCTCCACCGTCGTAGCAAGTTGACGGATGACCCCAGCGTTACTCGGGAACGCACCGCCCCGATAAGCTGCCCGTTCTATGGGGCAAGCTCGGACGATCAAGGAGTTGCTGGATCTCGGCGAACGCGTCCTCAGCGACTCGAGCCATCTCTTCGAGGATCATGACTTTCGCGCGGAGGCCGAAGAGCTGCTTGCGTTCTGCCTCGACGTCGGCCGAGACGATCTGCGCGACGACGACGAACCCACAGGTCGCATACGGGAGCGCTACCTCTCGCTGGTGGCCCGGCGCGCCGGCGGGGAGCCCGGCCCGGTTCTGACCGGACGGATCGAGTTCTACGGGCTCGATCTCAAGGTGTGGCCGGGGACGTTCGTTCCGCGCCCATCGTCCGAGCTGACGGTCGAGCGAGCCGTTCGCAAGTTGAGCCGGCGCCGGAGCCCGACGGTCGTCGATGTCGCCACCGGCGCGGGCCCGATCGCGCTTGCCATCGCGCACGAGTTCCCCGACGCAGACGTGTGGGGGACGGACATCTCGAGAGAAGGCCTCGACCAGGCGCGCCGTAACGCGAGACGCCTCGGCGTCCTGAACGTAAGCTTTCGCCAGGGCGACATGTACGGGGCGCTTCCAAATCGGCTCGCCGGGGCGGTCGATCTCATCACGGGACACGTCCCGTACGTGTCCCCGGGCGAGCTCGAGGATCTTCCGTCCGAGGTCAAGGAGCACGACCCGCTGTCTACCCTGAGCGACCTGTCGGACGACGGCCTCGGCCTCGTCCGCCACGCGATCTCCGGAGCGCCTCGCTGGCTCAAGCCGGGCGGGTGGCTGCTGCTGGAGATCTCCGAGGATCTCGGCCGCAAGTTGCAGCGCATGTGCGCGAGGGCCGGGTTCGAGGACATCGGTATTGCGACGGACGAGGACGGCCTCAGCATCGTGGTGGAAGCGAGAAAGACCCGCCGGAGCGCGCAACCGGCGCGGTAACCTGACGTATGCCGCAGGATCTCCCCACCGTCCTGGTCGTCGACTACGGCGCGCAGTATGCCCAGCTCATCGCCCGCCGGGTGCGCGAGTGCCACGTCTACTCCGAGATCGTGCCGCACGACACGCCGGTGAACGAGATCGCGGCCCGCAGGCCGGCGGGGGTCGTCCTGTCGGGGGGGCCGAAGTCCGTCTACCAGCCCGGCGCCCCGGAAGTGGACGCGCGGCTCTTCGAGCTCGGAATCCCGGTGCTCGGGATCTGCTACGGGCAACAGGTCATGGCCAAAGCCCTGGGGGGCGAGGTCGCCCGCACCGGCGTCGCGGAGTTCGGCAAGACCGACCTCGGGGTCGAGCCGACCGCCTCGTTGCTTTTCGATGAGCTTCCGACGGAACAGGTCGTGTGGATGAGCCACAACGATGCGGTCACCCGGCCCCCGGAGGGGTTCTTTCAAACCGCGTCGACCGCCGCATCGCCGGTCGCCGCGTTCGAATCACCCGAGCGCGGCCTCTACGGCATCCAGTTCCATCCCGAGGTCTCTCACACCCCGCGCGGCCTCGATCTCCTGAAGAACTTCCTCTATAACGCGTGCGATCTGCTGCCCTCGTGGACGATGACCTCGATCATCGAAACGGCTGCAGAGCAGATCAGGAGCACCGTCGGGACCGAGCGGGTGGTCTGCGCGCTCTCCGGCGGAGTCGATTCGTCGGTCGCGGCCGCGCTCGTGCACCACGCGGTCGGGAATCAGCTCACGTGCGTGTTCGTCGATCACGGGCTCTTGCGTGCGGGCGAGGCCGAGCAGGTCGTCGAGACGTTTCGCCGCCATCTCAAGATCGATCTCGTTCACGTGAAGGCGGCCGACCGGTTCCTCGACCGTCTCGCGGGGGTCACGGACCCGGAGGGCAAACGCAAGATCATCGGCGAGACGTTCATCCGCGTGTTCGAGGAGATCGCCCGAGACGAGCTCGAGGACGCGCGCTTTCTGGTACAGGGCACTCTCTACCCGGACGTGATCGAGTCCGGCACCAAGGACGCGGCCAAGATCAAGAGTCACCACAACGTCGGCGGGCTGCCCGAGGACATGACTTTGATGCTCATCGAGCCCCTGCGGAACCTGTTCAAGGACGAGGTCCGCAGGGTCGGCGAGGAGCTCGGCTTGACCGAGGAGATCGTGTGGCGCCAGCCGTTTCCCGGCCCCGGTCTCGCCGTGCGGATCGTGGGCGACGTCACCCCCGAACGACTCGAATTGCTGCGCGCCGCCGACCAGATCGTCCTCGAGGAGGTCAAGAAGGCGGGCCTGCTCAAGGAGATATGGCAGAGCTTTGCGGTGCTCCCGGCGGTGCGCAGCGTCGGGGTGATGGGCGACGAACGCACCTATGGTTATCCGATCGTCTTGCGCGCCGTCACGAGCGAGGACGCGATGACGGCCGACTGGGCGCGTTTGCCCTACGACCTGCTGGAGAGAATCTCAAGCCGCATCGTCAACGAGGTCCCGGGGATAAATCGCGTCGTCTACGACGTCACCTCGAAGCCTCCCGGCACGATCGAATGGGAGTAGAGACCCGCAACCGGCGTTATTCGCCTTCGGCTCTGGGCAGCTTTGCACCGACCGCGAGCGCGACGTGGGTGAGATCGGACTGGAGTGCGGCCAAGCGATCACCGACCTCCCCGAACCGGCCGTCAACCTGGGCGAACCGGGCGTTCATCTCCGCCCTTAGGGCCTTATTGTCTTCATGAAGCTCGGCTGAGCGTCGCCAGAACATCGCTCCGAAGCCGGTCGAGACGAAGGCGATGAAGATCGTGATGACGATCTCTCCGGCGGTCATGGAACCATCGTAATTCGGGGAAATACGCCCCGTAGTGACGCGGATCACAGCGAACGGGCCTCGAATGGCGTATGCGGCCCGGATAATTGAAGAACATGCCCACCTACCTCGATGACCTCAACCCCGACCAGCGCGCCGCGGTCACCCACCCCGCCGGCCCCGTGCTCGTCGTCGCGGGAGCCGGCTCGGGCAAGACCCGGGTCCTCACTTACCGCATCGCCCATCTCATCGAAACGGGGGCGTCGCCGTTCTCGATCCTCGCGATCACCTTCACCAACAAGGCGGCCAACGAGATGAAGCGGCGGGTCGTCGAGCTCGTCGGATCGGTGGGCGAGGCGATGTGGGTCTCGACCTTCCATTCCGCGTGCGTCAAGATGCTGCGCCGCGAGGCGCCCCGGCTCGGGGTCACGTCGTCTTTCTCGATCTACGACTCGGCCGACTCCGAGCGCCTCATCAAGCTGTGCCTCAAGGAGCTCGACATCGATCCCAAGCGGGTCCCGCCCAGGGCCGTCAAGGCGGAGATCTCCGACGCCAAGAACAAACTGGTCGACGCCGGCCTCTACAAGGACTTCGCGTCGAACCCGTGGGAGCACACGATCGCCGACGTCTACGTCGAGTACGAGCGCAGGCTTCAGGCCGCGGGAGCGTTCGACTTCGACGACCTCATCATGCGCTGCGTCGAGGTCTTCGACCGGTTCCCCGACGCGCTCTCCCATTACCAGAGCCGCTTCGTCCACGTGCTGATCGACGAGTTCCAGGACACCAACCACGCGCAGGCGCGCTGGGCGACTCTGATCGCGAACAAACACCGCAACATCTTCGTCGTAGGCGACGTCGATCAGGGCATCTACGCGTTCCGGGGGGCGACGATCAAGAATCTCCTCGACTTTGAGCGCGACTGGCCCGACGCGCGCACCGTGACCCTCGAGCAGAACTATCGCTCGACCCGGCGGATCCTCGACGCCGCCAACTCGATCATCGAGCACAACCTCATGCGTAAGCCCAAGGAGCTGTGGACCGAGGCCGAGACCGGCGAGCCGATCGTCCGCTACCAGGCCCAGAACGAGCACGACGAGGCGGCGTGGGTCGCGGCCGAGGCACAGCGCCTCGCCGACCAGGGGATCGCCCTCGGCGACATGACCGTCTTCTACAGAACCAACGCGCAGTCGCGCGTCCTCGAAGAGGTGTTTTCGCGCGTCGAGGTCCCCTACAAGATCGTCGGCGGGGTCGGCTTCTACGAGCGCAAAGAGATCAAGGACATCATGGCGTGGCTGCGCGGCGCCATGAACCCGCAGGACTCGGTCGCCATCGAACGCGCCGCGCAGGCGCCTCGGCGCGGCATCGGCGACACCTCACTCGGGCGCCTGAGCGCGTTCGCGCGCGAGCACGACATCGGTCTGGGCGATGCCCTCGCGCGCGCCGAGGAGGTTCCCAACCTCCCCAGGAGGGCGCGCGGGGGAGCGCTCGAGATG
This sequence comes from Actinomycetota bacterium, assembly GCA_050694275.1. Taxonomy (GTDB): domain Bacteria; phylum Actinomycetota; class CADDZG01; order CADDZG01; family WHSQ01; genus JBOGXF01. The sequence goes on along the minus strand of JBOGXF010000011.1, from coordinate 926 downwards.
GCGCGGCTGTTCGAGCAGATCCGCACCGAGTCCGCAGGCGACACCCCGATCGCGGACATCGTCGAGCTGACGTGGGACATCTCGGGCTACATGCACGAGCTCACCGCCGAGCGCACCTTCGAGGCGCTGTCCCGGCAGGAGAACCTCAAGGAGCTCGCCGGCGTTGCGCGCGAGTACGAGGAGTTCGCCGAGCAGCCGAGCCTCGCGGGGTTCCTCGAGCGGGTCGCGCTCATCACCGACACCGACGAGCAGGCGGGCGAGGAGGCGGGCGTGACGTTCATGACCCTCCACAACGCCAAGGGGCTCGAGTTCGACATCGTGTTCATCGTCGGGGTCGAGGAGGGGGTGTTTCCCCACATCAGAAGCCTCGGCGAGCCCGAGCAGCTCGAGGAGGAGCGCCGGCTGTGCTACGTCGGCATCACGCGCGCCCGCAAGCGCGTCTATCTGCTCAACGCGTGGTCGCGCAGCCTGTGGGGCGGGACCAACTACAATCCGCCGTCGCGCTTTCTCGCCGAGATCCCCGACGACCTCGTCAGCCAGGCCGCCGCGCCCAAACCGGGGCTGGGAGGACGCATCGGCCGCGCGATACAGGATCCCTCCGTCTACAAAGTGGGCCAGGAGGTGGTGCACGACCGCTTCGGCCGCGGCACGATCGTCGAGATCGCGCGCTCCTCGCTCGGGCTCGAGGCGACCGTGCACTTCCCCGACGCCGGCGACAAGCGCCTCGACCTGACCCTCGCCCCCATGAAGCCGGCGTCGTAGCCCCTTCCCCTTCTAAGAGCAGGCTCCTATGCTTTGTCGATGGGAGGCTGCCCTGGCTGCGGTGAGCCATATCTCGAGTCGGCTCGGTACTGCCCGAGCTGCGGGGCTTCATTAGCGGGTGGGTGCGCCGCGTGCGGCGCCGCGCTTCCCTCCGATGCCCGCTT
>JBOGXF010000010.1:0-5753 GCA_050694275.1 Actinomycetota bacterium | reverse complement strand
GCGCCGCACCCAGTCGAGCAACGACGTCACCACCGACGAGCGCCTGCTGGACGAGGCGCTCCCCGGCTCCCCCGAGGATCTCCTCGCGCACTCGACGCGGGCCGTGCTGGTGTCTCCTCTCGCGTGGGGCGAAGAGCTTCTGGGCGTGGTGACGTTTCACTCCGAGGCCCCCCGACGCTGGACGCAGTCGGACATCGCGCTCATCGAGGCGGCGGCGCGCGAGGTGTCGATCGCGCTCCACCATGCCCGTCTCTACCGGGAGGCGGTGAATCGGGCCGAGGAGCTGAGCGCGCTCGACGAGCTGCGAAGCGACTTCATCTCCATGGTGTCGCACGAGCTGCGTTCGCCGATGACGGTCATCGCCGGGATCGCGGATCTGCTGCAGAACCGCTTCAAGAGCCTGACCGACGACCAAAGGGAAGAGCTCACCGCCACCCTCGGTCGAGAGGCGCGGCGGCTGGCGAAGCTCGTTTCCGAGGTCCTCGACCTCGAGGCGATCGATCAGGGAGAGATCGCGCTGGAACTCTCCAAGATCGACCTCGCGCTGATCGCGCGCGAGGCCATCACCGACGCGGGCCAAGCCGACCGGACCGAGCTGATCGTCTCGCCGGGCAACACGATCGTCGTGGCCGACGGCGACCGCATCAAGCAAGTGCTGCTCAACCTCGTGTCCAACGCGGCCAAGTTCTCCCAAGGAAAGATCACCATCCAGATCGCCCCCGACTCCGACGTTGTCACCGTGTGCGTCGAGGATGTCGGTCCCGGCATCCCTCCCGAGGACATCTCCCGCTTGTTCGAGCGCTTCACCCGGATCGGCACCGGACGGCGCAAGCCCGGTTCGGGGCTTGGGCTGTATCTGTCCAAGATGATCGTCGAGAAACACGGGGGCGAGATGTGGGTCGAGAGCGAGGTCGGGGCCGGCTCGAAGTTCTTCTTCCGCGTCCACCGCTGACCGCCAATCGTCGTCGTTGCGAGTGGTCGAGGTTCGTCTTAGCCCTGGAGCACGCGCACCTTGTTGCCTCCAGCCACCCCACGGGTGGCAGATCACAACAAGGTGCTCAGGAACTCGGCATAGGTCGGGACCTACCGCCTCGTCAGCCGGGGGCCGCGCTCCAGGCGAGCACCCGTTCCCACGCGAAGTCGCCGTAGTAGTGCGGTGGAATCGCGAACGTCAGCTCCGTCCGCTGTGCTCGTCCGCCCTCGGGGATGAACCACGCCTGCGGTCGTCCACCACCACCGATCGGGCGGCGGACGAACACGACCCCGGTGCCGCGCGGCCCCCACAACGGGTACTCGTCGGCGAAACCGGAGTCGAGCGTGAGGTTGCGGACGAACGATCCGTCGCCGCGTAGCAGCACGAGACGCCGGTCGTCGACCCGCTGCCCCGAGCTCGGGCTGCTATTCTCCTCTGCCCTCGGAGCGACGACAAAGTCACCGTTCGGCGAGCACGCCGGGGTGGAGTAAACGAACGCCTTCGAGGTCAGGAGCTCGGGCGGCTCGCCCGGCTCGATGAACGCGAGCCGTTTGTTGGTCGTGGCGTCGCGCGCCCCGCCGACGACCGCCAGGAGCCGGTTCCCGCATGTCAAGAGGAAATCGTCGGAGGGCAGCAGTCCTGCTCTGTAGCCCACGACCTCGCCCCCGGGTGAGAGCCCTTCCAGCCGGATGCCATCGGCCATGATCGACGCGCCCGTCGCCCGCCCGAACAGGACACGGCGCCCGTTCCACCCCAGCAGAGGCACCGCCACCGCGCCCGCCCTGGTCCGGGTGATCCGTCCGGTTCGAAGGTCGGCGAACCAGATGGAATTCACAACCGGAGGCTCGTTATCGGTCCGGACGACGAGCGCGAGCGTGCGGCCGTCCGGCGAGAACGAGATGTCCCGTATCTCCATCCCCCGCAACAGATCGCGGTGCGGCCGACGGATCGGCGCGTCGAGCGGCGCGATCAACAGCGTGCCTTCGCGCGACACCCCGACCGCGCAGTCCGCGACCGTCGACCAGGTCCAGAAGGTCACGGGCTCGGGAAACGCCCGCGTCTTGCCGCGGATAACGGTTGGTCCGGCGGGAAGGCCCTCGGCGGTGAACAGGTGGCCCCTGTGGGTCAGCAACAGGCTTCCGCTTGGGCTCCACGCAATCGGCGGCTTCGCCTCGATCGTCGCCGTGACGCCGCCGGTCGGCGATGCGATGCGCACGGCTCCCCCGCGGTAAGCGGCGAGGAGCCCGACGCCCGAAGGTCGCTCGACCGGTCGCAGACACTCCCGCGGGATCTTCGACAGCAGCCGGTCGGGGGCGGCCGTCTCTGTTTCTTCCTCGGTGGACGTCGGGGAGGGCGCCGGTTTCGGGGCCGGTGAGGCCGCCGGGGTGCGCGGAGGTTCGTTCGAGGGCGACTGTTCGTTGGAGGTGTCGAGAATCGGTTGCAAGAGCACGATGGTGAGCGCGCCGACGAACACCAGCGCCAGTGTTGCGCGCACGGTCAGGCTCACGGCAGGAGGTTTTTCAGCTCGGCCGCGACCCGCTCGGGCACCTCGAGTTGGGGCCAGTGCCCGACGTCCGACCAGCGCACCTCGACCGTCGACCGCCTCAACTCCGTGAGACGGGTCGCGATCGCCGGGACCGCGACCGGATCGAGATCGCCCCAGATGAGCGACAGGTCGCCCTTGAAATCGACGAGCCCCGCCGTCCAGCGCTCCGCCATCTGCTGGCGCTCCTCGATGTACCGGATCGTGATCGGCACGAGCCGCGCGCCGCCGTCGCGAGACAGGAGCAGCTCCATCATCTCGATCTCGGCTCGAGACGGCTGATGGTCCGGCGAGAAGAGCCGCCTTATCTGTCGCCGGAAGACGCGTACCGGCGGCGAGAAAGCGAGCTTCCTCGGGGGCAGGGCGAGAAAGAGCTTCTGCCCCGAAGTGAGTTGCGCCATCTCGATGAAGATGCTGCCGTTGAGCAGAACGGCTCGATCGACGGCGAACCCGAGCGTTCCGTCGCCGACGCGCGCGAGCAGCTCGGCGGCGACCGAGTCGCCCATGTCATGCGCCACGAGATCGCACGAGGTGATCCCGAGCGCGCCGGCGACCTCTTCGACGACGTCGGCCTGAGCCATCAAGGAGTAGTCCGCGTCCGCGGACTTGTCCGACAGGCCGAAGCCGGGAAGATCAAGGGCGACAAACCGTCGCTCGGGCAAGCGATCCGCGACGAGTCTCCAGTCGTACGAGGACGATGGGAAGCCGTGAAGGGCGAGCAGCGCCGGCCCCTCTCCGCGCTCCCACACGAAGACGCGCCGACCCCCGACGTCGACGTGACGACCCCGCGACACCCAGGATTCCAAGCGAGCATCCACGGAGAGAGTGTCGCGCGCCGGGCCCAAAGACACTTGGAAAGGTGGGCCCCCGGCCTTGCGGCCGGGGGCCCGTAGCTGGAGCCGACCTGTAAGCCGGATTCTGTAAGCCCGGCCCTGTCGGACCGGACCCGGCGACCATCCATCTGCGACGGACGTTGCCGTCCGCCTGCAGCGGCCTACCCGGGGGTGCCTTCCGGCGGGCGGACCACCCATGCCCCCTGCTTGGCCTTGCTCCGGACGGGGTTTGCCGAGCCGCGCCGGTCACCCGACGCGCTGGTGAGCTCTTACCTCACCGTTTCACCCTTACCGGCCTCGGGAAGCCCGAGGCGGCGGTCTGCTTTCTGTGGCACTTTCCGCGGGTCGCCCCGCCTGGGACTCTCCCCAGCGTCCTGCCCTGTGGAGTCCGGACTTTCCTCAGCCCCGAAGGACCGTGGTCGCCCGGTCGGCTCCCTTTCATCAACGATTATGCCCCTGCCGTCCTTCCCGGTCGACCCCCCTGACGCCCGCCTCTCGATTTTGTGTCGCAGCCAACCATTACCTTGCTCCCCGGAGCGTCTGACAGGTGACAGACGGAAGCGTCAGACGTTCGTCTGACGGTTTCGTTAGGACGAAACAGGTATCGAGCAAAGGAGGCGGTCGTGGATAACCGAGCTGCGGCGACCGATGAGCCGATCAGATGCATCTCCTCCCGGCACCTAGCCCGAAACACTGCGGAGGTGCTGGATGAGATCAGCCAATCGGATTGTCTGCTGATGGTGATGCGCAGCGGGCAGCCGGCCGCGCTGCTGTCACCCGTACCTCAGGCTCTCTTCGAGCCGGTCGTGCGCCGGGAAGCCGAACCGGTAGAGGTCAATCCCGAGGAGGTCGACCGGGTGGCGGCCGACGAGATGCAGCGCCGGATCCTCGTTCTCATGGCGGACGAGCTCCCGCATGTGGACGTGGCACACGATCTCGGAGAGTCCTCGGTCGTGCCAATTTCGATTGCGCTGACCAAGCTGGAGATCAGCCGTCTGGTGGTCAGGCAGGCAACCGGCAGCTACCGGATCTCCCGTCGAGGGGCACTGGTGGCCCAGGCCCTCGAAGGCGGAGAGGCAACCCGAGACTGACGGAGGGAAATCGTTGCCCTCGCCCGCGCGTCCCAGTGGTTGATGGCACGTGCGGAGAGGATCGTCGCCGTCCTCGCCGTGGGCATCGGGCTCCTGGTCCTCTACCAGGTGTTCGCCGCTGCACTCTTTCCGCCGCGCGGCAACGAGGGCGAGCCGATTAGCGTCCCCAACCCCGCGACCGTCTACGACCCGGTCACCTCCGAGGCGCTGCCCGATGGGTTCCGTCAGTTACTGCCCCGAGACGGCATCGCGCCCGTCTATGAGCCCAGGTTCGTGCCGGCCGAGAGTGCGTGGAGCCAGCCGCTGGGACGGGCCATCCCGACACCCTCGCGCTCGACTTCGCGTCGGCGTCGCCAACGACACGGTCGGCGGGATGCCCGTCGCGGTCGTCGTCCCGCCCTCCGATGAGGATCGGTGGACGGTGTTGTCGCGCCGCCTCGACAATCGCACGGTCGAGCTGCGGATCGACGGGGATCGCCTCGTCGATTCGGCCACCGGCACGACCTGGGACGCAATCACGGGAATGGCCATAAGGGGTCCCTTGAAGGGAGAGAGACTCGACCTCCTGCCCGGCTTTACCGAGTTCCCGCGGAATTTCGCCGACCACTTCCCCGGGGGCCGCATCTGGTCCCCTTAGGGTCTGAGGTAACCGTCCCTCAGGAACAGCCTGAGCCGGTTCCCCTCGCCGAGGCGGAACGCGACCCAGAACCACGTGAGTGCGGCGACGCCTACAAGCTCGCCTCCCCACGTCGCGAGGTGATCCCAGGGGTGAGAGAGAAGATCGACCGAGTACGGCTCGGTAGGTACGAGCGTGAAATCCATGCCGAAGGCGGGCCACAAAAACGTCTCGGGGGCGGCCCACATTCCGTCGGCGACGAGGTGGGTGAGCCATCCCACCGCAAGGCCGAACACCGATAGACGCCTTTCGCCGGAGAAGCCGACGATGATCGCAACCGCGACGAAGATCACCGCGAGGAGGGAATGAGCCGGTCCTCGTCCCGACGGGTTCAGATCGACGAAGAGCCCGATCAACCCGTCGAGGGCATCGGGGAGGATCGCGCCCACGAGCACGAAGCGATAGTCGATGCGCCGCCGACCGAGGGTCACGTAGGTGAGGGCGGCCGCAATCCCGAGATGCCACAGAATCACTCGAGCAGAGACCCCTGCCCGAAGGACTCCTCGTCCCGCTCGAGGTCCAGCTCCGCTTGGTCCATGCCCTGATTGGCGAGCTTGTCCGCGTCGGCGTTTTCCTCCCGTCGCACGTGACGCAGGGAATAGGTCTCGAACCGGTTGAGGAGTGAGTTCGCCCGGAG
>JBOGXF010000009.1:0-9907 GCA_050694275.1 Actinomycetota bacterium | reverse complement strand
GTCGCGGCCCGGGCCGCCGTTGAGGAAGTCGTCGCCGCCACCGCCGAAGAGGCTGTCGTTGCCGCGCTGGCCGCGCAGCGTGTCGTTGCCGCCACCGCCGCGGATGGCGTCGCGGCCGCCGCCTCCGGCGAGGGTGTCGCGCCCGCCGCCTCCGGTCAGGGTGTCGTTGCCGCCACCGCCGCGCAGGGTGTCGTTGCCGGCACCACCGCGCAGGGTGTCGCTGCCTCCGCCTCCGACGAGGACGTCACGGCCGCCGCCTCCGACGAGGACGTCGTTGCCGCGCCCACCCCTGAGGGTGTCGCTGCCCCCGCCGCCACGGATGATGTCGTTCCCGCCACCGCCGCGGATGCTGTCGTTGCCGCCCTGGCTGCGGAGGTTGTCGTTGCCGGGACCGCCGGTGACGACGTCGCTGCCGGCGCCACAGTTGATGGTGTCGTTACCGCCCTGGCCGTGGCACTGGTCGTCGCCGCCGTCGCCGGTGACGTTGTCGTCCCCACCGCCGGCATTGATGATGTCGTCGCCGGTTCCGGTGATGATGACGTCGTCGCCCGGGCTCCCGGTGATGGTCTTGTTGCCGTCGGGGGCCGGGTTGTCGTCGGAGCCGTCGCACTCGATGGTGACGCCGTCGGCGGCTTCGGCGTTGACGACGTCGTTGCCGTCGCCGCAGATCACGAGCGTTGTGCCGGGCTGCACGACGATGTTGTCGTCGCCGTCGGTCCCGCACTGCACGCCGGGATCGTCGCACCGCTCGTCGATCTGCTCCTCGGCCGTCCACGTCTTGGTGACCGAGTCCGAGCACCGGCCCGCGGGCGCGCCGGCCGGGTCACCCGCGGCGCGGTCGCACTCGTCGACATCGGGCTCACCCTGGAGATCGTCGGTGATCGTCGCGGTGATCGTCTGTGTCCCTTCTTGGTTCGAGGTGGTGGTCGCGGTCACTCGACCGTTCTGATCGGTCGATCGCTGACTGGGAGAGGTGAGCTCGCCCTGGCCGGCCTCGCTGAACGTGACTCCCTCGCCCTCGACGGGGTTGCCCGAGGCGTCCTCGACCGTGCACGTCACCGTGTGGGTCGTGCCCGTCGGGTTGGTCGCCTCCTTCGGGGCGCAGTCGATGGTGCGGCCCTCGGCCACGATCCACGTCTTGGTCGAGGTGTCCTGCGGCTCCCCGGGGTCGGGATCGTCGTTGTCCTCTCCGAGGTCGAAGAACGCGACGATCGTGACGTCGCCGCTTCCGTCCGAACCCTGGGCCGGGACGACGTTGATGCCGAAGGTCACCTGGCCGTTGGCGTCCGTCGCCGCGATGGTTTCGCCGCCCGCGGTCCCCGCATTGTCCGGGTCCTCGTCGGGAGGCCTGAGATCGCCGCGGCTCTCGTCGACGTCGGACGGGTTAGGCCCGGTCGCGGGCTCGCAGAAGCCCACCGCCGGCTCGTCGCCTGCGGTCTGATTGTTTGCGCGCTCGTGGCGCTGCTCGACGTCGATGAACGCGCCACTCACCGGGTTCCCGTTGTCGTCGGTGAGGGTCACCGTGTAGGGGTTGCACGCTCCCACCGAGGCGGTGTCGCTCTCGGGGGCCATGGTCAGGTCCCCGGGGGCCTCGATCCAGTTCTTCGACACGACGTCGGTGTTGTCGGGCTCGGGGCGGCTGCCCGGCTGGGCGCTCTCGTCCTGGCCCTCCGTCGGGTCCGCCTCGACCGAGCTCGTGCCGTCCTCGTCGATCCACGCGCGGTAGTTCGTGGTCCCCGGCTGAGACGTGTCGTTCGGCCCGGTCTGCGCGCCGCCCGTCGGGCCGTGTGTGAACGAGCACTGTCCCTGCGCGTCGGTCGTGCACGAGAAGTCGGGCGTGTTGGGGCTGTCGCTCTGGTCCGGGTCGTTGGCCCCAGTCGCCTCGGCGTCGATCTCGACGTTGCTGCGGGGTGAGCCGTCGTCGTTGCGCGCCGTGCAGCTCACGGTGTGGTTGGTGCCGGTCGGGTTCGAGTCGGTCTCAGGCGAGCAGTCGAGCGGTATCGCCTGCCACGTCTTGCTCACGACGTCGGTCGAGTCCGGCTCCGGCTCGGCTCCCGGTGAGGACTCCTCGTTTTGGCCCTCCGTGGCATCGGAGTCGTCGGTCGCGTTGTTCTTGTCGAAGTCGATCCACGCCCGATACGCGGTCGTGCCGATCTCGTTCGTCGAAGTCGGTCCGGGGGGGCCGTGGCGCACGACGCATTGGCCGTTGGAGCCGGTCGTGCACGTGAAATCGGGGCTCGTGCGCGAGTTGCTGTTATCGGGATCGTTCGCGCCGCTCGCCTCGACGTCAATGTTCTCGTTGGGGACGGGGTCGCCGTCCTCGTCGGTCGCGGTGCACGTGATGTCGTGTCCGGTTCCGGTTGGGTTCGAGTCCGTCTCGGGCTCGCAGTCGAGACGAGACGCGCTCCACTCCTTCTCGACCACGTCGGTGTTGTCGGGCTCGGGACGGTCGCCCGGAGTCGTGTTCTCGTCGCGACCCTCGCCCGAGTCGGCTTCGTCGGTCGAGTCGTCGTTGTCGGCGTCGATCCACGCGCGATAGACGGTCGTGCCGGATTCCGACGTGTCGCCGGAATGAGTGAACGAGCACCGTCCCTGCACGTTGGTGGGGCCGCACGAGAAGTCAGGGCTGGTGCGCGATGCGCCGTCGTCGGGGTCGTTGGCGCCGGTCGCCTCGGCGTCGACGTGCTCGCCGGCCTCAGCTTGTCCGTTCTCGTCGGTCACGGTGCAGGTCACCGTGTGCGAGCTGCCGCTGCGGTTTCGATCCGTCTCGGGCTCGCAGTCGATCCGCGACGCGTCCCACATCTTCTCGACGACGTCGGTCCCGTCGGGCTCCTCGAACGCCCCCGGCTGCGCGTCCTCGTCGCGGCCTTCCTGCTGGTCGGCCTCGACCGTCGCGTTGGATCCGTCGGAGTCGATCCACGCGCGGTAGGTGGTGGTTCCCGACTCGTCGGTGCCCTCGGGCCCGTGGGTGATCGTGCACGTGCCGTCGTTGCCGGTGGTGCAGCTGAAGTCCGGGCTCCTCGGCGTATTGCCGTCGTCGGGGTCGTTGGCGCCGGTCGCCTCGGCGTCGATGTTGGCGTCGGGGACCGGGAGCCCGAGGCTGTTGAGCGCCTCGCACTCGATCTCGTGAGCGCTGTTGGTCGGGTTGCTGTCGGTCTCGGGCTCGCAGTCGAGCTCGGACGCATCGGTCGGGCCGGGCGCCGGCTCCCAGTTCTTCTCGACGACGTCCCGGTTGTCGTCCGGCTCGTCGGGGGCACCCTCCTCGTCGGCGTCGGTGAGCCCCTCGCCGTCGCAGGTCCCGTTCGTGTTGTCGCCGACCATCTGCGGCGTCTCGTTGATCCACACGCACAGCCGGTCGTTCCCGGTCTCGTCCGCCGAGTATGTGATCGTGCAGCTCGACGAGCCGCCGGTCGTGCACGAGTCGTCGGGGGTCGCCGGCGAGTTGTCGGTCTCGTCGCTCACCGAGCCCTGAAAGAACTCGAAGTTGACCGTCGTGTTGCCCGCGAACTCGTCGCCGAACTGATCGTAGACGGTCGCGGTGATCTCGTGATCGCTCCCGACCTCGTTGCTGTCGGTTTCCGGGTCGGCGTTGACGCCCGATGCCTCGCGTCCCTCCCACGTCTTCTCCACCTGGTCGGTGAGGTCGTTGTTCTCGGCTTCGTCGGTGGGCTCGTCGGCGCACAGGGTCGCGCCCTCGTTGGTCTCCGGATCGCCGTCGTCGACCCAGAAGCAGATCTCGGCGGTCCCCTCCTCGTTCTCTTCCTGGGCGACGTCGATCGTGCACTCGCCGTCGGCGTTCGTCGTGCAGGGGCCGTAGTCGGGGCTATCGTAGCTCGCCCCGTCGGTCGCGTCGGGGTCGTTGACCCCGTTCTCGTTCTCGCCCAGGACCTGTTCTCCCTCGACCGGGTTTCCGAACTCGTCCTGAACCGTGCAGGTGTAGGTCTCGGTGCTTTCCTCCGCGGCGATCGAGGGGTTGGTCTCGCGGTCGTCGCCGCTCTCGTCGTCGCAGTCGAGCCGGAAGGCCGGGCCGGCGGTCCACGTCTTCTCGACGACGTCGGTCTTGTCGGGCTCGTCGAGCGGCTCGGTGCCGGACGTCTCGTCGACCGGCTCGTCGGTATCGGGGGTCGAGCCCCGTTCCCATCCGCGGATCGTGTCGGTGCCGGCGGCCGTGCCCGTGTAGGAGATGTCGCAGGAGGACTCACCGACGCTGATGGTGCACGAGTCGTCGGGGCTGTCGGTCGAGTCCGAGTCGTCGGGGTCGTTGGGCCCGGTGATCTCGAAATCGATCACGTGCTGCTCGCCGGCACCCAGCGTTACCGGATCCTCGTCGGTATCGCACGACGGGGGTAGCGGGGTCGGGATGCGCAGGGTCGCGACGATCGTGTGCTCGGTGCCGACCTCGTTGCTGTCGACCTCCGAGCCGCTGCCCTGCGTGTCGTGCTCGAGGTCGAGGCACGTTTCCGCGTCGTGATTCGCGTGTGCCGGGGGCGCGAGCGGCCCCACGATTCCCACCAATAACGCCATCGCCGCCAGAATGGTGACGGTCGTCCTTGCGCCCTTGTGCCGTCCGGCTTCGCTCACGCCTTACCCCCCGTTGTCTCGAATCCAGGCCCTTACGGATGAGCCGACTCAAAAGAGCCGGCTCGGCTCGACACCTGTTTCGCCCCTCGATCAGGACTTTCTGGTGACACGCCCGCGCTTGGCTTGCTCAAGCTCGGCCAAGACTACGGTCTCGGGCGCCACCCCGCCTATTCCACGCAGAGGCCCGTTGTCCTCCATAACGAAGGCGTCCACCCAAGAGTTGTTATTTAGGAACATTAGGGACGGAGCGTTCCTTGCCGGTTTCCCGCGTCAGAACCCACTCTGGGGCGATAGTGAAGGTCGTCCGGAGACGCGCGGCCTATCCCCGTCCGGGCGGCCCGTAGCGGAGTCCTCGTCCGCGAACTGGTTGCCGGAAAGGGCTCAGAGAGCGACTCCCAGCAACCAAATAACTCGCTTCCGCTGCAAGGAACGGCCGTGGAGTGTGTCCGGCTGCTATTTCTCGGGGTCGAGGAGGTCGTCGACCTCCACCGCGAAGCCGGGTAGCACGGACGCACGACCTCCGGCCGGCCGGGCCGCGCGCCGGTAACTCGAAGCGGGGAACAAGACGCTCAATTATTGAGCGTGATGTACCACGGAACCCGAAGAACGGTAAGGGGGCCGGCCCTGTCAGACGAGCCGGGCGGCGGCGAAGGCGAGGCCCCCGACGGCCACGGTCGCCCCGGTGGTAGCGAAGATGAGCCATTGGACCATCGTGCGCGTCTGGGCGTTGAGCTCCGCCCTGAAGGTGGCCAGGAGCCTTTGCTCAAAGGCCTCGAACCTGAGGTCGAGGCGCGCCTCGAGCTGCTCGAGGTCGCGCTTGGTGGCGACATCGGCCCAGCCCACCCTGTTCACGGGACCACTCTGACAGACGAGCCGCGCCGCATGTCTCGCTCAGCCTGCAGCGCTGCGTTCGGCCTCAGGAGGTTGATAGGAGGGCTCTGGGACCGGATCGCCATGCGCCCGGGCCGAGTCCAGCCACAAGCGCTTCGCGATCTCGAGCTCTCGCACTGCCTCCTCCGGCGTGTCGCCGAAAGCTGAGCAACCTCGTAGATCGGGCACGGTCGCGATGTAGCAACCGTCACGGTCCGACCAGAACACGTTGATCGCGTAATCCTTCATCGATCCTCCATCTTCAGATCGTACTCGGAGACCCAAGGCCGGCCCGGATGGCGCCGGCGATGCCCGGGCGCAAGGCGACGCGAGTTGCTCGGCGGATGATCCGTGCCATGACACGCACGCTAGCGAGGGCATACGACGAAAAGACCCAAGATCGACTCATGCCGCCCAGGGGGCGCGGGTCTCAAATGGATGGCTCCGGCGGGTCGGGGCCGCCCATGGGCGGAGGGCGTTCGGCTTCGTCGTAGATCGCTCGGCCGGTATAGATCGCGTCGACGCACTTAACCAGGCTCACCGGGCCCCCGTCCCATCCCGACTTCGGCGTCTCCGGGGTGAGCTCGAGGCCGCGCGCCTCGTTGTCTTGCACGAGCAGATCGACGCTGCCCTCGGGCTTGGGCGGGACCGGATCGATCACGTTTCCGTCCCGGTCGTGAAAGACGAACCCCCCGTCCGGGCCGGGCGTCATCGACACGAACCCGTCGTGCACCAGGCGATGGTGCTCCCAGCACAGAAGGCCGAGGTTGATGAGGACCGTCTCACCGTCGTCTCGCACGTAGTACTCGACGTGGTGCGCTTGGACGAAGCGCCTGTAGCTGCAGCCCGGGAACAGGCACATGTGGTCGCGCGCCATAAGGGCCTTCTTCTGGCGCGCGGTTGCCGTGCGCCTGCGCTTCGAGACGTCGATCACGACGCCGTCGCGCTCGACCGCGGTGGTGAGAAACGAGTCGCACAGAATGCGCTCGACCACCGTGGGGGCGAGGGCGGGGCCGCCGTCGACGTGACATCTGCCCTCTCTGGTGGTGAGCGTGTCGAGATCGACGTGGACCATGACCTCGTGCGACGGCGACGAGCCATTCCCCTCGCCGTCGTCTGAGAGGGCGATGCGGGCCATCTCCACGAGGGCGTCGGCCGAACGCTGGCTCCACCCGCGCGTGGTGGTCGTGTTCTCCTCCTGCTCTTTGCGCAGGCGCTCGCCGACCGCGGTGATCGCCTGCTCGAAGATCGCCGCGTCCTCGGGGCACAGCCGCGCGTAGACCTCCATGAAGCCCTCGTCGTCGAAGTGGTAACCGAACATGCGGTGGTCGTGGGCGGTGGCGGGGGCGTGCTGCCGCCCGACCCGGGTGTAGGCGGAGCAGATGCGCGAGAGCTGGGCGACGGTCGAGTGCTGGGCGAGGTGGATCAGGACGTCCTCGCTGGAGTGGTCGGCGACCCGTGCGATGGCGCGGGCCTGCCAGTAGGTCAGGTCGCCGGACGAGAACGCGTCTTTGACCTTGGGAAGGTCCTTGAGGGCGCGGGCCAAGGCGAACATGTCCCGGCCCGCGTGGGGCGCGACGTTGGCCCGCCACGACAGCCACTGCGGCGGGTTGACCGCGCCCTCGTCGGCCCAGCCTTCGAGGTCGTCGAACTCGCCGAGGGTGGACACGAGCTCGGCGAGGCCGGCGTCGATGTTGGCGCACAGCCCCCCGATGCGGTCGCCGAGCTCGGCGACCCGGGCCCGGCGGTCCGCCTCGGCCCCGTCCAGGGTGTCCAATGCCTCGATCGTGTCCGCCACCTGCGCCTCTGCCACCTTCACCTCCACCGATGCGAACGTATGTTCGATACTTACAGGCTACCAGGCGGCACCGACAAAACCCCGGAATTGCGGCGAATCCGCCGTCGAAAAACCGTCAGGAAAATACTGACTTGAGCATCCCCGACCGCCAGGGGGGTGAGAGGAGACAAGGAGCACGGGACTCAGGAACCGCGCTCCTCCGGAGCGGCGTGCGAGGGGCGGCCCCGGACTACGGCTCGTCAGTCCCGGGGCTCAGTCGGAGCCGAGCATGTCCTCGAGCCCGCGGCGAAACGCCTTGGGGTCGATCGCGGGATAGCGAAAGAGCTCCGGCTCGATCCGATCGAACAGCGTGCGCAGCATGGCCCGGTCGACCAGCCCGTCGGCGAGGGCGCGGCGCACGTCGCCGACGTCCTGGCTATGCCCTCGTTCGATCTTGGAGAGCGCCTGCGAGTAGAGGTCGTAGTGGAAGAACGACGCCGGCCCCTCGCTCCCTATGAACAGGCTTCGCTCCTGCCACCCCGGCACCTCGGGGATGAACTGGTCCGGGGCCGCGAGCTCCACGTTGACCGACAGCTTCTCCTTCAGCCGAGACACCGCCCGCAAGACCTCGTCGGACTCCGGGACCGCCTTGAGGTCGATGTCGATGGTCGCATCGCGCCAGCCGTGAAGGATCGCCGTGACCCCGCCGGTGAAGTACACGCGCACCGGATTCCGGACGGCGCGACCCAGCTCCTGCATGAATCGCTCGACGCGCTCGGGAGTGGTCAGCTCGCGCATGCAAGGGCGCGTTCGAAGCTGACGAGACGCCGCAAGAGCGCGTTGTAGCGGGAATGCGCCGTCTCGGGCCCCTCCCGGGCGAGCGCCGAATAGAGGCGGTGCTCTGGGTCGCCGAACGGTGGATCCGGGACCGCCATGCCCGACCGTCTCAACCGGGGGTGGCCGATCGACACCAGGAGGGCCGGGACCGTCTCGATACCGCGCTCGAGATCGGCGATGCCGCGGGCGACGAGATCCCCCGCGGGCAGCAGCACATTCGACGCGACGCGCGCCTCGCTCATTCGGCCAAAAACCACGTCACAGGTGGTCAACGGCGAAAAGACCATCGCCGTCGCACAGGGCGTTGCCCGCGCATCGTTCTCAGCCGGCAGCCGTGCGCTCGGCATCGGGGGGTCGGTAGCGAGGCTCGGGGATGGGATCGCCATGCTTGCGGGCTACCTCCAACCAGCCCTCCTTGGCGATCAAGACCTGATCCAGCGCCTCCTGCGGGGTCGGGCCGTGCGCCGAGCAGAACTCGAGGTCCGGGACATCCGCGATATAGCACTGATCCTCGTCGGACCAGAAGATGTTGATGTGGTAATCAGCCACGATCGACCTCCACATCCAAAGAGTACTTCTTCATGACCTTCACCAATTGACGTACCTGATAGGGCTTCGCCTGTCCGCCCTCCTCCTGGATGTTGAGTGACACCTGCAGGTCCGGATGTCGAAAGTACTTGTGGTCTCCGCGTTGGTGATCAAACCGGAAGCCAAGCGCTTCGATAAGCCTAACGAAGTCGCCGAAATCGACGTTCTTCACCGCGCCAGACCGAATCCGCTTCAGCAATCGCCTCGGTTTCATGACGACAAGCTAGCGAGGGGCTACGACGAAAAGTCTGACCTCGAAAGGCCTAAGCGTTCCTGACGCGATGCTAGCTATAGCTAGGGCCCCCTGATCAAGTAATCCACGCAGCCCACGCGAGGGCCGGCTATAGAACCCCTGGTTAGCTTTAGAGGTAGGCCGGTGGATCAGCCGGCCGCGCTTCGCTGTGCTTCCGGTGGAAGGTACGACGGTTGCGGAATCTTCTCACCGTCCTCCCGGGCGACTTCCAGCCACAGCCTCTTCGCGGTCTCCACCTCGCGAACGGCCTCCTCCGGTGTATCTCCGAAGGCCGAGCACCCCTCTAGGTCCGGGACCGTGGCGATGTAGCAGTCGTCCTCGTCGGACCAGAACACGTTGATCGCGTAGTCACGCATGTCAGCCGGTAGCTGTGCGCTCGGCGTCGGGGGGTCGGTAACGCGGCTCCGGAATCGGATCGCCATGTTTGCGGGCCACCTCCAACCAGCCCTCCTTGGCGATCAAGACCTGACGCAGAGCGTCCTCGGGAGTGTCTCCGAACGCTGAGCAACCCTTTAGGTCGGGGACGATCGCGATGTAGTCGCCGTCTTCCTCGTCGTAGAAGATGCTGATGGCGAACTGTTCCATCGTTAGCCTGCAGATTGCTCCGCGGCTCGAGGAGCACGGTAACGCGCTTCCGGAATCGGATAGCCGCGAGCGCGTGCGGTCTCCAGCCATAGATCCTTGGCAACGAGAATCTCCTCCAACGCTTCCTGTGGCGTCCGGCCACCCGCGGAGCACCCCTCGAGGTCGGGGACCACGGCGATGTATCCCTGGTCCTCCTCGGAGTAGAAAATCTCGATCGCGTAATCGCTCACCTTTGCTGCTCCCTTCTTAACGTCAAATCGTACTCCTCCACCAGCCGTCGCAGATCTTTGGGACTCCTCGGGTTTCCATGGGTAGTTCTTCGCGACTTCCAGGACAGATGACCTGTTGAAGCCGCAGATGGATGGTCCGAACCAGAGAACGCGAAACGTCCACCTCTAGAAGAAGCGACGCGCACG
>JBOGXF010000008.1:0-20343 GCA_050694275.1 Actinomycetota bacterium | reverse complement strand
GGCCGGGACCCGTGCCCGCACGCGCGCCGGGACCATGCGCTCGAAGACCCGCCCGGTGGGGACCACGTACCGGCGCGCGACCCACCGCGCGAGCTCGTCGAGGGGAGGGGGCGCAATCGGCGGCTCCACGACCACGGCGGCGACGTCCTCGAGCCGGCGCTCGATCGAAGCCGAGTCGCGCAGCTCGACCACGACCCCACGCACCCGGCGAGCCCCGAGCGGGACGCGCACGAGACTGCCGGCCCGGACGCGCTCGGCGAGTGGCTCCGGGACGCGGTAGTCGAAAGCTCGGTCCACCCGCCACGCGGGGACCAGGGGGATTACCGACGCAACCCTTGCGCTCTTCTGCGCGCTAGTCGCAGAGGCGCCGGAGATCATCGGCGCGGTCCGTGCGCTCCCAGGTGAAGTCCTTGTCCGAGCGCCCGAAGTGCCCGTAGGCCGCAGTGTTCCGGTAGATGGGCCGGCGCAGATCGAGAGCGCGGATGATCGCCGCCGGGCGCAGATCGAAGACCTCGTCGATCGCCTTGACGATGCGCGCCGGGTCGACCGTCTCGGTCCCAAAGGTCTCGATCGATATCGACACCGGGTGGGCAACGCCGATCGCGTACGCGACCTGCATCTCGAACCGATCGGCGAGACCGGCGGCGACGACGTTCTTTGCGACGTGGCGGGCGGCGTAGGCCGCGGAACGGTCGACCTTGGTTGGGTCCTTGCCGGAGAACGCTCCCCCGCCGTGACGCGCCATGCCCCCGTACGTGTCGAGGATGATCTTGCGGCCGGTGAGGCCGGTGTCCGCTCTCGGCCCGCCGATCTCGAATAAGCCCGTCGGGTTCACGAACACCTTCATGTTCTCGGCGTCGATGCCCGAGGGAATGAGCGGCTCGATCACGTGCTGCAGCAGATCGGGCTGCAGCAGCGTGTCGATGTCGACGTTCGGTTGATGCTGGGTCGAGCAGACGACGGCGTCGAGCCGGGCGGGGACGCCGTCTATGTAGGCGATCGTCACCTGGGTCTTGCCGTCGGGTCTCAGATAAGGAAGAACGCCTGCCTTTCGGACTTCGGACAGGCGTTGCGCGAAGCGATGGGCGAGCCAGATGGGCATCGGCATGAGGTCGTCGTTGTCCCGGCACGCGTACCCGACCATCATCCCCTGGTCGCCGGCGCCGAGGCTGTCGAGCTCGTCGTCGGTCATCTCGCCGAGGCGCTCCTCCCACGAGGCGTCGACGCCGCGGGAGATGTCCGGGGATTGCTCCTGGATCGCGACCGTGACCCCACACGTCGCGCCGTCGAAGCCGATCTTGCTGCTCGTGTAGCCGACGTCGGTGACGACCCGGCGCACCACTGCCGGGATGTCGACGTAGGTCGAGGTCGTTATCTCGCCCGCCACGACGACCCAGCCGGTCGTGATCAACGTCTCGCACGCGACCCGCCCGAACGGATCCTCGGCGAGGATCTCGTCCAGCACGGCGTCCGAGACCTGGTCGGCGAGCTTGTCGGGGTGACCCTCGGTCACCGACTCGGAGGTCACCAGGCTGTGTCCGTCGGGCTCGATCATGACCGGCATCCTAAATGGAGACCCCCTCCCGACCCGTTCTTTCCGCCGAGTGGTCGTGAAACGCCCTCAGGGGGCGCGTCGCGACCACTCGGCGGGCAAGACATTGACAACTATCGATATATGGCTCTAGGGTACATTGACAGTTGTCGATATAAGGAGGAAGGAATGTCTCGCGTCCAGCTCGCCCTCAACGTCAACGACCTCGACGCCGCGGTCGACTTCTACAGCAAGCTCTTTCAGTCCGAGCCGGCCAAGCGGCGAGAGGGATACGCCAACTTCGCCATCGCCGAGCCCCCGCTCAAGCTCGTCCTCATCGAGAACGGCGGGGCCGGGGGGACCCTCAACCACCTCGGGGTCGAGGTCGCGTCCAGCGACGAGGTCGCCCAGGCCGACGCCCGGCTCCGCGACCGGGGCCTGTCGACCAGGGAGGAGAGCGGCGTGACCTGCTGCTACGCCCTGCAGGACAAGATCTGGGTGGCGGATCCCGACGGCGCCCCGTGGGAGGTGTACACGGTGCTCGCCGACGCGCCCGGCTCCGATCAGGGCACCTGCCTCGCCCTCCAAGGTTGCGCGTTTGACGACCCTGATGGTAGTGAAACGCGCAACCTTCGGGAGGGAGCGGGATGCGACTCTGTCTGATGATCGAGGGGCAGGAGGGGGTCACGTGGGACCAGTGGCTCGACCTCGCCAGGACCGCCGAGGGCGCCGGACTCGAGGGCCTCTTCAGGTCCGACCACTACGTCTCGGTGCGGGGCAGGACCGAGCTGGGATCGCTCGACGCGTGGACGACCCTGGCCGGGCTTGCGGCCCACACGACCCGGCTCCGGCTCGGCACCCTCGTCTCCCCCGCGACCTTCCGCCACCCCTCGGTCCTCGCCAAGAGCGTGGCGACCGTCGATCACATCTCCGGGGGCCGGGTCGAGCTTGGGATGGGTGCCGGCTGGTACGAGCTCGAGCACGCCGCGTACGGCTTCGAGTTCCCCGATACCGCGACCCGGCTGGGGCGGCTCGCCGAACAACTCGAGATCGTCCACCGGACGTGGACCGAGGATGGGCTCGACTTCACCGGCGATCACTATCGGCTGTCCTCGCTCGACGGTCGTCCCAAGCCGGTGCAGACCCCTCACCCGCCGATCATCGTCGGCGGCAGCGGGGGTGCTCGCAGCGTCGCGCTCGCGGCGCGGTGGGCCGACGAGTACAACACTCTGCTCGCGGCCCCCGAGGAGTGCCGCTCCCGCAAGGAATCACTGGCCGCCGCGTGGGACAAAGAGGGGCGCGACCCGGAGACCCTGCGCTTCTCTCTCATGACGAGCGTCTTGATCGGCGAGACCGACGCCGACCTGCACCGGCGCGCGGCCCGGCTTGCGGAATGGCGCGGCCGAGGTGAGGAACCCGGCGAGGTCCTCGAGAGCATGAAGGAGCGCGGCGTCGTGGGGACGGCCGACCAGGCGATCGAGGCGCTCGGCACGCTCGCCGACGCCGGCATCGACCGGGTCATGCTCCAGCATCTCCTTCACGACGATCTCGACACGGTCGAGCTGATCGGCAAGGAGCTCGTCCCCGCCGTCTCCTGACCCGCCCCCCCGCCGAGTGGTCGTGAAACGCCCTCAGAGGGCGCGTGGCGACCACTCGACGCCGAGGGAGGACTGCTCAATCTCGCGGGGTGAGGCGGAGGACGCGGTCGTCGCCCTCTCGGGGCGAGCCCCGCCCGTCGTGGTTGGACGTCGCGAGGTAGATCGCGCCGTCGGGCCCGACCGCGACGTCGCGCAGGCGCCCGAACCGCTCCTGGAAGAGGACTTGCTCGTTCCGAACGGCTCCGTTGGGCCTGAAGGTGAGGCGGCGGAGGCTCTGGTCCTTGAGCGTCGCAAAGAGCATCGACCCCCGCCACTGCGGGATGAGGTCGCCGTCGTAGACCGCACACCCCGCGGGCGCGATCGTCGGCGTGTAGTTGTAGATGCCGTTGCCCGACGTCTCCGGCCATCCGTAGTCCTGGCCCTCGACGAGATCGTTGATCTCGTCCCCGAAGTCGGGGCCGTGCTCGGTGGAGAGGAACCGGCCGCCGGGCGCAAAGCACAGCCCCTGCGCGTTGCGGTGACCCTTGCTGAAGATCGACGCGTTCCCGGACCGCACGTTGATACGGAGGATCTTTCCGGCGAGACTCGAGTCGTCGTCGGCAAGGTCGGATTGCGACGCGTCGCCGGTCGACGCGTACAGACTTCCGTCCGGCCCGAACCTGAGCCGGCCCCCGTCGTGAATGCTCGCCGCCGGGATTCCGTCGACGAGGACGTCCTGCGAGCCGTCGTCGTCCAGCCGAACGATCCGGTTCTCGCCCTCCGCCGTGTACATGAGATAGATGCGTCCGCGATCGTCGAACTCGAGGCCCATGAGCCCGGCCTCCCCGTTCTCGACCACGCCGTCGATGGTCCTCGTCGGGCCGTCCAGACGCGTGAGGCGCCCCGGTCGTTCGGTAAACCACAGGCGGTCCTGCGCGTCCCAAGCAAGCGACCACACGGTGTCGAGATCACGCGCGACCACCTCGACGTCGAGCCGCACGGGGCCGCGCGCCTCCGGCGACTCGTCGGGCGACGGGCTCGTCGCGGCGGGCGGCGACGTATCGGTCGCGTCGGGACCGGGCGTTCCGACCACCGGACCGTCGTCGTCGCAGGCCATGCCCAAGAGCCCCAGCGCCACCGAGAGGGCCGCGATCGTGCGGATCATGCTCGTCAGGCTAAGCGCGTGAGCGAGCTAGTCGAGAAGCTCGACGATCTTGTCGACGAGCGCGGCGGCGAGCGCTTCTTTCGTCACCAGGCCCGCGTCGACGACCCCGTTCCGGTCGGCGATCACTGCCCGATTGGTGCGCGCGCCGAAACCCGAATCGGGACTCGAGACATCGTTGGCAACGATCACATCGGCCCCTTTCGCCGCGAGCTTGTCGCGCGCCACCGCGGTGAGACGTTCGACATCGCTCTCGGTCTCGGCGGCAAACCCGACAAGGACGCCGCCGGGTTTGCGCGCGTCGGGCGAGGCACCGAGCTCGGCAAGGATGTCGGGGGTGGGGACGAGGTGGACCTCGGGTGGCCCGGTGGCCTTCTTCAGCTTTCTCGTCACGGACCTGGCGGGCTTGAAGTCTGCGACCGCGGCGGCCTTCACGATCGCGTCCGCGTCGCCGGCCCGCTCGAACACCGCCTCCCGCATCTCGTCCGCGGTCCGCACGGGAGTGACGTCGGCTCCCGCCGGAAGCGAGACGTTGGTCGGGCCGACGATCAGGGTCACCTTGGCCCCGCGTGCCAGCGCCTCGCGCGCGACCGCCACGCCCATGAGACCCGAGGAGCGGTTCCCGATGAAGCGCACCGGATCGATCGGCTCCTGGGTCCCCCCCGCCGTGACCACGATCCGGCGTCCGGCCAGGTCCTGCGCTCGACCCAGAGCCTCGAGGGCGGAAGCGACTATCTCGTCCGGCTCGACCATGCGTCCAGGTCCGACGTCACCCGATATCAGTGGGCCCACCGCGGGACCGACGATCCGCACGCCACGCTCGACGAGAGTCGCGACGTGCGCGGTGGTCGCAGGATGCTCCCACATCTCGGTGTGCATGGCGGGAGCGACGAGAATCGGGCAGCGCGCCATCAGCATGGTCGCCGAGAAGACGTCGTCGGCGACGCCAAGAGCGACTTTCATGATCGAGTTGGCCGTTGCGGGAGCGACGATCGCGAGGTCGGCTCCCCGCGCCAGCTCGACGTGGGCCGCGTCGGGGGAGTCGCCGAACAGCTCGGTCGAGACCGGGTTGCCGGTCACTCCCGCGAAGGTCTGAGGCCCAACGAACTGCTGGGCCGACGGCGTCATGACGACTCTTACGTCGGCTCCGAGCTGGCTCAAGGCGCGCGCGACCTCAACGACCTTGTACGCGGCGATTCCGCCGGTGACGCACAGCAGGACCTTGCGGCCCTGCGCCGCCGTGCCTTCAATCGAAAGATCCGGCGCGGTCATCGGCTAGTCGACCAACCCAGCTCTACTTGGCGCTGTCGGTCGTGCGCTCGTAGGAAACCTTGCCCTCGGCGATCTCCTGGAGGGCGATGGAGAGCGACTTCGGTGCCCGCTCCGCCGTCAGCGGCACCTGAGGCGGCGTGTACTCGGCGATGCCCTCGCCAAGCTGGCTGAAGTACGCATTGATCTGCCGGCCTCTCCTGGCCGCGAGGATGACGAGGGTGTACTTGGAGTCGACGTCCTCGAGCAGGTTCTCGATCTTGGGGTCGATCACTTGGCAACTCCTTCTTTCACGGGATCGGGTGCAGCGTCGACCGGACTGGCTCCAGTCATGGTGGTGAACGTCACTCAATTATACGGAGGACTTCGGCGACGGCCTCCTCGAGCTCCTCGTTGATGACGATGTGGTCGTACAGCCGCTTTTGCTTGATCTCGTCGTACGCCGCTCGGAGGCGCTGGCCGAGGGCCTCGGCGTCCTCGGTGCCGCGCCCACGTAGCCGGCCAACGAGCTCGTCGAACGACGGTGGCTCGATGAAAATCAGGACCGATTCAGGTTTCGCCCGCTTGATCGAGCCCGCCCCCTGGATGTCGAGCTCGCAGATCACATCGCGGCCCGAGACGATCGCGTCCTCGACCGGCCGGCGGGGCGTGCCGTAGAGGTTGCCGTAGACCTCGGCCGACTCGAGGAACTCGCCGCGGTCTCTCATCCCGATGAACTGTTCTCGTCCGATGAACCGGTAGTCGATGCCGTTTCGCTCCCCTCGTCGGGCGGGCCGGGTGGTCGCGGACACCGACAGGTAGATGTCGGGGCGCAGGCGGAGAATCTCTCTGACCACGGTCCCTTTCCCCGCACCCGAGGGACCGGAGATGACGAACAGCCGACCCCGTGTCGAGCGAGGATGAGCGGGCGTGGTCAAGGACGGGTCGCGGGGGTCAGCGACGGGCGAACTCGTTGAGCAGGTTCTCCTTCTGCTTCGCCCCGAGGCCGCGCATTCGTCGTGATTCCGAGATGTCGAGGCGCTCCATCAGCTTGCGGGCGCGCACCCGTCCCACCCCCGGCAGCGATTCGAGGACGGTGGAGACCTTCATCTTGCCGACGATCTCATCCCCGGTGCGTTCGAGCAGTTCCTTGAGCGTGGTCCGGCCGCTCTTGAGCTGCTCCTTCAGCTCCGCCCTCAAGCGTCGGGCGATGGCCGCCTTCTCGAGCGCCTTTCTCCGTTGCTCTTCGCTGAGGGGGGGTGGCAAAGGCATCGAAATGCTCCTTCCTGAGGCCGTCATCGGCGCGCTCCGACAGGCTGGACCGGGGTTGTTAATGAGCCGCAGTATAGGCAGCGGCATCGCCCCGCCGCAACGCGCGACCCGGGTCTTTTTCCTGCTAATGGCGGGTTTTTGGGCGCGCCACACAATCCGAAGCGCGCTCGGCGACTACGAGGTCCCTACGAGCTGAGGCGGCGACTCCCGGGATCGACGAGTGCCTCGTTCCGGTCGCACAGGGGGCACTCGTCCGCTTCCCACGATGCAACGTCGAGCTTGAGCAGCGCCTTGAACGGCGCGTTGAACCCGCCCGCGCGGGTGGGGTCCATCCGATCGATCAGCGCGCCGACGCCGGCCAGCTTCCCCGGGCCGTCTCCGACGAGATCGATCACTTCCTGCACCGACGCACCGGTGGTGAGCACGTCCTCGACGACGAGGACGCGTTCGTGGGGGCGAATGGCAAATCCGCGTCGAAAAACCATCGCGCCCTCGACGCGCTCGGCGATGACGAAGCGAGCGTCGACCGCCAGCGCGGTGGCAAATCCGAGGACGATCGCTCCCACCGCCGGGGCGGCCACGACGTCGAACGCATCTGGGAAACCGGCCGCGATGGCCTCGCCGAATCGCTGCGTCAGCCTGGGATCCTCGAACACCCTGAACTTCTGGACGTAGACGTCCGAATGGCGTCCCGACGAGAGGAGGAAGTGCCCGGTCAAGATCGCTCCTCTTCGCTCCAGGACTTCGCGGATCTCGGCGGGATTCATCCGCCGATCTCCCGTTCCAGAGCGCGCGCCGAAGCGCCGGGATCGTCCGCGCCGGTGATCGGCCGTCCTACGACTATGACGTCGGCGCCGGCATCGAGCGTCTCCCTCGGCGTCATCGTGCGTCGCTGGTCGTTCGAGGGCAGGGCGCCCGCCGGACGGATCCCCGGCACGACGAGGATCGGGCCTCCGCGCTGTGGCCCGAATCGGGCGCGCAGAGCCGCGACCTCGAGCGGAGAACACACGAGCCCCTCGGCGCCCGCTCCGAGGGCGAGCTCGCCCAGACGCAAGACCGCGTCCTCGATCGGACCGGCGATGCCGACGCGCTCGAGATCCATTTCGTCGAGGCTGGTAAGGATCGTCACGCCCAGAACAGACAGGTCGGGGCCCGCCGCCGCGGCCGCGGCCTTGACCGCGTCTGCGCCGGCGCTTGCGTGCACCGTCGTGTAGCGCGCGCCCAGACCAGAGATCGCCCCCACCGCCGCCTCGATCGTCGCGGGAATGTCGTGGAACTTGAGGTCCAGGAACAACGGCCGCCGCCCCGACAGCTCCCGGACGATGTCGGGGCCGCACGCCCCGAACGCGGCCAAACCGATCTTGAAGAGCCCGACGTGAGGCTCGGTCGCGTCGGCCCATCCAAGAATGGTCGCGCGGTCGGTCGCATCCAGTGCGACGCACAGCGGGCTACCCGCCACCATCCGATCAGCCCTCCAGCTTGACGGCACCAACGAGCTCGCTCGTGCTCGCGATGCCGTGGCGAGCCATGTATGCGGCAATTCCCTCGGCGACCTCGGTCGCCGCGCGCGGGTTGAAGAAGTTGCTGGTTCCAACCGCCACCGCAGTGGCGCCGGCGAGCATGAGCTCGAGCGCGTCCTCGGCCGAGGCGATGCCGCCCTGTCCGATGATCGGGACGTGTGGGAAGGCGCGATAGACCTCGTGGACCGCGCGCACGGCGATCGGCCGGATGGCGGGGCCCGACAGCCCGCCCACTGTGCCGGCGAGCTTTGGGCGTCTCGTCTCGACGTCTATGGCCATGCCGAACACCGTGTTGACGAGGGACAAACCGTCGGCACCCGCGTCGACTGCGGCCGCCGCGATCTCGGTCAGCGAGGTCACGTTCGGAGAGAGCTTGGGAAAAACGGGCACGCGTTTGAGGGCGGCCTTCACCCGGCCCACGACCGCCGCGGTCGCATCCGGGGAATGGGCGAACATGTTGTTGCGGTCTTCCAGGTTGGGGCACGAGATGTTGACCTCGACCGCGGCCATCCCTCTCCCGCCGGTCCGGAGCTTGTCGGCGACGCGCACGAATTCGTCGACCGTGTTGCCGGCGATCGACGCCACGACCGTCGCGCCCCGCTTGGTCAGCCACGGGAGATCTTCGGTGATGAAGTGGTCGACGCCCTTGTTCTGGATGCCGATCGCGTTCAGCATCCCGGACGGGGTCTCGCACATCCTGGGCGTGGGCTTGCCTTTCCAGGGAACGACGGTCATCGACTTGACGATGATCCCGCCGAGGCTCGAGAGCTCCACGAACGCGGCCCCCTCGCGCCCGGCCCCGAACGTTCCCGACGCAACCAGGACCGGATTCGAGAGCTCCACCGAGCCAAGGGTGGTCGTCAGGTCCACGCCCTCGTTCTCCACGGTCAGTTCCCCGGGGGCGGGTGCTCGGTGTCGGACTCGTCGACGATCGTGTGCCGGCCGGGCTCCCCCGCCGGGGACAGCTCCGCCTGATCGCTCGCCACCGGCTCCCCGTCGCCGTCCCATACGACGTGGGCCCCGTTGAACACGGGTCCCTCGACGCAGGATCGGGCATAGACGACGCCGTCCTCGGTCTCCTCGCGCCGCGCCTGCCGGTTCGCGCGGCGCACCGGCATCACGCACGTCATGCACACCCCGAAGCCGCACGCCATCAGCTCCTCGACCGCAACCTGAACGGGAATCTTGCGATCGACGCAGATCCTCGATACCGCGGAGAGCATCGGGTGGGGGCCGCACGTGTACACGACCTCGGTCGAACAACGTTCGATCGTCTCGGCCAGCACGTCGGTGACGCGGCCCCGGTCTCCCGCGCTTCCGTCTTCGGTCGTGAGCCTGCAGACCGACGCGAGCCGTCTGACCTCGATCGGATTGAGAAGGAAGCGCGCGTCCCGCGCCCCGAAGATGACGTCCACCCTGTGACCCTCGTTGCGGAGGTCGTCCGCGAGGAAGAACAGCGGCGCCGCGCCGATCCCGCCGCCGACCAGCAAGCAGTGCGCCCGCCGCCGAGGGAGCGCGAAGCCGCGACCGAGGGGGCCGACGAGGTCGACGATCGAGTGCGATCTCAACGAGGCGAGGTAGTCGGTCCCCGGCCCCCGGATGTCGAAAACGATCTCGATCGTGGACGCCCAGCCCCCCCGCTTGTGGACGCGGTAGATGGAGAAGGGCCGGCGGAGTATGTAGCTGCGATCCTCGCCGCAACGGATGTTGACGAACTGGCCGGGCCGCACCTTCTCGCCGATGTCGGGGGCGACGATCGTGAGCGAGTGAAAGTGCTCGCCGTACTTCTTGTGCGACAGCACCTCGCCCGACGACATCTGTGCGTTGGTGGTCACGGAGAGCCCTCCTGCTCGGCGAGGTACTCCTGGATCGGCCGCACCCCCACTTCGCCCCGGATCAGTGCCTCGATGGCCTGCACCGCGGCGGCCATCCCCGCCATTGTCGTGCACGACGGTACCCCGGCCTCGACCGCGGCGGTGCGGATGAAGTAACCGTCCGAACGCGCGCCTCGCCCGAACGGCGTGTTGAAGATCATCTCGACCTCCCCGGACGCGATCTTGTCGACGACGTCCGGACCCACCGATTGATCGGCTTTCGAGCCGCTCACCTTGGCCACCAGCTCCGCGTCTACTCCCGCCCGGCGCAGAACCTGAGCCGTTCCGCCGGTCGCCGCGAGCTGGAAGCCGAGATCGTGCAGCCGCTTCGCAGGAAAGATGACCGCCCGCTTGTCGCGGTTCGACACCGAGATGAACACGGTCCCCTTCGTCGGCAGCCGGACCCCGGCCCCCGCCTCGGCCTTGGCGAAGGCGAGGCCGAAGTTACCGTCGATGCCCATGACCTCGCCGGTTGAACGCATCTCGGGGCCGAGCACCGTGTCGACGCCCGGGAAGCGCTCGAACGGCATCACCGCCTCCTTGACGGCGACGTGTTCGAGGCCCTCGTGTCCCACGGCGCGGTCGGGGACCATCTTCTCCGCGCGCAACTCGGCAAGCGTGCTGCCGGTCATGACGCGCGCCGCGACCTTGGCGAGAGGAACACCCGTAGCCTTCGACACGAACGGAACGGTTCGGGACGCGCGCGGATTCGCCTCGAGCACGAACACCTCCTCGTCCTTGACCGCGAACTGGATGTTGATGAGTCCCTTGACTCCGAGGGCGCGGGCGATGGCCTCGGTGTGTGCGATCACGGTTGCGACCTGGTCGCCACCGAGGGTGAACGGGGGCAGGGCGCACGCCGAGTCCCCGGAGTGGATGCCCGCTTCCTCGATGTGCTCGAGCACTCCCCCGACGTACAGCTCGTCTCCGTCGAAGACCGCGTCGCAATCGACCTCGACCGCTCCCTCGAGGAAGTTGTCGATCAGGACGGGGTGCGCTGGGCTGACCTCGGCCGCGGTGGTCATGTACCGCTCGAGCGACGACTCCTCGTAGACGATCTCCATCGCCCGTCCGCCGAGCACGTAGGAAGGCCGCACGAGGACCGGGTAGCCGATGGATTCCGCGACCGCGCGCGCCTCCGCCACGGAGCGAGCCATGCCGTTCGGTGGATGCGGCAACGCGAGGTCTGCGAGCAGCGCCCCGAACCTCTGCCGGTCCTCGGAGCGGTCGATGGCGTCGGGGCTGGTGCCGAAGATCGGCACTCCGGCGCGGGCGAGGGGGCCGGCGAGCTTGAGCGGGGTCTGGCCTCCGAGCTGAACGATGACACCGTCGGGCCGCTCGCGCTCGACGACGTTCATGACATCTTCGAAGGTGAGGGGCTCGAAATAGAGCCGGTCCGAGGTGTCGTAGTCGGTCGACACCGTTTCGGGATTGCAGTTGAGCATGATCGTCTCGTAACCCGCGTCGCGCAGCGCGAAGGCGGCGTGCACGCAGCAGTAGTCGAACTCGATTCCCTGACCGATGCGGTTCGGGCCGCTGCCGAGGATGAGGACTTTCGGCTTGTCGGAGTCTGCGACCTCGTCCTCCTCTTCGTAGGTCGAGTAGTAGTAGGGCGTGTAAGCCTCGAACTCCGCCGCGCACGTGTCGACCGTCTTGTAGGTAGGGATCACGCCCAGCGAGATTCGGCGGGCGCGCACCTCGTCGGCGCTTGCTTTCGTCCACGCCGCGATCTGCGCATCCGATGCTCCGAGCCGCTTCGCGTGGAGCAGCCCCTTCTCGTCGAGATCGTCGAGCGATTCCTGTTCGGTCGCGCGGCGGAGCTCGGCGACGCGCCCGATCTGTGCGACGAACCACGGGTCGATCCTCGTGATCCCGGCGACCTCGCCGATCTCCATCCCCTGATGGAGCGCGCGCTCGATCACGTGGAGGCGTTCCTCGGTCGCCTCCGACAGGCGGGCGACGAGCTCGTCGCGCGGTAACGGCGGGCCTCCCCCGACGCCGTCGAGGTCGCGCTCGAGCGACCGAAAGCCCTTTTGGATCGCCTCGACGAAGGTGCGTCCGATGGCCATAACCTCGCCGACCGACTTCATCTTCGTGCCGAGCGTGCGATCCGCGCCGGGGAACTTCTCGAACGTCCACCGGGGGACCTTGGCGACGACGTAGTCGATCGTCGGCTCGAAGCTCGCGGGCGTCTTCTTGGTGATGTCGTTTGTGATCTCGTCGAGCGCGTACCCCACCGCCAGCTTGGCCGCGATCTTGGCGATGGGGAACCCAGTCGCCTTCGACGCGAGGGCAGAAGACCGCGACACGCGCGGGTTCATCTCGATCACGACCCTGCGCCCGGTAGCAGGCTCGACCGCGAACTGGACGTTGGATCCGCCGGTCTCGACTCCGATGGCGCGCATGACGAGCGCACCGTCGTCGCGCATCCCCTGGTACTCGACGTCGGTGAGGGTCATTGCGGGGGCCACGGTGATGGAATCGCCGGTATGGACCCCCATCGGATCGACGTTCTCGATCGAGCACACGACGACGACGTTGTCGTTGCGGTCGCGCATGAGCTCGAGCTCGAACTCCTTCCAGCCGGCCACCGACTCCTCGATGAGGACCTCGCCGATGGTCGACAGACGGATCCCCTCGGCCGCGATGCGGGCGAGGTCCTCGGGGGTCGAGACGAGCCCGGATCCGCCTCCGCCGAGCACGTACGAGGGCCTGACGACGACCGGGTAGCCGAGCTCCTCGGCGGCCGCCACGGCCTCGTCGACCGAGTAGGCGAAGAGCGATCGCGGCAGATCGAGCCCGGCCCCCTCCATCGTCTCCCGGAAGAGCCTGCGGTCCTCCGCGCGCCGGATCACCTCGGGCGTCGCGCCGATCATCTCGACCCCGTGGGCATCGAGCACCCCGGACCCGGCGAGGTCCATCGCGACGTTCAGTCCGGTCTGGCCCCCGAGAGTGGGCAACAGGGCGTCGGGTTCCTCCCGCTCGATGATCCGCGCGACGTACTCGGCGGTTATCGGCTCGATGTAGGTCGCGTCGGCGAACTCGGGGTCGGTCATGATCGTCGCCGGGTTCGAATTGACGAGCACGACCTCGTATCCCTCGGCCCGCAGCACCTTGCACGCCTGCGCGCCCGAGTAGTCGAACTCGCACGCCTGGCCGATCACGATCGGACCCGAGCCGATCAGCAGGATCTTGTGGAGGTCGTCCCTACGCGGCACCTAGCGCCCCCCGTCTTTGCGCCGAGTGGTCGTAGAACGCCCTGTGAGGGCGCGTGGCGACCACTCGGCACCGGGCTTTGGTCGAGTGGTCGTAGAACGCCCTGTGAGGGCGCGTGGCGACCACTCGGCAAGTGGGAAGGTCATGTGGCTGCACCCTCTTCGTAGGCGACCTCGGCGGCGGTCTCGTCGAACGCGACGATCTCGATCTGGTTGCCGGCCGGGTCGCGGGTGAAGCAGCGCCGGCGCCCGGGAATGTGCGTCGCCTGCTCGATGTGACAGCCCTGGGCGCGCAGCCGCGCGACGGTCACGCCGAAGTCGTCGACCACGAGACCGAAGTGGGCCGTGCGCAGCGGGTTGTGCGGGTCGATCGAGACGTGGATCTCTTGCCCCCCGACGCGAAACCATCCCCCGCTCGCGCGCGTCCCCTCGGGCTTCTCGACTCGTTCGAGCCCGAGGCAGTCCTGGTACCAGTCGAGCACGTCGCCTTCGAGCTCCTCGGGAGTCGTCACGGTGACGTGATCGACCCCGAGCACTCGAAAGTCGTTCGTCATTTGCGCGTTGCCCCCTTGGCTTCCGCCTTGCGCTTTTCACGCTCTCGTTTCTTTCTCTGGCGATCCTTCTTCCATCTCGTCGGCTTGCGATCACCTCTGCCCATGTCCACTCCTTTCCAGTTCCAACAGGTTCGTGGGTTCGAATTCTGCGATCAACCGGTGGAATCGCTCGAACAGATAGCGGGAGTCGTGGGGGCCCGGCCCCGCCTCCGGGTGATATTGCACGCTGTAGGCGATCCCCGGCACCTCGATGCCCTCGACCGTTCCGTCGTTGAGGTTCACGTGCGTGAGCCGCGCCGCGGTCACATCGAGCGAGGTGGGATCGACCGCGAAGCCGTGGTTCTGGCACGTGATCTCGATGCGATCGTGATCTGTTCGCTTCACCGGGTGGTTGCTGCCCCGGTGACCGAACGGGAGCTTGAAGGTCCTCGCCCCGAGCGCGAGCCCGAGGATCTGGTGGCCGAGGCAGATCCCGAAGACGGGGATGCGTCCCAGGAGCTCGCCGACGATGCGGGCACCGTAATCCACCGGCTCGGGATCTCCGGGACCGTTCGACAGAAAAACGCCGTCGAAGCCCCGGCCGAGGATCTCGGGGGCCGGGGTGCCGGCCGGCACGACCTCGGCGTCGAAGCCGCTCGCCACGAGCAGGTCGAGGATGTTGTGCTTGATGCCGTAGTCGTACGCCGCGATCTTCCGGCGCTCGCCTTCGCCCTGCCTAAAGTCCGCGAGCAGCGCGCCGGTCGAGGCCCCGGTCTCGGCCCCCGCGGCGTACCCGCTCGATGCCCGGCGGGCGAGGTCCTCGACGCCCCACCGGTAGGGCTCCGGCGTCGTCACCTCGGCGACGAGATCCCGCCCCACGTAGCTCGGCGAGGAGCGCGCGACGTCCACCAGCGCGTCGGGGTCGACCGTCTCGGTCGAGAGCGCGCCGCGCATCGCGCCCTTCTCGCGGATGTGCCGGGTGAGCCGGCGCGTGTCGATTCCCGAAATCCCGCACACGCCATGACGAACCAGATAGTCGTCGAGCGAGCCGGTCGCCCGCCACGAGCTCACCGTGTCCGACGGATCGCGGACGACGAAGCCCGCGACCCAGGGCCGCCTCGACTGGTCGTCGAGCTCGTTGACCCCGGTGTTGCCGATCTGGGGCGCGGTCATCGTCACGATCTGGCCGTGATAGCTCGGGTCGGTGAGCACCTCCTGGTAGCCGGTCATGCCGGTGTTGAAGCACACCTCGCCGGTGGTCGTGCCCGGCGCGCCGAAACCGACGCCCGAAAAGGTCGTGCCGTCCTCGAGCGCGAGCAGCGCGGGAGGGGCGGCGCGGCTCACACCAGCACCCCGTCCGCCGGTGCCCCGTCGCGCACGGTCGGGCGGCCCCCGAAAAACGTGTGCACGACCTTGCCCTTGAGCGCGCGGCCGGTAAAAGGCGTGTTGCGACTCTTGGACAAGAACCGGGCGACATCGACGGTCCACGTCGCGTCCGGATCGAACACGACCAGGTTCGCCGCGCGCCCCGCCTCGACCGGCCCGCCGTGGCCGTCGAGCCCGAGGATCCGGGCGGGCGCGACCGCCAGACGCTCGATCGCCTGCGCGAGGCTCAGGTGACCCGGCGCGACGAGCTCGGTCAGGGTCAGCGCGAGCGCGGTCTCGAGCCCGACCATGCCGGGCGGCGCGAACGACAGCTCCTGGTCCTTCTCCTCGACCGCGTGCGGCGCGTGGTCCGTGGCGATCGCGTCGATCGTTGCGTCGGCGAGCCCGGCGACGATCGCCCGGCGGTCCGCCTCGGTCCGAAGCGGCGGGTTGACCTTGGCCATCGGGTCGTAGCTCTCGAGCGCCGCGTCCGTGAGGGTGAAGTGGTGCGGGGTCGCCTCCGCGGTCACCCTGACGCCGTCGGCCTTGGCCCGCCGCACGAGCTCCACGGTGCCGGCGGTCGAGACGTGCAGGAGGTGGAGCCGGCAGCCGGTGAGCCGCGCGAGCGCTATGTCCCGGGCCGCCATGAGCTCCTCGGCCTCGGCCGGGATCCCCCGCAGCCCGAGCGCCACCGAGCGCTCGCCCTCGTGCATCTGGCCGCCGGCCGCGAGCGCGTCGTCCTCGCAGTGCTCGGCGTAGATTGCGTCGAAGGCGACGAGGTACTCCATCGCCCTCCGGGCGAAGAGCGCGTTCTGAACCCCCCTGCCGTCGTCGGTGAACATCCTCACCCGGGCCGCGGAGCGGGCCATCTCGCCGAGATCGGCCATCTTGACGCCCTCGAGCCCCCGGCTCAGGGCGCCCGCCGGGAAGACGTCGACGATCCCCGCCTCGCGTCCGAGCGCCCACACCTTCTCGACCACCGCGGCGCAATCCGCGACCGGGTCGGTGTTGGGCATCGGGGAGATCGCGGTGTAGCCGCCCACCGCGGCCGCGGTGGAGGCTGACGCGATGGTCTCCTCGTCCTCGCGGCCCGGCTCCCGCACGTGCGTGTGCATATCGATGAGCCCCGGCGCGACGACTGCGCCGGCGACCTCGAGCACCTCGGCGCCCTTGTCCGACAGTCGCCCGACCTCGACGATCGCGCCGTCGTCGACGAGCACGTCGGCGGTCTCGTCGCGCCCCGACGCGGGATCGACGACCCGACCGCCCTTGATCAGGTACCGGCTCACGACGGAAGCCCCCCTTCGTCCGGCCCCCCGAGCATGAGGTAAAGGAGGCTCATCCGCACCGCGAGCCCGTTGGTGACCTGGTCGAGGATGATCGCGCGCGGCGACTCCGACACGTCGGCGGATATCTCGACCCCACGGTTCATCGGGCCGGGGTGCATCACGAGCGCCTCGGGCTTCATCTTCGCCATGCGACGGGCGTCGAGCCCCCACAGCGCGGCGTACTCGCGGTTGGACGGAAAGAGCTGCTCGGCAAGCCGCTCCTGCTGCACCCGCAGTAGGTAACAGACGTCTACTTCGCCGATGACGTCGTCGAGGTTCGGCGCGATCGTCGCCCCCCACGAGGTCGCCTGCGGCGGGATCAGGGTGAGCGGGCCGACGAGCGTGACCTCGGCCCCCATCGTCACGAGACCCTTCACGTTCGAGCGGGCGACGCGCGAGTGGAGCACGTCGCCGACGATCGCGACCCTGAGGCCCTCGAGATCCTTGTAGTGCTCTCGGATCGAGAACAGATCGAGGAGCGCCTGGGTCGGGTGCTCGTGCTCGCCGTCGCCGGCGTTCAGCACGCTCGCCTTGACCCACTGGGCGAGCTGATGAGGGGCCCCCGACGACGAGTGCCGCACGACGATCGCGTCGACGCCCATCGCCTCGAGCGTCCACGCGGTGTCCTTGAACGATTCGCCCTTCGCGACCGACGACTTCGAGTCGGCCGAGAAGTTGATTACGTCGGCCGAGAGCCTCTTGGCGGCGAGCTCGAAGCTGATGCGCGTGCGCGTGGACGCCTCGTAGAAGAGGTTGCACACGGTTCGGCCCCGAAGCGTCGGCAGCTTCTTGATCGGGCGGTCGGTGACCCGCCGCAGGGACTGGGCGGTGTCGAGGATGGTCGTGATGTCGTTCGCCGAGAGCTGGTCCATCGACAGCAGGTGCTTGATCATCCCTCTCTCCCCGCTTCGCCGATCAGGACCGCGTCCTCGCCGTCGAGCTCGGCGACGTGGACGCGGACGATCTCATCGGCCGAGGTCGGAAGGTTCTTGCCGACGTGGTCGGCTCGCACCGGAAGCTCGCGATGGCCCCGGTCCACGAGGACCGCGAGCCGGATGGCGCGCGGCCGTCCGAGATCGAGCAGCGCGTCGAACGCGGCCCGGATCGTCCTTCCCGTGTAGAGGACGTCGTCGACGAGCACGACGACGCGGCCGTCGAGATCGGGGGGGACGGTGGTCGCCTCGAGGCTGCGCGGCCCCCGCAGGGCGACGTCGTCGCGGTAGAGGGTGACGTCGAGCGCCCCGGACGGGACGTCGACCCCCTCGAAGGACGCGATCGTCGCGGCGATGCGCTCGGCGAGCGGCGCCCCCCTGGTGCGGATGCCGACCAGGACGAGGTCGTCGGTCCCCTTGTTGCGCTCGACGATCTCGTGGGCGATGCGGGTGAGCGCACGCCGGACCTCGTCGGCCTCCATGACCCGGGCCTTGACGGCGAAGTCCTTGCCGGCGACTCGGCGCTGGGCCATCAAAAAACGCCTTCCCCGCCGGAGAAGGCGTACGCGCGTATATACGTCATGTGTGGCTCCTCCCTTTCCGGCCTCACGGGGCCGGCTTAAAGGACGTTTTGCGCAGGATAGCCGACGCGGGCCGCCGCGGGCAACGTTTCTGGCTCAGCCCGCGAGCTCGCGCTCGGCGATGCGGCCCAACAGCCCGTTGACGAACCGGCCCGAGTCCTCGGTCGAGAGGTCCTTGGCGAGGTCGACCGCCTCGTTGATCGCCACGGCCACCGGGATGTCCTCGCCCCACATGAGCTCGAACAGGGCGATGCGGACGAGGTTGCGATCGACCACCGGCATGCGCTCGATCGCCCAGCGGTCGGCGTAACGGACGATGAGCGCGTCGATGGCGGCCTGGTGGCCCTGGACCCCCTCGACGAGGGAGCGGGCGTAGTCGAGCACCCGCGGGCCGGGCTCCTCGTCGATCCCGGGGGCGTCCTCGTCTATCTCGGTGACCCACCCCTCCTCGCGTCGCGCCGCGAACGCCTCGAGCGGGAGCCGGTCGCGGATCTCGGCCTCGTACAGGACGTCGAGGGCGAGCCGGCGAGCGGCGCGTCGCTCCTTCATCGCCGCACGGCTGCCCTCACGCCCGCGAGATGTACTCGCCCGAGCGGGTGTCGACCTTGATCTGCTCGCCCGATTCGACGAACAGCGGCACCTGGACGACCGCGCCGGTCTCGACCGTCGCCGCCTTGAGCGCGCCGGAGACGCGGTCGCCCTTGAGGCCGGGCTCGGTGTCGGTCACCCGAAGCACCACCGTCACCGGGATGTCGATGCCGACGGGCGTCCCCTCGTAGGTCGGGACGAGCGCGACGGTGCCGTCCTTCAGGAACTTGCGGGCGCCCCCGAGGAGGTTCGGGTCGACGTGGACCTGCTCGTAGCTCTCGTTGTCCATGAACACGAGGCCGGCGTCGTCCTCGTAGAGGTACTGCATCTCGCGCTTGTCGAGAACCGCGAGGTTGACCTTCTCGTCGGCGCGGAAGGTCCGGTCCACGACCGCGCCCGAGTGGACGCTCTTGAGCTTGGTCTTGACGAACGCCTGGCCCTTGCCCGGCTTGACGTGCTGGTACTCGACGATGGTGAAC
This sequence comes from Actinomycetota bacterium, assembly GCA_050694275.1. Taxonomy (GTDB): domain Bacteria; phylum Actinomycetota; class CADDZG01; order CADDZG01; family WHSQ01; genus JBOGXF01. Next base: position 1,138 of record JBOGXF010000008.1, on the reverse strand, counting down.
AGCGTGCCGTCGATGTCCAGAGTCTGACCGGGCCTCATGTCGTTGGTCGAGATCATGGCGTCCTTCCGTTTCGCTTTCGCGGTCAAGGCAGGCTATCGCAGCGGCACGTGCGGAGGCCAAAGCACATCTGTCCGGTCCGAACCGTCTGACGATCGTCTGACACTCGTCAGACGCCTCACTCGACCCGGATGAGGACCGCGATGATCTGCCGGACCCGGTAGGGGCGCGCGTCGGAGTTGCTGAAGTAGCCGAGCGGGCGCCATTCGCCGTCGTTGACACGCCAGCGGGCGGCCCAGACGACCTCGACCGACAGCTCGTAGCCGCCCCTCGTCTCGTAGAGGTGGGCGACGTTACCCGGGCGCGTGCGCGTCCACGGCAGGCCCGCGTGCCCCGTCACGAGGTCGTCGCCGTCGCCGAAGTCCCAGATGTACCGGACCGGGCGGGCCTCGGCGGTGACGGTGAGGGGGCCGGCGCGCGCGGTCGCCGAGATCGGCTCCGGCGGGTCGTCGAGCCAGAAGTAGGAGTCGAGCCCGGTGAGTCCGATCCGCGCGGGGGCAAGGGCGAGGTTCGGTCGGGGAGCGAGCTCGCGCACGCGGTCGGCGAGCCGCGACGCGAGCGACTGGGGGCGCGGGGGCGCCGGCTTCTTGCGCGCGGGCTCGTCGTGGGCCGCGGGCGGAACCAGGAACGCGCTGCACCCGCCCGCGGTCGCCTGCGGAGTGGCCGGAAGGTCGGCCGGGTCAACGGTGCCGTAAATCCCCCCACAGGCATTGGGAATGTAGGGAGGAGGAACGGGAGGCTGTTCCCCGGGGGCCGAGCGACTGAAGCTGCTGACTTGGGTTAGCGGGTCCGACCGGGAGGGTGCAACATAAGCCTGTGCGCTTGCTTCAACGCCGGCTCGCCGCGTATGTCCGTAAGAAATGATCCGCGACTTTCCCTGTTCCTTCGACCATGCCAACGGTGACACAGCAAGAAGTAGCGAAACGATTCCCAACACGATGCTGCGATTCAACTTGCCCCTTATCTGTAGGAGGACCACCGGTCAACCGACAAGGCGATCCTGCGGTTTGCCACAAGTGCTGTCCCTCGTAGCCGCTCCCCGCGTTGGCCCGGAGCCGGGGTCAAGGTGGAGCGCCCGCAG
>JBOGXF010000007.1:0-6035 GCA_050694275.1 Actinomycetota bacterium | reverse complement strand
AGCACGGTGGCGACCCCGACTCGGTCGTGTTCTGCCACGAGATCGGCCTCGACTACGTATCGTGCTCGCCGTTCCGGGTTCCGACCGCGCGCCTCGCGGCGGGCCAGGCGGTCCTGGGCGAGGCCCGATCGACCTCGAAGTAACGCAGCTTCTCAGCAGTCCTCGGATCGGTCGATGCGGAAGCCCACGCGGAAGTCGATGGCGACCTCCGGGTTGCTGGCTCGCCAGGACAGCTCGAGTCCGGAGGGAACTGCGACCTTGCGCCCGGTGCCGCCGACCCAGTTGGTGCTGTAGACGGCGCCCTCGTTGCGCTCGGAACGCGTCAGGCGCCGGGGGTGGAGCCGGAACGGCTGACGGACCCCTGCGATCTCCTCAGCCGAGCCGCGCGCATCGACCCGCAACCTCGCCACCCTTCGCTCGGGCTTGTTGGTGCGCATGTTGGCGGGGGCCCGGGCGTGAAGCCTCACTCCGTCGGGGATGAGGAGGTCCGAGCGCACCGCCCGCGCGCACCAACCGGGCTTCGGGTTGACGACCGTTTGAAGCCACGCGACGCCGTAGTCGCGCCGAGCGTCGGTCTCGAGGCCGGGATCGAACGAGTAGAAGCGAAGGCAGGATCGGGCGACCGCCGCCACCCGTCCGTTCACGACCTTGCGCTTGCGTTGGCACGCCTCGGTCTCGAAGCGCAGCGGCCCTCGGACGACCGGCTCATCGATGGCCCGCAGCTGGTCGGCGTGGGCGGGGAGCGTGGCCGCCATGGTGACGGCGAGCAGCCAAAGGACTGCGCTTCGTAGCTTCATGGCCTCTTAGTACGCCCCCGACCCGGTAATCCCTGCCCCCAGACCCGTCGTATCGCGGTGCTAGCGTCTGAACGGTGAGCGACATCTACCGCCTCAAGACAGAGCAAATCGAAAGGGAGACCCTGGCCCCACGAGCGTGTCTTGCCGAGAAAGCGAGGGGCCGGGACGAACCCGAGCCCGAGGATGATCTCAGGACCGCTTTTCAGCGGGACCGGGACGGGATCGTGCATTCCAAGGCCTTCAGGCGCCTCGGGCACAAGACCCAGGTCTTCTTGGCGCCCGAGGGCGACCACTACCGGGTGCGCCTGACGCACACGCTCGAGGTCACCCAGGTCGCTCGCACCATCGCTCGGGCGCTCCGCCTCAACGAGGACCTGGTCGAGGCGATCTGCTTGGGTCACGACCTCGGCCACACCCCCTTCGGCCATCTCGGAGAGGAGGTCGTCGCGGCGTTCCACCCGGGGTTTCGCCACAATCTCCAGAGCGTGCGCATCGTCGAGGTTCTCGAGCACCTCAACCTGACCTGGGAGGTGCGCGATGGCATCGCCAACCACACGTGGTCGATGCCGACCTTCCCCGCCACCCTCGAGGGCCAGATCGCTCGGTATGCCGACCGGATCGCCTATATCAACCACGACATCGACGACGCTTTTCGGGCCGGCATCCTCACCGAAGAAGCTCTTCCGGAGACGACCGTCGAGATCCTCGGCGGCACTCATGCGGCCCGGATTCGCACGATGGTCACGGACCTCGTGACCGCCTCGGACGAGCGCGACGAGATTCAGATGAGCCCCGAGGTCTTTCAGGCGATGGCGGAGACCCGCGCCTTTTTGTTCGAGCGGGTGTACCTGGGGCGCATGGGGGATGCGACCAAGCAGGCGGTCGAGAGGATCCTGCTGACCCTTCTCGAATATCACGCCGAAAAGCCCGCCCCCGGTGACGGCGAAGCCGATCCCAGGGTCGTGGCCGTCGACTACGTCGCCGGAATGACCGATCGCTTCGCGATCCGAGCTTTCGAAGACATCGTCGGAAGCCCCTCCCCGAGTCTCGGCCTCTCATATGATTGATGGACTTCCCCACCGGTAATTCCTCGCGGATCAGGACGCGTTCGAGCCATGGCAAAGATCAGAGAAGAAGACATCGACGCGCTGCGTGAGCGCGCCGACATCGTCGAGGTGATCTCGGGCTACACCGCGCTCAAGAAGGCGGGAACGCACACGTTCAAGGGCCTGTGTCCGTTCCACTCCGAGAAGACCCCATCGTTCACCGTCGACTCCTCCCGTGGCCTTTTCCACTGTTTTGGTTGCCAGGCCGGCGGCAACCTCTATCAGTTCGTCCAGCAGATCGAGAACCTGCCCTTTCCCGAGGCGGTCGAGTGGCTCGCTCGCAAGACCGGCTACACCCTCCGCTACGAGGAGCAGCGCCCTGGGGAGCGGGAGTTCCGCGGGATCAAGGCGCGCGTCATCGCGGCCAACACGGCCGCGGCCCGGTTCTTTCACGAGGCCCTCATGGGCTCACCCGACGCCGCCAACGCGCGCCAACACCTCGAGAGCAGGGGGTTTGGGGCCGACATCGCTCGCCGCTGGTTGCTCGGCTACGCGCCGGGCCGAAACGCCCTGTGCAAGCACCTGCTGTCCAGGGGCTTTTCCCAGGAAGAGATCCTCAAGGCCGACCTCGGGCGGCAGAGCGAGCGGGACGGCAGTCTCTACGACACCTTCCGCCAGCGGATCATCTTCCCGACCTGGAACCTCCAGGACGACGTCGTCGGCTTCGGGGCCCGCGCCCTCACCGGCGACCAGGGCCCCAAGTACCTGAACACCTCGGAGACCCCCGCGTTCTCGAAGTCTCGGCTCATGTATGGGCTCAACCGAGCGAAGTCGTCGATCGCCCGGGGGGCCTCGGCGATCGTCGTCGAGGGCTACACGGACGTCATCGCGCTACACGAAGCCGGCGTCACCGAAGCGGTTGCGACCAACGGCGTCGCCCTTGGGCAGACCCACTTTGAACTGCTTAAGAAGTTCACTCAGCGTGCCGTTCTCATGTTGGACCCGGATACCGCGGGCCAGGGGGCGACGGAAAGGAGCTTCGATATCCACAATCGCGTTGGCATCGAGGTCCTGGTGGCGCCGTTGCCGGCAGGACGCGACCCCGCCGAGGTTGTCGCAGACGATGGAGCAGAGTCGATCCGGAAGGTCGTGGATGCCGCGCGCCCATTGCTGGAGTTCAAGCTCGATCAAACGATCGGCAAGCTCCCGCTCGACACTCCCGAGGCGAGGGCGCGCGCGGTGCGCGAGGCGGTCCGGGTGCTAGGGTGGCACCCTGATCCCATCGCTCGTCATCAATACATTTCAATGACGGCGGAAAGGATCGGCGTCGACTCGGAGGGGATTCAGCGGGTCCTCACCGAGGAGCTGTCTAGCGCGACGCAAGAGGGGGAGGCGAGAGGGGAATCCGACCAGGCCGCGGACCGTCGCCTGCCCGGTCATGTGAAAGTCGAACGAGAGGCATTGCGATTGATGCTGGTCCGTTCCGAGGAAGCGAGCCCGTGGCTGGAGGCGGTAGCCGAGGCGCATTTCACTTCCCCCGCTCGCCGCGAGTTGTTCTCGCAAGCCACCGACCTGCTTCGGTCGGAAAGCAAGGCGGACGCGACCGTCCTGGCGGGGCGGTTGTCGGGCGACTCGTTGTCGCTTCTCACCGAGCTCACCGTGGGGGCCGAGGAGGTCGACTCCTCCGACGCCCCGGACCGTCTCCGGGAACTCTTTACGAGGCTTAGGGTTTTCCGCTTGGAACGCGAGATAAAGGCCCGGAGGGACACGCTCCAGGACGTCAATCCGCTCGAGAATCCGGCCACCCACGATGAGCTGTTCACCGAGCTCGTCGGGCTCGAGGCCGAACGACGTGACCTGTTGCGCGGTCTTCAGGGAGCATGACGGAGTTAGATTGAAGAAGAATCAACTGAGCAAACAAGAGGTCACCGAGCAGACGGGGCCGGCACCGGAGGCGGGCGCCTCCGAACAAGCCGCCACCAAACAGGCACAGGCCCAGAAAGAGGCCGAGCGGATCATCGCGGCCGCGCAGGAAGAGGGATCAATCACCGCGGCCGATCTCGCCGAGGAGCTTTCGGTCCTCGATCTCTCTCCCGACGACACCGATGCGGTCTACCAGCGGTTGGTCGAACTCAACGTCGAGATCGTCGAGGACGAATCGATTCGCGAGGAGGGCCCAGAAGAAGAAGAGGAGAAGGAGGACGCGGACGAGGCCCGCCGGCGCGCCCGGCGCGAGATCGACCAGGCTCTCAAGGCGCCGACCAATGATCCCGTGCGTATGTATCTCAAGGAGATCGGCCGAGTCGCGCTGCTTACTGCGCAGGAGGAGGTCGAGCTCGCCAAGCGCATCGAGTCGGGGCTGATCGCGGTCGACAAGCTCGAGGGCAACGGGAAGTCGGGTAGCGAACTGCGCGATCTCGAATGGCAGGTGCGCGACGGAGCGCGGGCCAAGCGTCATCTCGTCGAGGCGAACCTCCGTCTCGTCGTGTCGATCGCGAAGCGCTACGTTGGTCGGGGCATGGCCTTCCTGGACCTCATCCAGGAAGGCAATCTCGGACTCATCCGCGCGGTAGAGAAGTTCGACTACACCAAGGGCTACAAGTTCTCGACTTACGCGACGTGGTGGATTCGTCAGGCGATCACGCGGGCGATCGCGGACCAGGCGCGGACCATTCGCATCCCTGTCCACATGGTCGAGACGATCAACAAACTGGCGCGAATCCAGCGCCAGCTTCTCCAGGATCTTGGCCGCGAACCGACCGCGGAGGAGATCTCCATTCAGATGGAGCTCCCATCCGAGAAGGTGCGCGAGATCCAGAAGATCTCTCAGGAGCCGGTATCGCTCGAGACGCCGATCGGCGAGGAGGAGGATTCGCATCTCGGCGATTTCATCGAGGACTCCGAGGCCGTCATTCCGCTCGAGCGCGCGTCCTTCAAGCTTCTCCAGGAACAGCTCGAGTCGGTACTGCACTCGCTCAATCGGCGCGAGAAAGCGGTGATCGAGATGCGCTTCGGCCTCAAGGACGGTCAGCCGAGAACCCTCGAGGAGGTCGGCAAGACGTTCGGCGTGACGCGCGAGCGCATCCGTCAGATCGAGTCGAAGACGCTCAGCAAACTGCGCCACCCATCGCGCAGCCAGAAGCTGCGCGACTACCTCGAGTAGTTCCTAACCGTTCGACGGCGGGGGCGCGACCGACAGGCCGGGGGAGCCGTCGTCGGCGCGCCGGTCCTTCACCGCTTCGGTCACCTTGGCAACCCTCTCGGCAGCTTTGTCTTTCGCCTGCCCGATTCCGGAGCCGACCGCCCCCTTAGCCTTGCCGCTCGCCTCCTGAAAGGCGGGGGAGGAGAGGAGGTTGTTGTAGAGCCGTCTGAGCTGCTCGTAGCGTTCGGTGCCCGCCTTGGCCCCGAGCACGTATCCGGCTCCGAAGCCGATGAGAAAGCCCAGTCGCCCTCGCATGTTCAACCTCCCTGGATCGATATCGGTGCTCGCAGTATGCCTCTTATTGAATGTCATAACTCAAAGTGCCGATAGGTCACCAGGGCGGCGCGTCGGTCGATAGGATGTTGCGGTTTCGCCAGCGTTCCGGGGTAGCTCAATTCGGCAGAGCGGCCGGCTGTTAACCGGTAGGTTGCGGGTTCGAGTCCCGCCCCCGGAGCTTTCTTCACGGCTCCGAGCCCGTCTTCGAGGTCTCTTCGTTTACCACTCGTTCGGGGAAGCGCGCGCCCGCCGCCGGGGGATGGCGGATTGCTCGCCTTGCTGCGACCATCTGTTGAGCTTGTTATCTCTAGTCAATTGTTGTGGCTCAGGAGGCTGATGTGACAGAGATCTCGGGGATGGTCGAAGAACTCTCGGCGCTCTGGGAGCGGTGGGGCTCGGAGCGGGACGTCGCGGCAAGAGACGCCCTCGTGTGCCACTACCTGCCGCTGGTCCGGGGGGTGGCGAGCCGCTTTCGACGTTGGGTCGACCGCGCGAGCCAGGGGGATCTGTACGGCTTCGGAGTCGTCGGGCTCATGGACGCGATCGAGAAGTTTCGGCCCAAGCTCGGCAGCCGGTTCGAGAGCTACTGCCCCTTATCTGTAGGAGGACCACCGGTCAACCGACAAGGCGATCCTGCGGTTTGCCACAAGTGCTGTCCCTCGTAGCCGCTCCCCGCGTTGGCCCGGAGCCGGGGTCAAGGTGGAGCGCCCGCAG
>JBOGXF010000006.1:0-8736 GCA_050694275.1 Actinomycetota bacterium | reverse complement strand
TGGCGCACTTCTTCAGGCCGAATTTCTTCGTCAACACGCCGGACATCCTCCACGAGTTCCTTCAGGTCGGCGGGCCCCCAGCGTTCAAGATCCGGCTTGTGCTCGCGGCCCTGCTCTCCCCCAGCTATGGCATCTATTCGGGATTCGAGTTCTTCGAGAACACGCCGCGCGAAAAAGGCAGCGAGGAATACCTCCATTCGGAGAAGTACGAGATTCGCTCCCGTGACTGGAATCGTGGACCGAACCTTGTCGACTACATCACCCGGGTGAACCGGATAAGGCGGGAGTTTCCCGTGCTCGGTCGCCTCACCAATCTCCACTTCCACGCCATCGACAAGGACCGCCTGATCGCGTTCTCGAAGACGGGCCCCGGCCACGACTCGATCCTCGCGATCGTGAGCATCAATCCGTTCCAGTACGAGGAGGGCACCACGGCGCTCGATCTCGACATCCTCGGCATCGACCCGTACCGGCCTTTCGAGGTGCACGACCTGTTGACGGGCGCGAACTACCGGTGGCACGGTCCCCACAACTACGTCCGTCTCGATCCGAGCCGTCCCGCACACATCTTCCGGATTCACAGGCACTACTAGCGCGCCATGACAACCGTGAGAAGCGACTCGACCTGGTACCAAACCGCAGTGTTCTACGAGCTGTACGTGCGCTCGTTCAACGACTCCAACGCCGATGGATTCGGGGACTTCAGGGGCCTGACGGAAAGACTCGACTATCTCGAGTGGCTCGGCATCGACTGCGTGTGGTTGCTGCCGTTCTTCCAGTCTCCGCTCAAAGACGGCGGCTACGACATCTCGGACTTCTATTCGATCCTGCCGGAGTACGGGAACCTCAACGACTTCATGGAATTCCTCGAGGAAGCGCACAGACGAGGCATACGAGTGATCTCTGACTTCGTCATGAACCACACGTCCGACGAGCATCCGTGGTTCCAAGAGGCGCGCATCCCGGGCTCCGCAAAGCGTGACTGGTACGTCTGGTCGGACAGCGACAAGCCCTACGAGGACGCACGAATCATCTTCCTGGACACCGAGAAGTCCAACTGGACGTGGGACGACGAAGCCGGCGCGTACTACTGGCATCGCTTCTTCAGTCATCAGCCCGACCTCAACTACGACAATCCCGAGGTGCAGGAGCAGATGCTCGCCGCGCTCCGGTTCTGGCTCGACCTGGGCCTGGACGGATTCCGGCTGGATGCAGTGCCCTATCTCTACGAGCGAGAGGGCACCATCTGCGAGAACCTCCAGGAGACGCACGAGTTCCTGAAACGCGTTCGCAAAGAGATCGACGCCGACTACGAGAACGTCGTTCTTCTCGCCGAGGCGAACCAGTGGCCGAGCGACGTGGTCGAGTACTTCGGCGATGGCGATGAGTGCCACATGTGCTTCCACTTTCCGCTGATGCCGCGCATGTTCATGGCCGCGCGTCGCCAGGTGCGCTACCCGGTGGTCGAGATCCTCGACCAGACCCCGCCCATCCCGGACGGCTGCCAGTGGGGCATCTTCCTCCGCAACCACGACGAGCTGACTCTCGAGATGGTCACCGACGAGGAACGCGATTACATGTACATGGAGTACGCGAAAGATCCTCGGATGAAGCTCAATCTCGGCATCCGCCGCCGGCTGGCACCTCTACTGGACAACAACCGCGACCTCATCGAGCTGTTCCACGCCCTGCTGTACTCGCTGCCGGGCACGCCGATCATCTACTACGGCGACGAGATCGGCATGGGTGACAACATCTATCTCGGCGATCGAGACGGAGTCCGCACGCCGATGCAGTGGACCGGTGACCGCAACGCCGGATTTTCGACCGCCGACTTCGCGCAGCTCTATCTGCCGCCGCTGATGGATCCGGTGTACGGATTTCCCGCATGCAACGTCGAGGCCGAACAGCGCGACCAGTCCTCGTTCTTGCAATGGTTCCGCAAGATGCTTGCCGTGCGCACGCAGCACCCGGTGTTCGGCTACGGTTCCTTTGATGTGTTGCATCCGGCCAATCCCGCGATATTCGCGTTCATTCGCACGCACGAGGACGACATCGTCCTGTGCGCCAACAATCTCTCCGGGCGTGCCCAGGCAGCGGAGTTAGATCTGTCGGGCTACGCGGGCAAGCATCCGGTGGAGCTGCTCGGCCGTGAACGTTTTCCGCGCGTCGGGGAGCTCCCCTACCTATTGACCTTTCCCGCACACGGTTTCTACTGGTTCCAACTCGTTGACGAGGGGTCAGAATGATCGACACCGAGCAGCTTTTGAACGACCTTCCCGACCGCCGCTGGTTCGGAGGGAAGGGTCGCGCCATCGGCGAGGTGCAAGTGGCCGACGAGGCGATCATCGACGACGGCCCTCCCGCCCTTGTCGCGGGACTCGTCAAGGTGATCTTTTCCGACGGACAAGAGGATCATTACAACCTGCTGCTGCTCGTTTCTGAGGACGGATCCCAGCGCGATGCCTTCGAGGATGTCGATCGCCTGCGATTGATCGGCGAGATGATGGCGAACGGCAACACGATCAAGGGTGACCGCGGAGCGTTTCACTTCGGGGGGCCGGGACTGGATCCGATGTCCCCGCCGGGCCGCCGTTCGGCCCGTCCTCTCGAAACCGAGCAAAGCAACTCCTCGGTCATCCTCGACGACGATGTGATCGTGAAGGTCTTTCGGCGCGTCGAGATGGGCGAGAATCCGGATCTCGAGCTCAATCGCCTGTTGACCAACGAAGGCTTCGACGCCGTCCCCCCGCACGTCGGGGAGATGCTCTACGAGGGCACCATCGACGGTGACGATGCATCGTTCGACCTCGGGATCGCCCAGAAGTTCATACACGGAGGAACCGAGGGATGGCGCGTCGCGCTCGACTCCGTCCTCGAACTGTACGACGGTGTGGTCGGCATCGGTCCCATCGACGACGCTGACGCCGAGGTCGAGGCGCGGTCCGGGGGGCTCTTCGAGGCTTTTCAGGAGCTCGGTGACGTCACCGCGAGCATCCACGTCCTGTTCGCGCGCGACGGGCTCGAACCCGAGATCGCATCCGAGCCCATCGACGCGTTCGATCTCGGAAGCTGGGCCGACACGGCGCGAAGGTCCCTTCGCAACCTCCTCGATCGCGATATCCCCGAGCTCCAGGAGGTTGCACCGGCAATCGAGGAGCGCATCGAACGTCTGAACGCGATTCCGGAGCCGGGCTACAAGACGCGGCTCCACGGCGACTATCACCTCGGACAAGTCCTCCACACCGCGAGAGGGTGGATCGTGCTCGACTTCGAGGGGGAGCCCGCGCGCTCGCTCGAGACGCGTCGCGCCAAGCACTCTCCCTTGCGGGACACGGCGGGGATGCTGCGATCGTTCAGCTACGCCGCGCTGGCCGGTCTGTTCGAGCGCGCCGCCCCCGAGTCAGACGAATGGGCGGCGCTCGAGCCGTGGGCCGAAGCCTGGGAGTCGGCTGCCCGGGACCGGTTTATGTCCGGCTATCTGGGCAAGGTACACGAAGCACGCCTGCTGCCGGCCGACCGTGACTCCCTCGGAGTGATGCTCGACGTCTTCGAGATCGACAAGGCCCTTTACGAGCTGGGATACGAGCTCAGCCACCGGCCCGACTGGTTGCGGATCCCCCTGCGCGGGATTCATCGGGTGATAGAGCGAGGGGCGGCCCCGTGAAGCACTCACACCGATCCGACATCGACGCGTTGGTGCGGGGCGAGTTGTGGGACCCTCACGGCCTCCTCGGGCGCCACCCGCAGGGGGATCGAACGGTCGTCAGGGCGTGGCGCCCCGAGGCGCAGACCGTCACGTGCCTGGTCGACGGCGACGTCGCGGCAAAGCTCGAGGTGATCCATCCGGCGGGTCTGTTCGAAGGGGTGGTCGACGGACCTCTCGGCGATTACGAGCTCGAGGTCGGTTACTCGGACGGCAAGACCTTCGTGGTGAAGGACCCCTACGCATTTCCCCCGACCATCGGGGACCTGGATGTTCATCTCATCGGGGAGGGTCGTCACCGCAGGCTGTTCGAGTTGCTCGGTGTCCACTTGCGAACGGTCGAGGGCGTGTCGGGAGCGAGCTTTGCCGTCTGGGCTCCCAACGCGCGTGCCGTGCGCGTGGTCGGCGAGTTCAACAACTGGGACGGGCGGCTGCACCCGATGCGCAGCATGGGCGGTTCCGGCGTCTGGGAGCTGTTCGTTCCGGAAGTCGGCGACGGCGCGCATTACAAATACGAGATCCTCACCGCGGATCGACGGCTGACGCTCAAGACCGACCCATACGCCTTCGCCACCGAGGTCCCTCCGGGGACCGCGAGCCGCACCCATCGCTCCGCTTATCGCTTCGGCGACGACGAGTGGATGACGCGGCGGAAGACCGCGGATCCTTATCGGTCTCCGATGTCCGTCTACGAGGTGCATCTCGGATCGTGGCGACGCGGCCCTCAGGGCGAGCCACTCGGCTATCGCGACATCGCGCCGCTCTTGGCGGAATACTGCCGGGACTTGGGTTTCACCCACGTCGAGTTTCTGCCCGTCGCGGAGCATCCCTTCGGCGGTTCGTGGGGGTATCAGGTCAGCAACTACTTCGCGCCGACCGCCCGTTTCGGGTCCCCGGACGATTTCAGATTCTTGGTCGACACCCTCCACCAGGCCGGCATCGGGGCCATCGTCGATTGGGTTCCCGCGCACTTCCCGAAGGATGACTGGGCGCTCGCCCGTTTCGACGGCACCGCCCTGTACGAGCATCTCGACCCGCGGCTCGGCGAACATCCCGATTGGGGCACGGCGGTGTTCAACTTCGGACGCAACGAGGTCCGCAACTTCCTCATCTCCAACGCGCTCTACTGGATCGAGGAGTTCCACATTGACGGGCTGCGCGTCGATGCCGTCGCGTCCATGCTCTACCTCGACTACAGCCGCGAGGAAGGTGAGTGGGTCCCGAATCAATTCGGGGGCAACGAGAACCTCGACGCGATCGAGTTCCTGCGAGAGCTCAACACAGTCGTGCACGACGAGCAGCCCGGCGTATTGATGATCGCCGAGGAGTCGACCGCGTGGCCGGGCGTCAGTCGCCCCGTCCATCTGGGCGGCATCGGCTTCGGCTTCAAGTGGAACATGGGATGGATGCACGACACGCTTCTGTATTTCTCGAAGAACCCCATCCACCGCCGCTACCATCACAACAACCTGACGTTCAGCCTGATCTACGCCTACACCGAGAACTTCATCCTTCCGCTGAGCCACGACGAGGTGGTCCACGGCAAAGGATCGCTGCTCAACAAGATGCCGGGCGATCGGTGGCAGCAGATGGCCAACCTGCGCGGCCTGCTCGCGTACATGTGGGCTCATCCCGGCAAACAGATGCTGTTCATGGGCGGCGAGATCGCCCAGGAACGCGAGTGGGACCACGACCAGAGCGTCGATTGGCGCCTCCTCGACTACGACCAGCATCGCGGGGTCCAGCGGCTCGTCGCCGACCTCAACCATACGTACAAGGAGATTCCCGCCCTCTGGGAGCAGGACTTCACCCCCGAGGGATTCCGCTGGATCGACGCAAACGACGCCGACAACAACGTCCTCTCGTTCCTCCGCACGAGCGCCGACGGCGAGCACCACCTCGTGTGCGTCGGCAACTTCTCCCCGATTCCGCGCCAGAACTTCCGGCTGGGGCTCCCGAAGCCCGGCGAATACAGAGAGGTCGTCAACAGCGACGCCGGGGCCTACGCGGGATCAAACATCGGGAACATGGGAGCGATCGCCGCGGAGAACGTCCCATGGCACGGGCTCGACTACTCGGCCGAGATCACCCTTCCTCCGCTGGCGGTGGTGTGGCTGCTCGCATAGTCGTCCACGGGCACTTCTACCAACCTCCCCGCGAGAATCCGTGGACCGGCGATATCGACCAGCAGCCGAGCGCGGCTCCGTTTCACGACTGGAACGAACGAGTGCACGCGGAGTGCTACCGGCCGAACGTCTACGCCGACCTTCAGACATCTAAGGGTGAAGTGATCGTCAACAACTTCGAGCGCATGTCGTTCAACGTCGGGCCGACCTTGATCGCCTGGCTCGAGAAGTTCCATCCCCAGACCTACGCTCGCATCGTGCAGGCAGACCAGAAGAGCATCGCCCGACTCGGGGGGGGCAATGCCATCGCCCAGGCTTATCACCACACGATTCTGCCGCTGTCTGATGACCGCGACGTCCGCACACAGGTGCGTTGGGGCCTCGCGGACTTCCGGCACCGGTTCGGCCGCGAGGCCGAGGGCATGTGGCTCCCCGAAACCGCGTGCAACGACCGGATCCTGTCCGTGCTCATCGAAGAGGGAGTGCGCTTCACCATCCTTGCCCCGCACCAGGCCCAGCGCTGGCGCGCCGAGGCCGGAAGATGGGTCAGCGTCACAGAGGGAGGGATCGACACCCGGCTCCCCTACCGCTACGAGCACCCCGATGGTTCCGGCCGATCGCTCACCCTCTTCTTCTACGACGGCGGCATCGCGCGCGCCATCGCGTTTCAGAACGCGATGGCTTCGGCGGAAGGCTTTCTGGACATGTTCATCGCGGGTGTCGACCGCGACGACCATCTCATCCACGCCGCGACCGACGGCGAGACTTATGGACACCATCACAAGTTCGGCGAGGTCGGTCTCGCATACGCGCTCTTCGTCGAGGCCGACAAGCACGACTTCGAGCCCACCAATTACGCGGCCTACCTCAACGAGACCTCACCGCGTCTCGAGGCAGGGGTCGTGGGCGGTCTCGGGTCGTCGTGGTCGTGCCCGCATGGGGTCGGCCGCTGGAAGGAAGACTGCGGGTGCTCCACCGGAGGCGACCCGGAGTGGAATCAGGCCTGGCGCGCGCCGCTCCGAGCGGCGCTGGAGATCCTCAAGGAGAAGGCCGACGACGCCTACGAGCGTGTGAGCTCCGACATCCTGGAGGACCCGTGGGGGGGGCGCGATCGCTACGTCGACGTGGTGGTCGGCCAGAAGGGCCTCGAGTCGTTTCTCTCGGCCGAGGCGATCGACCCCTCGAGCGCGGTCCAGGCCGGACGGGCGGGAACGCTGCTCGAGATGCAGGAAAACGCCATGGCGATGTTCACCTCTTGCGGGTGGTTCTTCAACGACCTCGGCGGGATCGAAACCGAGCAGATCCTGCGCTACGCGGCCCGCGCGATGGAGCTAATCGAGTCCCTCGGGCAGCCCTCCGGGCGGGAAAGTGTCCTCGCTAAGCTGAGCGAGGCGAAGAGCAACGACCCCGAGGTGGGCACGGGCATCGACGTTTTCAACCGGGCCCTCGCCGCCCGCCCCTAACCCCCACCTCCGAGGTTGCGCATCCGGGCACTCCCAGGGTCCTGAAACGCGCAACCTTGGGGGCTACGGCTTGCCAGTAAAGCGCAGGATGTCGAGACCCCTGTTGTAGTCGACCGAGTACACGATCTCGTCGTCGATCCAGTAGGCCGCCGAGGTCGAGCCGCCCCACGGGACGAACCAGCCGGCTTCCTTGATCTTGCCCTTGGAGTTGATGTCGAGGAAGCGCACCCCATGCTCGTACCACCCCTGAGCGACAAGGCCACCATTGCTATATGTGGGGTGGGTGTCGAACCAGTGAGTGCAAAACAGGTTGGCTGGAGCATCTCCATTGGTCGGCACCCCCTGCTCGACGCGGTACTCGTCGATCATCGTGAAGTTTCGCGTCTTCTTCCATCTGGTCGCGTCCCACGTCATGAACGCGGCCGCCGCGCCTCCACACGTAGGTCCCGGGGTCTCTCCTCCGACGAGCAAGAACTTGTCCTTCATCCGGCGCGGCCACAGGTTGCTGTGGATGAACCTCCGGTCCTCGTTGGATCCGACCGCGAGGAGCCTCGGCTTGGCCGGGTTCTTGCGGGCGTCGAGCAGCAAGATCGGTTGCGACGACGTCAGCACCAGGCCGGGCGCGACCTCGGTGACGTCGTGTGAGCCCTGGGCCGGCATCCCCGTATCCCACTCCCCCACGACCTTGGGATTCTTGGGATCGCGCAGGTCCACGATCGAGCCGGCAGACCCGTATGCCCACTTACAACCGAGCACGCACGAGATCGTGTGCTCGTTGGCGCTGTGGGATCCGATGATCGTGGGATTCGACTTGTCGCGCACGTTGATAACTAGGCCGCCGATCAAGAGGATCTTGCCGTTGGTGTCGACGTCCTCTTGGGCAAAGTAGGGCGTCTGGCCAACCGCCAAGGTCCCGACAAGCTCCGGTGAAACGGGGTCGGATACGTCGTAGACGCGGAGGTCGCGCGACGTCGTGAGATAGAGGAACTTGCCCACGAGCCGCGCCCCGGGGCTGTCGTAATTCAGGGGGACATGCGCGACATATTCGACATTGTCCGACGTCCAGCCGCCGGCCGTCGGGCCCGCCGAAACGGGGGCCGCGGCGTCGGCCGGGAGCCCGGCGAGCGAAAGTGCCCCGAGCATTGCGACGGCGAGCACGCGTGTCCGAGTCCTTCTCATCGCTTCAAACACGCCGAGTGCTCACCAGAGCACCTCAGAGGTCGCGTGGTGAGCACTCGGTAGCTAAAGGGTCCACGAAAGTTTAACTCGCGCGATATAGTGTTGGCGGGTGGAGATTGGCGAGGATCCGCTCGCTGGGTTCTTCTCTCTGGTGATGCCATTGCTGGATGAGCGTCAACGGCGGGTAGTGGCGGGCGCGGCGGCTCAAATGTTGGGCCGTGGCGGTGTCACGGCAGTGGCAAAGGCAGCATCGATGAGCCGC
>JBOGXF010000005.1:0-7048 GCA_050694275.1 Actinomycetota bacterium | reverse complement strand
AAGCCCAGGAGGGCGCTCGCTTCGGTGATTTCCGAGGAGATCAGGTGGCCGTCAGTGGGGATTTCTGATGGCCGTCAGTGGGGATTTTCATGGCCGCCGTTGTGGAGTTTTTCGTGGCCGCCGACACGTGGCAGAGCCATCTTCTGGCGGCCCAATTCTGCCTTGGAGATCGCGCCTTCATGTCCCACCGCTCCGCAGCTCTCTACTGGGGGCTCGACGGCATCGATCGCGAACTCGTCGAATTCACGTTGCAGGGAAGTCAGCGCTCGACTCCGGCTGGCGTCACACTGCATTGCTCGCAGTCGCTGATGCGATGCGACGTCCGTTTCCTTACGCCGTTCCGACTGACTAAGGTCGAACGAACCCTCGTG
The DNA here is from genome assembly GCA_050694275.1 of Actinomycetota bacterium. Taxonomy (GTDB): domain Bacteria; phylum Actinomycetota; class CADDZG01; order CADDZG01; family WHSQ01; genus JBOGXF01. Next base: position 6,677 of record JBOGXF010000005.1, on the reverse strand, counting down.
GACCTGGGTTCGGTTCTCGGGCCAGAGCGCGTCGAGGAAGCGCTCGAAAGCGCCCTGCGTCATCGCCTGACGACCTTCGGGCGCGTGAAGGGCCGGCTCGACGATCTCCGTCGACCGGGGCTGCGCGGCGCCGCGGTGCTGCGGGAGATCATCGAGTCGAGGGATCCTGTCCTGGTCCCGACCGAAAGCATCTTCGAGACCCGGTTCTACCGGATGTTGAAGAAGAGCCGGCGGTTACCTCCGCCCGTCAGACAGCATCGCGTCTTCGACGATCTCGGCTTCGTGGCGCGGCTCGATCTCGCGTGGCCACCGGTCAAGGTTGGAGTGGAGTGTCACAGTCTGAGATGGCACGCCAACCGAACGAAACGCGATGCCCGCCGGCACAACCGTCTCACGACGCTGGGCTGGGGCGTGCTCTACGAGCTGTACGAGGATATGAACGAGCGTCCCGAACAGGTCCTGAGCCGGCTCGAGGACCTGCTACTGCCGCGTCTTTTGGCGAAAAACGACATCACGTGTAGCTACGGCCAAAAGAGCGGGGCCGTCGTTAGTCGGCTGCGGATCTTTGGTCGGCGCTGATCATGACCCGGTGCGGGAACGGGATCTCGATGCCTCCCTCGTCGAACGCGACCTTGATCTTCTCGCGCAGAGCCCGGCTGACGTCCCACTGCTTGCCCGGCTTGACGTCGGCGATCAAGCGCCAGGTGACCTCGTACTCGCCGAGCATCTCGACCCCGAGAATCTCCGGCTCGGCGTAGAGCAGTCGGCCGATCTCGGCGTCCGCCTTGGCTCCGACCGCGACTCCCTGCAGGACCTCCCGGACCCTTTCCGGATCTTCCTTGTACGCCACCCCGACATCGATCACGGCGCGCGCCCAGTCCTTCGACCGGTTGGCGACGTGAGTGATGTTGCCGTTCGAGATGTAATGCACCGTCCCGTCGAGCGCGCGCAGCCCGGTCACTCGGAGGGTGAGCTCCTCGACCTTTCCCGCGGCGATCTGGTTGATCTCGATGATGTCGCCGACACCGTACTGATCCTCGAGCAGGATGAAGAAGCCCGTGACAACGTCGCGGACGAGGTTCTGGGCCCCGAAACCCAGCGCAAGCCCGACGATCCCCACGCTTGCGAGCAGGGGTGCGAGGTTCGCTCCGAAGGCCGCCAGTATGTAGAACGCGGCGATTGCCCAGATGACCACGATCCCGGCCGACATCACGACCCTCGAGAGAGTCTGAGTGCGCTGCAGCGTTCGGATGGGGGTCGTCTCCTCGGCCACCTTGGCCTCGACCCGGCGAACCGCTCGCCGCAACAGGTGACTCAAGAGGAGTGCGACGATCAGCGTCCCGGCGACCTGGAGGCCGATTTCGACCGCCTTGAGGTCCAGCCACCCGGTGATGGTTTCCCACGACATGCCCCCTGTCTACCAAAGGTCATCCGGGGAGTCGTCACACCGCCCCGATACGGTGATCTCGTGTGGAAGATCCCGGTCGATTTGCTCGGCTCGTCACGCTGCCGCCGGTGTGGAGAGCGCGGCCCCGCCCTGTGCGGTCCGTGTCTGCGCGAGGTGGGACGACCGCGTGAGAAGGCCATCGTTCCGGGGGCCGCGCGCGTTCTCGTCCCGTTCGTGTACGAGGATCCGGCGCGCGCCCTCGTGCTCGATCTCAAACTGCGGGCCAGGCGCGCGGCCGCGACCCCGCTGGTTGCCGGCATCTGCGATGAGGCGATGCGTATCGGACTGCTCGGGAACAGGATCACATGGGTGCCCGGGCGGCGAGCGGGGATCAAAGAACGCGGCTTCGATCATGCCGAGGTGCTCGCCCGTGGCGTCGGCGCCCGTCTCGGGCTCCCGGTGACTCCCGCGCTCGAAGCCGTATTCGACCGCCTCGATCAGACCGAGCTCAGCGCGGCGGAGCGACGCCGCAATCTTTCCGGCGCTTTCACGGCACGTGCGTGCACGGGCTCGATAGTCGTGGTCGACGATCTGATCACCACGGGTGCGACCGCGGCGGCCGCGGCGACCGCGCTGCTCGCTGCGGGGGCAAGCCGGGTCGAGATTCTCGCCGCGTGCCGGGCGGAGAGGTAACGGGGGCAAATTCGGCTCTCCGCCCTGCGGATGGGTGTATTCCCTCACTAGGCAACACGGCTCATCTGCCTGGTGGTGACCTAGGCACAATTGCTTAGGGAATTGTGGGTTGTGGGGGACTAGACTGCCCTCAGGCCGTAATCCGTCGAAAAGGGACCAATTACGTGGCGAATGTAGAAGCAACCCAACCTACCCAGAGCGACGCAATCCGGGTGCTGATCGTGGACGATCACGCTCTGTTCCGCCGTGGCCTCCAGATGGTCCTCGAGGGTGAGGGCGACATCGACGTCGTCGGCGAGGCAAACGACGGTCACGAGGCCGTCGAGCAGGCCGAGGCCACGACCCCGGACGTCGTCCTCATGGACGTCCGCATGCCCAAGCGGACCGGCATCGAGGCGACCCGGGTGATCAAGGACATGCTCCCGTCGACCAAGATCCTCATGCTGACCATCTCCGACGAGGAGGCCGACCTCTATGAGGCGATCAAGGCGGGCGCGTCGGGCTACCTTCTCAAGGAGATCTCCATCGAGGAGGTCGCGAGCGCAGTCCGGTCGGTCCAGGCGGGGCAATCGCTCATATCGCCGTCGATGGCGTCGAAGCTGCTCAGCGAGTTCGCCACCATGGTCAAACGGCGCGACGAGCGCGCCCAGGTGCCCGGCCCCCGGCTAACCGAGCGCGAGCTCGAGGTCCTCAAGCTCGTCGCGAAGGGCATGAACAACCGCGACATCGGGGCTGAGCTCTTCATCTCCGAGAACACCGTGAAGAACCACGTCAGGAACATCCTCGAGAAGCTCCACCTGCACTCCCGTATGGAGGCGGTTGTCTACGCGGTCCGCGAGAAGCTTCTCGACATCAAGTAACTGTCGCCCACAACCGCCGCGACCCTCGATAATGGGACGCCTATGAGCATTTTCAGGAAGGTCCTAACGGCCGGCGAGGGCAAGAAGCTCCGCCTGCTCGAATCGGTTGTGCCGGTCGTCAACGCGCTCGAGGCCGAGACGGAGGCGCTCGACGACGCCTCCCTCGCGGCCAAGACCGGTGAGTTCCGCGAGCGTCTCGATCGGGGTGAGATGGTCGACGAGCTCTTGCCCGAAGCCTTTGCCGTCGCGCGCGAGGCGGCCCGGAGGACTCTCGGCCAGCGCCACTTCGACGTCCAGATTATGGGCGGCATGGCGCTCCACCAGGGATGGATCGCCGAGATGAAGACCGGCGAGGGAAAGACGCTCACCTCTACGCTCGCGGTCTACCTCAACGCGCTCGAAGGGAGTGGCGTCCACGTCGTCACGGTCAACGACTATCTCGCCAAGCGCGACTCCGAATGGATGGGGCAGATCTATCGGTTCCTGGGGCTCAAGGTCGGGCTCATCCAGGCCCAGATGGCACCTCAGGACCGCAAGCTCGCGTATGCCGCTGACGTCGCCTACGGAACAAACAACGAGTTCGGCTTCGACTATCTCAGGGACAACATGGTGACCGAGCTCGACCGGCTCGTGCAGCGTGGGCACCACTACGCGATCGTGGACGAGGTCGACTCGATCCTGGTCGACGAAGCGCGAACCCCGCTGATCATCTCCGGCGCCGTGCAGGAGTCGACCAAGTGGTACATGCAGTTCGCTCGCATCGCCCCTCGTCTGAGGCGCGATGTCCATTACGAGGTCGACGAGAAGAAACGTACCGTCGCGATTAGCGAGGAGGGCGTGGCCCAGGTCGAGGAGATCCTCGGCGTTGAGAACCTCTACGACCACGTCAACGTGGATATGGTCCACCAGCTCGAGGTGGGGCTCAAGGCAAAGGAGCTCTACAAGCGCGACGTCGAGTACGTCGTCGAGCACGGCGAGGTCAAGATCGTCGACGAGTTCACCGGCCGCATCCTGCCGGGTCGGCGTTATTCCGAGGGCCTGCACCAGGCGATTGAGGCTAAGGAGAACGTCCGCATCAAGGAAGAGAACCAGACCCTCGCCACGATCACCCTGCAGAACTACTTCCGCATGTACGACAAGCTCGCCGGCATGACCGGGACGGCCGCGACCGAGGCTTCCGAGTTCGGCCACATCTACAAGCTCGAGGTCGCGATCATTCCCACGAACATGCCGATGATCCGGGCCGACGAGCAGGATTTCATCTACAAGACCGCGGACGCCAAATGGAACGCGGTGGCGGACGACATCGCCGAGCGACACGAGAAGGGTCAGCCGGTCCTGGTCGGCACCGTTTCGGTCGAGAAGTCCGAGCACTTGTCGCGGGTCCTGTCCAAGCGCGGCGTGCCGCACAGCGTTCTCAACGCGAAGAACCACGAGAAGGAGGCGGCGATCGTCGCTCAGGCCGGGCGGGTCGGGGCGGTCACCGTCGCCACCAACATGGCCGGGCGGGGGGTCGACATCGTCCTCGGTGGCAACCCCGAGGGGATGGCCAACCAGGAAATGATCGCCGCCGGCTGGGACCCGGACGCGTACGTGCTCGATCTCTACTCGCCGGAGGAAAAGGCCGAGTACGAGTCGCAGTTCCAGCCGCTGTTCGACAAGTTCAAGTCGCAATGCGACGTAGAGAAGAAAGAGGTTCTGGAAGTCGGCGGCCTATACGTGCTGGGCACCGAGCGGCACGAGTCGCGCCGGATCGACAACCAGCTGCGCGGCCGTTCCGGCCGGCAGGGCGATCCGGGCGAGAGCCGCTTCTACCTGAGCCTCGGCGACGACCTCATGCGGTTGTTCGCATCCGATCGCATCGCCGGGATCATGGAACGACTCAAGATCCCCGAGGACGTTCCTATCGAGGCCAAGATGGTGTCCAAGGCGATCGAGCGGGCGCAGACTCAGGTCGAGTCCATGAACTTCGAGATCAGAAAGAACGTGCTCAAGTATGACGAGGTCATGGACAAGCAGCGGCAGGTTATCTACGCGGAGCGCCGCAAGATCCTCGAAGGCGAGGACTTCCGCGAAGAAGCGCTCGAGCTCGTCACCGATGTCGTCGAAGGCGCGGTCGCCGAGAACGCCAATCCCGACGTCCATCCCGAAGACTGGGACTGGGATCAGCTCTTCGCTCGCATCCGAGAGGTGTATCCAACCGAGCTGGGCCAGGACGACTTCGATCCCGACGCGGTTTCCTACGAGGATGCCGCCGAGCGATTTCTCACCGAGGCGATCGAGGTGTACGAGAAGCGCGAGCAGCAGTTGGGGGCAGAGCAGGTCCGTCAGATCGAGCGGCTGGTCCTCCTGTCGGTCATCGACAACCGCTGGCGCGAGCACCTCTACGAGATGGACTACCTGCAGGAGGGCATCGGGCTCCGGGCGATGGCCCAGAAGGACCCGCTCGTCGAGTATCAGCGCGAGGGATTCGACATGTTCCTGAACATGCAGGAGACGATCAAAGAGGATTTCGCCCGCTACATGTTCCACGTCGAGACCGTGCGCAGCGAAGAGAGCCGGCCCGCCCGCATGCGCCAAGAGCGGCGGCAGATCCCGATGGCGTCGATGCCGGCGCCGCCGGCGGCCGAAAGCGGCGACGGCCAGGTCGAGGGCGCCGACGAGGACGAACCGCTCGTGCAGCAGGCCCGGTCGGAGAAGATCCCGCGCAACGCCCCCTGCCCGTGCGGCAGCGGCAAGAAGTACAAGCAGTGTCACGGACGCCCGGGGGCCGTGGGCCTCTCCTAATTCGCCGAGTGACGTTAGGGCTTGCGGGCGCGGATCGGGCGACCGTAGGTGCCGAACTCCCGCGCCTTGCCCTCGCCGCTCGCCCCGCCGAACGTGTCGACCGGCGGGCCGAGCTCGACGTCAGTGAGGCCGGCCCCCCTAATCACCGTCTCCCATCCTGCACACGGCAGGGCACCGGCAATTCAGCCGGTCCAAAGATCGATGTCCTTGAGCGCGGAGGCGGGGATCGGTTTCTCGACACAGATGTCGGCGATCATCATGCGCCCGCCGGGCTTGAGCACCCGGTAGACCTCCTTATAGACCCGAAACTTGTCCGGGCAGAGATTGACGACCCCGTTGGAGATGACGACATCGGCCCAACCGGATTCGACCGGAAGATCTTCGATCAACCCGGCGCGGAACTCGACGTTGTCGATTCCGATGGTGGACGCGAGCGCTCCGGCTCGCCCGACCATCTCGATGGTCATGTCGACGCCGACGACGCGCCCCGACGGGCCGACCCACAGGGACGACAGGAACGAATCCATGCCGGCCCCGGAGCCCAAGTCGACCACGCGTTCGCCCGGCGCCGGGGTTCCCCAGTGGAACGGATTCCCGACACCGGCGAACGCCTCGCATGCTTCTTCCGGCAGCCGGTCGAGCGCCGACTCTGGATAGCCCAGGCGCAGCGCCTGTCTCCGGCCGGTATGGAAGTGGTAGTCGCCGTGGGGGTTCTCGGCGACCTCTCGGTACTTGTCCCGCACCTCGCTGCGCAGCTCCTCGACGTCGAGAAGATCGGTGATGCCACTCGCGAGGATGCGTTCGGCCGGCATGTCGCTATTTCTGGCTCTCCTGACATCGATGTAGGTCAAACCACGGCCTTCTCATGAGGTGGAAGCAACTCGATAGGGCCGCACGCGAGCATTACGAGCGCGATGGCAGCCTCCGCGGAATGGAACCCGTAGGCGCGT
>JBOGXF010000004.1:0-33528 GCA_050694275.1 Actinomycetota bacterium | reverse complement strand
GGAAGCCACCTGGCCCGACGATGAGATCAGGGGTAATGAGCCCTCAGTCTCGCTTGATTTCAGTCCAGACCTCCCTGGGCTTCGCTAGCAATTCGAAGAACAAGTCGGATCACGGGCCCTTCCCGCTCAGGTAGCCCGAGGAAGCGTTATGGGCAGTCGTCGGGTGTGGGCCGGGGTTCCCCGTTGGTGTTGATATAGGTCGAGATCTGCCACTCGCTCGCGGCGGGAAGCCGGCTGTGGACCGCCCTGATGCAGTAGTACGTCGTCCCGCTCGCCTTCACGGTGAACGATGTCGCCCAGCTCGGAATGGTAAATCCCTGCTCCTTGAGCTTGTTGGCGAGTTGTGGATCGGCATTTAGAGCTCCGTAGTTTCCGTTGTTCTCGGTCGCATAGCTCTCAATCGCAATGGCCGCGTTCTTCAACTCGGATCGCACCTGGTCCTCGAAGCCCTTTTCGCGCTGGCGGAGGAAGACCGGGATGGCGACCGCGGCGAGGATCGCGACGATGAGAATCACGACCAGAAGCTCGATCAGGGTGAACCCCGATTCCCGTTCCCGCACGGCAGTTTTGCCCCTTTAACTAGTCTCTCCGTTGTCCATCGGCGAACGGCTGGAAAAACCTGAGCGACCGCGAGGCTCACGGGGTCTTATCGTTGGGGCTCCGACACCCAGGAGGAGCTCATGGATTTCGCCATACCGGACGAATACGCCCAACTCGGGCGGGACCTCGTGAGCTTCATCGAGCGAGAGCTGCGCCCCCTTGAGGAGTCCGAGCTCGACCCCGAACAAGACGACATCCCGGTCGCGCTCCGCGACCGGGTGCGCCGGCGGTCGGCGGAGCTCGGCTTCTACGCCGCCGACTTCCCGGAGGACGTCGGCGGGAGCGGGCTCCCGCAGCTCGGCATGGTCCTGCTCCGAGAGGCCGCGGCCCGCACCGGGTGCCGGTTGGCCGCCTTCACTACCTACGGGCCCGAGGGGCCGACCGGGGTGCTTCTCTCGGGCACCGGCGAGCAGAAGAAGAAGTACCTCACGCCGCTGATCACCGCGGAGCAATCGATGTGCTTCGCGCTCACGGAGCCGGACGCAGGCTCGGACGCGCAGAACATCAAGACGACTGCGACGAAAGACGGCGGGGAGTGGGTGCTCAACGGCACCAAGCACTTCATCACCAACGGCAAGCACGCCGACTTCGCTCTCGTGTTCGCGGTCACCGACAGGGAGAAGCGGGCCCAGGGAGGCATCACCGCGTTCATCGTCGAGGCTGGCACGGCGGGATTCGAGGTCGGCCGCGCCCAGCGGGGCATGGTCGAGGGCGAGGGTCAGTTCGAGCTCATCTTCACCGATTGCCGCGTTCCCGAAGAGCAGGTGCTCGGGGGATCGCAGAACGTCGGCATGGGCTTCTACGCGGCGATGCAGTTTCTTGCAATGGGCAGGCTGTCAATCGCGGCGGCGTGCAACGGTATCGCCGACTTCTGCTTTGGCCTGGGCCTCGACTACGCGAAGGAACGCAAGGCGTTTGGAAAGCCGATCGGCAAGAACCAGTACATCCAGGGCCACATCGTCGAGTCGCTCATCCAGATCAAGTCGTCGAAGCTCATGACCTACGAGTGCGCGTGGAAGTACGACCACGGCGATGCCGTCATCCAGGAGTCGTCGATCGTCAAGCTCTTCGCTTCCGAAATGGTCAACGACGTCGTCGACCGCATGATCCAGGTGCACGGTGGCATGGGATGGATGCGCGAGCTCCCGCTCGAGCGCATCTACCGCCTGGTGCGGATATTCCCGCTCGTCGAGGGCACTTCAGAGATTCAGAAGTACATCATCGCCAAGTCGCTGGGGCTCTGAACCCTGCCGACCGATCAATCGCGCAAGTCGGCGGTTCGGCTTAGCGCGACCTTGTCGCTGCTCAGGAACGGCACCACGATCGGCACCTCGACCGCGACGGTAACCGCGACCTCGTCGATTTGCACCGAGGCCCCGTCACGCAACCACGAGCTGAGGGACTCGAGCGCCGCGCCCTCGCCGTCGCCCCCAAGAGACGCGACCCGGCTCCCGAGCCGCGCCGCGTTCTCTGCCGAGGTCGAGGTGAAAGTGAACATGATGATCTGCCACACGGTGAGAACGATGAGCACCGCCCATAAAAGGATGACGACCGGCTCTGCGATCGCTCCTCTTTCGTCTCTCATCGCGTCCCACACTTTCATAGATTTGCCGCGGCGCATCCGGTGAGCAAGAGAAAGCCTCACATCTCCTCGCCGCTTTCGAGGATGTCGGTAGCCGCGATCGCCGCGGCCCACCGGTGGGCCGGGTCGTCGACCGCGATCCTGAGCACCCATCCTTCTTCGGGTCCGCCCTCGTCCCACCGAAAGAAACGCAGGTCCGCGAGCGCGCGTGCGAGCTCGTCCCCGTCGGGGGGCCAGTCGAGATCGGCGAGCAGGGCGGCCGTGTTCCACGTGAGGAAACGCCCGTAGGCGGCTCCGCGCCGGCGCCCGTGCGCTCCGCCACTGGCCGCAGCCCACGCCATGAGCTGCACGGCCTCCGCGATATTGAGCGCGCCGATGCGAAAGGGCGGGTATGTCAGCAACGAAGTTGCCGCGGCGGCTTCTCCTTCCGCCGCGACCGCGCGCGCCGCGCCGTTGCTTTCCGAGGTCCACGGTTGAACGAGGTCGAGAAGGGCGTTTGTGATCTCGGGCTCGTCGAGCTCCGGCCCCGGCTCCGCGTTACATTCGACGAGAGGAGCACGCGGCGTCCACGGCTCGGCGATGTCGACGTGGTTCGATGCGAACGTCGCCAGTCGGTAGGTGGGCTCCCACTCCTCGAGGTGAAGCGGGAGCTCGAGCACCTCGGGATGAGCGCGCTCGTCCCCGTTCAGGACCTCGCCGCGCAGCACCCGCTCCTGTGCCGCGTATGCGGCGACTTGCGGCTCCTTGATGTGATCTCGCAGCTCGGCCCACGTATGGGTCGAGGCCGCGACCTCCGAGAGAGGGCCGAGGGCAAACCGCGTCGAACGTGTGTCGAGGACCAGTGCGGCCACGGAGCCCGGCGCTTCGAGCGCAAGGCGGTAGTCGATGTGCTGAGAGATCGGCCACAGCTGCTTGCCGCGCTCCAGCGCCTCCTCGCAGCGGTCGGCGAGATCGAGCAGCTCGTCCCACGCGCGTGCCTCGCACAGACCGTCGACCGCGCGCAAGAGCCCGTTCAGATCCTGAGCTTCGATCAGCTCGTCGAGTCGCGCCGGCATACGAAGCCAGCGTACTAGCAGGTCAAAAGCGGGCCGCGATCTTCTTCGCCGCCCGGTTGGCGATCCCGTAGATCGACAGCATCGGGTTAACCCCCGAAGCGGTCGGGAAGGTCGAGCCGTCGGCGACAAAGAGATTGGCGACTTCGTGTGTCTCGTTGTCCGGCCCGACGGCCGACGACGACGGGTCGACTCCCATCCGGCACGAGCCCATCTGGTGATACGAGTACAGCGATGCGGCGCCTTTGCGGTAGCCCAGTCGTCTCGTCTCCTCAGCCCATCTCTCGTGAGCGCCCGGCACCCCCGGGACGTAAGAGACGTAGTCGGGGTGCGGGGAAAAGATCTCCTTGGCGCCCGCGGCCTCGAGCACCCTTCCCGCCGCGAGGATCGCGTCGGCGATCCTGCGTTCGTCGTCGCCGTTGAGCGTGTATTCGACGATCGGGCTTCCGTCCCGCCCTATGCGTACTCGCCCATCCGACGTGTCTCGCGGGAGCGCGGCGCAGAACGAGATGTTCTTGTACTTGTCCATCATCGAACGGTGATGCTCGGCCGAGCGCCAATCCATCGCCGCGGCCCAGGACCCGGGGTGGACGGGAACGGTCTCGAAGATCGGTCCGTATCCGTCGTCGACGTCCCTGAGCTCGTTTGAGTAGCGCGCCTGGGTCGTGCCCTCCCACATGCGAACGTCCTCGTCGAACACCCCCCACGCCGCCGACCCCGGGTGAAGGTGAAGATTCCGTCCCACCCGGCCGCGCAGCCCCGATCGCAACAGCAACGCGGGCGTCTCGATCGCTCCACCGGCGGCGACGACCGCGCGGGCCTCGACGCGCAGGCGATGCCCGTTTGCGACCGCATCGACGCCGGTGGCCCGCCCGTCTGCGATTGTGACCTGGCGCACGTCGGCGCCGACGACGAGACGAGCTCCGTGGTTGGTCGCGTCTTCGAGGTACGTGCGCATCGTCGACTGCTTGCCGCCCACCCGGCAGCCGAAACCGCAGTAACCGCACGACTCGTCCTGGGTGCAGCCGCGCACCGCTCTGGGCATCATGTCCACGTGCCAGCCGAGCTTCTTCAGGCCCTCTTCCATAAGCGCGTCTCTCTTCCCGGCGGCGCTCGAGTCCGTGTTCACTCCGAGTCGTTCGGCGACCTCGTCCAGCGACTCCTCCATCTCGCCGGATACGAACGCCTCGATGCCCGAAACCTCGGCCCACTGACGAAGCACGTAGTCGGGGGTTCGGAAGGACGTCGTGTAGTTGACGACAGTGCCCCCGCCGAGGGTCGACCCGGCGATGATCTGAACGCCGAGATCCTTGGTGGCCAGCGCGCCGCCGTACAGGTACAGCTCGCGACTGGCTTCGGACTCGAAATGATGGAAGTCCGACTCGTTTCGATAGCCGCCCTTCTCGAGCACGACGACATCGAGGCCGGCCCCGGCGAGACGCCCGGCGACGCACCCGCCACCGGCGCCGGAGCCGACGATCACAACGTCGCAGCGCAGTACCTCGTCGGATTCAACGGTGATCGGCTCGAGGCGCTTGGGCTCATCGGGGGCGGGGCCGAGGGGGCCGGGGTAACCGATCCGATCCCAGTCCGGGCCGGGATATCCGTAGAGCGAGGTCGTTGCCAAGGCGGTGATGGTGCGCGCCAGCGTTCGTTGCGCCGCGAGCCGGCCCACCTTCCAGCGCTGAAGGATCGCCTCCGCGGCCGTGGGGGAAAGCCACGACACCGGAATCCGTTTGCCGGTGAGCAACAGGGCACCCCGCTTCGTGTCGAGCATGCGCAAGACATTCAGCAGTTGCTTCTGTTGCCCGGTGGGAAGTGCGGCAATGCGTCCGAGCATCCTCTCCGGGACCTCGGGCACGTAGCTTCGCCCGAGCGCGCCGCGGGCCAAAGCAGCGAGAACCGAATTGACCGGTTTCGGGGGCCGGGCGCGCGGAGCCATGGACGATTTCTATCGCGCGGGTGCGGGAAAAGCCATCCGCGCTTGCGCTCGCCGCCTGCACGGGCGACCCTGACCCGGATGTGAACCAGTCGTCCGAGTCCTCGTCGTTTGCCATCGTCGGTGGCACCGCGCTCGTGGACGAGGATCTCGATCCGGTCGAGGACGCCGTGGTCATCGTACGCGACGGGATCATCGCCGAGATTCGCCCTCGCTCCGCAGTCGCGGCGCCGGACGATCTCGAACGCGTCCACGCGCCCGGCCTGACGCTCTTGCCGGGATTCATCGACACCCACGTCCACATCGGGCTCTGCGACCCGCTCGATGTCGTCACGGGCGGCGTTACGACGGTGCGCGATCTCGCGTGGCCGTCCCGACTGATCTTTCCTGTGGTCGAGAGGTCGTGCACCGCGGACTTTGGAGGCCCGACGATCCTGGCCGCGGGCCCGATGCTCACCGTGGAAGGCGGTTATCCGACCAGGGCCGGCTGGGCGCCGCCCGGCACGGGCCGCACGGTGGCCTCCCCCGACGACGCACACCACGCCGTCGAGACCACCGCCCGCGAAGGCGCGCACGTCATCAAGGTCGCGCTCAATCCGGAGGTCGGTCCCGTCCTCGACCGTGCGACCCTCCGGGCCATCGTCGAACACGCGCACGAGCGCGGCCTCCGAGTCACCGGCCACGTTTTCGGTTTGGAACAGTTAGACGTGGCCCTCGAAGCCGGTATCGACGAGCTTGCTCACATGCTCATGAGCGCGGAGCGCATCCCCGACGCGGTTATCGCGCGCATGGTCGAGCAGGGCGTCGTTGTCGTTCCGACCCTGTCGATTCGGTTCGAGCGAGACAGACAAATCGCTATCGACAACACGCGCCGCTTCCTCGAAGCGGGCGGACGCGTCGTGTACGGAACCGATCTCGGCAACGTCGGGCCCGAGCCCGGCATCGACCGACGCGAAGTGGAGGCGATGGGCGAGGCCGGGATGACCTCCGAGGAAATCGTCCGCTCGGCGACCATCGCAGCGGCCAACTGGCTCGGCCTCGAGCGGATCGGAGCGCTGGCGGAAGGAAGGTTCGCCGACATCGTTGCGGTATCGGGCGCTCCGCTCGAAGACGTCCGTGCGCTGACGCGCGTCGAGATGGTGTGGCGCCGCGGTGTTCTGCGGCTACCGACTAACTAGGGCCGGCGGACCTCGAGGATCTCGACCTTGAGCTCCCCCGCGGGGACTTTGGCCACGACGGTCTCGCCCTTCCGATGTCCGATGAGTGCGCTTCCAATCGGTGACTCTGGGGTAAGGGAGTCGTGCTCCCCGGCCTCCGCCCGCATACCCAGCAGGTAGGTCTCGGCCTCGTCGTCGCCCTCGTATCTGATCGTCACGAGCTTGCCCGGTCTCGCCACGCCGTCGTCGTCACCGGTGGTGTCGATGATCTCGGCATTTTCGATCATCTGTTTGATGCGCCGGATCTTGTCCTCGTTGCGGCCCTGATCCTCGCGCGCCGCGTGGTACTCGGCGTTCTCGCTGAGATCGCCATGCGCTCGGGCCGCGGCAATGGCCTCGACTATCTTCTGGCGACGTTCGCCTTCCAAGAAATCCAGTTCAGCTGTGAGCTTGTCGTAGGCCTGCTGAGTCAGCGGAACCTTCTTCGAGTCGGACATAGGCGTCGATCTTAAAGGAGGCGCGTGCTCCGCCCTTTCTCATCGTGCCTTGCGTGTTGTTCCGGTGAAGTTATGTCACACCCCCTCTCTACGCTGGCCTCGACCGATTGCCCCGCAATGCAAAGGAGCGCACAATGGTGATCGATGAGAGTTCTCGCCGGGCTGTTCAACCGCCTGGAGCACGTGCTGGGGAAGGAGCATGCCGCCGTGCTGATGGAGCATCTCCCCCCCGTGGGGTGGGCCGATGTCGCCACCAAGCGGGACCTCGATCAGCTGAAGATGTGGGTCGAGGCGCGCCTCGAGGCCACCGAGAACCGCGTGCTCGCCACGTTTCGGGCCGAGCTCAATGCAGCGATACAAGCTCAAACCAGGACGATGATCACCGCCATGGTGGGGATCACCTCATCGGCCGTTCTGGCAGTCGCCGGTCTCGCGTTTGCGGCCGCCCGGCTCATCTGATCGTCCCCTTCAGATAACCAGGCCCCCGTCGACGCACAACACTTGGCCGGTGATGTAGTTCGACTCGTCGGCGGCGAAGAACACGAATGCCGGAGCGATCTCCTCGGGGTCCCCGTAGCGGCCCAACGCGAAGCGTGCGAGGCGACGCTTGGCGTCCTCGGGATCGTCGAGCAGCGGCTCGGTCATGGCGGTCAGCGCGGCCGGAGCGATCGCGTTTACGTTGATTGCATAGCGGCCCAGTTCCTTGGCCCACGTCTTGGTGAGACCCACGATGCCCATCTTGGCGGCCGAATAGTTGGACTGGCCGGCCGAGCCGATGAGTCCAGAGGCCGAGGTGACGTTGATGATCTTGCGATGCGTCGTCTCACCGGACTTCGCCTCCTGTTTGGCCAGCGGCCTCCAGTGCTGGATGACCGCACGTCCGCACGCCCACGTCCCCTTCAGATGGACGTCGATGACCTGATCCCATTCTTCCTCACTCATGTTGTGGACCATGCGGTCGCGGAGTATCCCGGCATTGTTCACCAAGACATCGACCTGGCCGAACGCCTCCAACGAAGTCCTAAGAATGGATTCGGCCGACGCCGCCGATCCAACCGGGCTCGTATTCGCGACGACCTCGCGGCCGAGCGCTTCGATCTCCTTGACCACGGATCCGGCCGCCTCGGCGTCGACGTCGTTCACCACCACTCGTGCGCCCTCGCGAGCGAAGGCGATGACGATGGCGCGCCCGATCCCCCGGCCGGCGCCGGTAACTATGCATGCCTTGCCCTGAAGCCGATCCGGCATGCGGCGCATATTACGGGAGCCGTTGCCTGAGCTAGGTTTCGAGGCGGGAGCGGGGCATGCGGCGGGGGCCGAGATAGAGAACCCACACCACCGCGACCGTTGCGACCAGGATCGTGAGCTTCATCCGCACGGCCTCATGCTACCTTCCAGGCGATGGCGGAAGAGCGCGCGTGGCCCTTCGAGAACGTCCCCGAGGGCGGGGCAAGAATCAGAACCCCGCGCGATTTCGTCGCGCGCCGACAGGGGGTCGACGCGATGGTCATCCGCATCGGTCTCAACGACGCACAGGTCGTGCTCGTCGACGAAGACGGATCGTGGGATCGCTGGGTGTTTCACTCCGAGGACGAGGCAAGGGAAGTCGCCGAGTCGCTGGAGGTTCCGGTCCACGTCGGCGAGTACCCCGAGAAAGTGCGCGTCCGGATGAACGCTAGGCAGCGCCCTCAGCGCGACTTTGACCGCCGCGCCTATCCGGAAGAGGGGCACATAGGCCCGGCTATCCCCTATCCCGAGAACCGTCCCCGTCGGATCGAGGGGGCGAAGGAGGGCCCTCCGAAGGCCTCGTAGGCCCGTTTCCTTCGTCGCGCTCGACGCGGAGGACGGTTGCAGAGTAGACGCCACGCTCGCGGCTCCTCCTCTGCGCCCAACGGGCGAGCAGCTTCCGCATCCCTCCCTTCAAGGCGGTGCGAGTTACCGGTACGAGTAGCACCAGGCCGACGACGTCGGTGATGAATCCCGGAGTCAGGAGCAGCGCGCCTCCGAGCAGGATCATCGCCCCGTCGGTCACCTCGCCGGTCGGCATCTCGCCGCGCTGCAGCGTCGCTTGAAGGCGTCTCCACGTCGCCATCCCCTGCTGTTTGAGGAGCCACGCGCCCGCGACCGACACCAACAGCAGCAAGCCGATCGCGTTGAGCACGCCGATCCCCTGGGCGACCTGAACGATGACCCACAGCTCGGCGAGCGGAACGAGCAGCAAGAGCACAAAGACGATTCCGACCATGTCGCCAGTATGGGCCCTTGCGGGTCTGGTATGAGTACGGCCATGATCGTGACCACAACGCTGAGGAAACTGTCGTTCGAGGAGGCGGTATCGCAGGTCGAATCGGGTGCCGCGTTCGTCGACTTGCGAAAGATCGGCGAATACCTCGATGTCCACCTACCGGGCAGCCTCGCGCTCCGCTACGAGTCAGGCCCCGGCTTGGCATCACGGGCGCGCGATTGCTTGCCGTTGAGCCTGCCCCTCCTCCTGTGTGACCTCGGGTTCGGAGACCTTCCTCATGCCGCCGCGTCCCTTCGGGGCAAGGGCTTCACCGTCCTCGGTGTCGTCGACGATGCCATCAACCTGAGGGCGAAAAGACACGGGGCTCTGGCCTCAACCGAGATCGCGGCCGGGAGCCGGCCTCCCGAGGGGAAGATCCTGGACGTCGGCGACCCCCGATCGTCTGCCGTGGCGGGTGCAACTCGCATTCCGATCGAGCAACTCTGGGCGCGCACGGGAGAGCTCGAGGACGAGGAGCGAATCGTTGTCGTAGCCGGCATCGGAGTGCGCGCCGGGCTCGCGGTCGGAATCCTCGAGCGGGCCGGGTACGAAGAAATCGTGTTTTGGATGACCGGGGATTAGGCCCCCTCTTCCATGCCCCTGGCGATCAAGAACCCGCGCGCCCGCTCGGTCAGCGGGTAGCGATTGACCAGGTGCCAGAACGCATCGGAGTGATCGGGGACGAGCAGGTGAGCGAGCTCGTGCACGATGACGTAGTCACGCACCCAGTTTGGGCACTCCGATAGCGCCAGGGACAATCTGATGGCCTTCTCGTCCGGGCTGCAGTAGCCCCAGCGCGACCTCTGCGTCGTGATCCACGAGATCTCGGACGGCCGAACCCCGTCCACGTAGAGATCGGCGAGCTGTTCCGCCTTGCGTTCGAGAGCGCCGTCCGCGTTCAGCCGGTCCCGCCGTTTGCGCTCGGACATCCTCGTCGCCATGCGCTGGACCCACTGCTGCTCGTCGGCGCGCGACATCCGCTGCGGGATCGATACCACGAGGGCGTCCCCGATGATCTCCGCCGAGATCGTCTTCTTGCGCCTGGTGCTCCGCCGCACCTCGATGCGAGCGAACTCCTCTTCGAGGCCGGGGACGTCGAGGGGGAGCCGATTGGCGGTCATGCCCGCAATCCTAGAAGCCGACCGGGGCGGGGGCCCGGTTTGTGCTTGAGATACAAAACAAGGCTCCTATCCTTGCACCTTAGGCGCTTGCGGTCCTATGTGAAAAGAATCACAATGTGCTTACGTCACAAGCAGTCCCCCACCCGGGACTTGAGCCCCCTCCGTTATCCGCCCATCCCCCCCCGACGGAGGGGGCTCTTTCCATTCTCGAAATTCCTCACCACCCCACAACGGTCCCGAGCCGCACCACCCTGCCGAGTTGCCGACCCGCCCACCTCATCCCAGTGGCTACGGCCCGGGTCACCTCGGTCCGGCGTTTGCCGAACCAGCCCTTGCTCGGGGTGAACAGCGCCCCGAGTCTTCCCTCCACGAAACCGATCGCCCTTCCGATGAAGCCGCCCCAGCGATCCCACCCACCAGGACAGGTCGGTCGCGCGTCGCGCAGGAAGGTGCGCGCCACCGCGTGCGCGAGCCGCGACCTCACGATCCCGCCGTGCCCGTTGCCACCCTCGGGCGGAAGTATGCGGTTCGCCTCGCCGTCGAATCGGGAACGATCCGCCGGGACGATCACGTCGTGCGGCATCGCAAGAGCAAGCGCGCGCGTCCCGTACGCGATGTCTTCGGTCTGCATCCAACTGATGAGGTCTGAATCGGTTCTGAGCTGAGTAACCGCGACCGAATAGGGGTCGGGCAAGGGTCCGCCCGCGCGCGACCATCCCGAGGCGTGGTCAAGAACCAAAGAGCCCACGGATCCGTCGCTTGCGATGTCTTCGATCGCGTCGGCGAGGGGGGCGCCGGTGTGCGGTGTCGCGAACGTGACGAGGTGCTCGACCGGTGGAAGAGCCGGGTCCCAGGTCCTTGCCATCGCTTCCAGAAAGACGCGCGCGACCACTCCGCCCTGGGAGTGCGCTATCAGGTCGACCCCGCGGTCGGGGTGCCTTCGGCGTATCTCCTCGAGGAGATCGCGCAGCCTTGCCGCCGCCACCCGCAGGTCGCCGTAAGTGTCCTGTCGGGTGTACCGCCGGTGGAGTCGCGGACCGGCGACCCCCCGGTAGGAAAAGCGATAGACACGATCGGGCGGATACCCGAGGTGCTCAGGACCGGTCTCGTAGATGTCTGCGTCGACGCCTCCCCTGGTCTTGCTCGAGATTCCCGCGATCGCGACCGCGACGTTGTCGTTAGGGGCACCGATTGCACCGTTCGATGCATCTGGGTCGCGGCATCCATCCACCTCCTGGTGAAAGGGGGCAAGTCTCAGGGCATTGCTCCCATCGACCGGGCCGAGGTAGGCAAGAGGATCGACGTAGGCACCATCGAGCTTGACTCCGAAATGGAGTCCCGACACGCCGGCGTGGGCCGATCCTGTGCGTCCGATCCATCGCCCGACATCGACGACATCGTCGGCCCCCACAAAGACCTCCGACAGGCGCGTGTAGGTGGTCGTGAGGCCCCCAGCGTGGTCGATCGAAACCGCGAGGTTGCCGGCGACGGGCCCGGCGAAGGACACCACCCCTTGCGCCGAAGCGCGCACCGCGGTTCCGGGCGCCGCGGCGTAGTCGATGCCCCGATGCCCCGCGCCCCACGATGCCCCGGGATCCTCGAACCGACGCGAAACCGACGCGTCCACCGGGGGAACGAGCCACGGCGTCTCGGTCGCCTCGACCGGCTCCGCCCCCAAGACGACGAGGGCGACGGCGAGAGCGAGGGCCGGCAACGCACGCATTGAAGCAGCGTGACCCCAACGGGAGCCCCGCGCTGTGACGCGCGTCACAAACGCGAAACAATTTTCCACCGCCTAGGGAACGATGCGCGTTCCTGCCTCGCCTCGAAGGGCTTCCTGCAACAGCTCGACCGATGTAACGAGTCCGAGACGTCCGGTGGAATCGACGAACCGGCACAGGGCCTCGACCTTGGGGCCCATGCTCCCCGGCGGGAACTCGCCCCGGTCGAGATGCGCGCGCGCTTCTGACACCGTTACGCGACCGAGGGGCCGCTGGCCCGGCGTGTCGTAGCCCAGGTAGACCTGATCGACGTCGGTAAGTATCACGAGCGCCTCCGCCCCCATGTCCGCGGCCAGCAGGGCGCTGGCAAGATCCTTGTCGATCACCGCCTCGATCCCGCGCAGCTCGCCGGAGTCGTTCGACACCACCGGCACCCCTCCGCCGCCCGCGGCCACGACCAGCACACCTTGGTCCACGAGCGCTCGGATCGCCTCGCCCTCGACGATCTCCTTCGGATCGGGCGACGCGACGACCCGCCGCCACCCACCTCGGTGAGCATCCTCGGCCAGCGTCCAGCCGCGTGCCCGGTACGAGTCGACCCGATCCGACGGGATCATCTCGCCCACCGGCTTCGCCGGGTCGGCGAAGGCGGGATCGCCGGGATCGACCACCACCTGCGTCACGACCGTTGCGACGACCCCGGGGAGGCCGGCGGCGTGAAGGGTGTTGGTGAGGGTCTGCTGGATCACGTACCCCATGCCGCCCTGCGTGTCCGCGACACAGACGTCGAGCGGCAGGAGAGGAAGGTCGGCGTCCTGGAACGCGATCTCGCTGCGAAGCAGGTGATTGCCCACCTGCGGTCCGTTGCCGTGGGTTATGACCAGGCGCCACTCCCCCCGAGCCACGAGCGCGACGAGACGTTCCATGGTCTGCGCCGCATGAACGAGGTCGGACGCGACGGAATCGTCGCCCTCGGGGCTTTGGATGGCGTTGCCACCCAGCGCGGCGACGAGAATCGGCGGCATCGACCTACGTGAGCTCACACCCGAATCGTAGGTGAGCGCGGTGAGTGCCGAGGCACTAAATCAGGAAATCCCTCACGTAGAAGATCGCGAAGTAGACGACGAAGGCGGCCGCTGCGACATACATCATCGGCTTGATCTCGGCCCCCTTCCCGCGTGTCAGTTTGATGAAAACGTATGCGATGAATCCTGCTCCGATCCCGTTTGTGATCGAGTAGGTGAACGGCATGATGACGATCGTTAGAAACGCCGGAACCGCGTCTTCGAGATCGTTCCACGGGATCTCCCGCACGATTGTCATCATCAGAAAACCCACGAGGACGAGCGCGGGGGCCGCGGCCTCGAACGGAATCATGCGCGCCAGCGGCGAGAACAGGATGGACAGCAGAAACAGCACGCCGACGACGACCGCGGTCAGGCCAGTGCGCCCGCCCTCGGCGATCCCGGACGCGCTCTCGATGTACGTCGTATTCGACGAGGCCGAAAAGGATCCGCCGAGGGCCGCAGCCGCCGAGTCCACGACCAGCACGCGGCCGATGTCGGGCAGCCGCCCGCGCTCGTCGAGCAGCCTCGCCTCACGCCCGAGGCCGATGACGGTCCCCATCGTGTCGAAAAAGTCCGAGAGCATGATTGTGAAGATCGCGAGAACCGCCGCGAGGAGACCCATCTCGGCGAAGAAGCCGAGCGAGAAGTTTCCGACGAGGTCGAAGCTGGCCGCATCGGGAACCTCGATGGGGTTGGCGAGGCGCGCCTTCCCACCAAACCCCTCTTCGTCCAGGAACGCGCTGTTCACGATCACCGCCAGGATGGTGGTCGCGAGAATGCCGATCAGGAGCGCTCCCTTGACCCGCCGCGTATAGAGAAAGATCACGAACAGAAGTCCGATGACGAACACGCCCACCGGCCAGCCCTGCAGCTCGCCGCCGGTACCCAACTGCAGGGGCGGCGATGGAAGCGTCGTCGACGTCACGAATCCGGCCTGGACGAAACCGATGACGGCGATGAAGAGCCCGATGCCCACCGCGATCGAGTGTTTTAGCGCGAGCGGAACCGCATCCATGACCGCCTGACGGAATTTCGTCAGAACGAGGATCAGGATGATGATGCCTTCCACGACGATGACCCCCATCGCCTCGGGCCAGGTGAGCTGCTCGCCACCGACGAGCTGGAAAGCCACCACGGCGTTGAGCCCAAGCCCCGCCGCGATCGCAAACGGATAGTTGGCGTACGCACCCATCGCAAACGAAGTGATTCCGGCAGCAAGGGCGGTCACCACGAGCACCGCCTGGGGATCGAGCACCGTCCCATCCCGGTCCGGAATCGACAGGATCAAGGGATTGAGGAACAGGATGTAGGCCATGGTCATGAAGGTCGTGACGCCGGCGATGAACTCCGTCCTCACCGTGGAGTCGCGCTCGGTGATCTTGAAGTAACCGTCCAGGGCCTTCTTCCTCGCCGCGAGCGACTGTGCCAACGCGATCCCTCCCCCAAGTCCCGAGCAGCGCGCAGCCGGTCGGAGGACCGGCCACCGACTGTTTTCTATCAGGAGAAGGGATCGCTTGCCCTGATTCGGCTGCGGCCGGGAGGTTTCCTTCAAGGCCTTCCGGCCCGGTCACTGCGTATCCTGGGTGTGTGAACCTAATGCCGACCGTGACCCTCATACCGGGAGACGGGATCGGACCGGAGGTGTCCGCCGCGACCAGACAGGTGGTCGATGCCCTCGGGACCGGCATCGAGTGGGACGAGCGGCAGGCAGGTGTGCCGGCCCTCGAGCGCTACGGGACCCCTCTTCCCGATCACGTCCTCGATTCGATCCGTCGCAACAAAGTTGCTTTGAAGGGTCCCGTGTCCACACCGGTCGCCGGGGGCTTTCGCTCGATCAACGTCGCGTTGCGAAAGGAACTCGACCTGTATGCGAGCGTCCGTCCCTGTCGTCTCTATCCCGGTGTGCCGTCGCGGTTCGACGACATCGACCTGGTGGTGGTGCGGGAGAACACCGAAGACCTCTACGAGGGCATCGAGTTCGAATACGGCTCAAAGGAGGTCATGAAGCTCGGGGGCTACCTCAAGTACATGCACGGTTTTCGGCTCGACAATGATGCCGGCGTGTCGGTCAAGCCCATCTCCGTGTCGGCCACCACGGCGATCGTCGAATACGCGTTCGAGTACGCCCGCAAGCATCGCCGGCGAAAGGTGACCCTCGGCCACAAGGCCAACATCATGCGTCACTCCGACGGACTCTGGCTCCAGACCGGGATGCAGCTCGCCACCGCCTACCGCGACGTCGGCTTCGAGGAGATGCATGTCGACGAGCTCGCCATGTGGCTCGTGTGGCAGCCGGAGGAGCTCGACGTGATCGTCTTGCCGAATCTGTACGGCGACATCATCTCCGACCTTTGTGCGGGGCTTGTCGGCGGGCTGGGGGTGGCGCCGGGAATGAACCTCGGCCGGGAGTACGCGGTGTTCGAGCCGACCCACGGCTCGGCCCCCGACATCGCGGGCCGGGGCCTTGCCAACCCGATCGCGATGATCCTGTCGGCCGTCGCGATGCTCGATCACATGGGCTTCACGCGGGACGGCGACCGTCTCGAGCGGGCGGTGGCCACAGTTCTCGCATCGGGCCGAGCGCGCACCGCCGACATGGGGTCCGAGGATCCGCCGGCGAAGACGCAAGAGGTCGCCGACGCGATCTGCGACGCCCTCACCTAGCAACCTCGCGTGCCAATTACTTCTTGAAGACGCCCTCGTAGTGGACTTCGACCTGCGGTTCGCCGAGGTAATTGCAGGCGAGCAGCTGCACTTTCTGCTTGGGCTTCAACGCCATGATGATCTCTTCTTCCGGGGGCGCGCCCGTGGTCTGGTCGCCGAGGGCGTACACGATGGTCCCGTCCTCGAGAACGATCGCCAGGTCCCAGTCGCCGGTGAACCCTTCCATGTACAGGCGCAGGTCTCCCTTGCCCGGTGACTGGAACTCGACCCCCACCCAGTGGACGTCCTCGACCCCCGCGAAGCAGCTTCGTCGCTCGGTCCCGGTCGCCTGAAGGTTGACGAGCGGCAGGGCCTGGGCCACGAAAGACTCGTGGACCTTCTCCTTCTTCTTTTTCTTGCCCTGGGCCGCAGCCGGCGCCGCGATCAGCCCGGCGACTAGGGCGACGGTTGCAAGGATCCCGATCAGCCTGCGCATGACGGTTTCAGCTCCCCGATGTTGATTGGCGCTACAAGGAGATTCGCCCGCCTAGCGCTCGTTCCTGCGGGTCGGCCTACCTGGGATCCCAGCGGGTTCTCGGGGCGATCGTCTCGATCCGGATCCGATCCTTGTGGCGCTGGATGGTCTCGATGAGGTGAGCAACGACGTCGTCGGTGAGCAGATGCGGCCTGAGCCCGAGCTCGAGCAGCTTGGTGTGGGCCGCGTTGTAGTAGTGCTCCTGCGCCTCGATCCTCGGGTCCAGTAGCGGCTCAACCATGACATTGATCCCGATGCCCTCGCCCACTCGCCTGACCACGTGCGCAAGCTCTCGCACCGAGAACTGCTGGGTGAACTGATTGAAGACGCGGTAGTCGCCCGGCCCGGGAGGATTCTCCACCGCCAGGCGCACGCACTGGATCGTGTCGACGATGTTCAGGAAGCCCCGCGTCTGGCCTCCCCTGCCGTACACGGTTAGCGGGTTGCCGATCACGGCCTGCACGCAGAAACGATTGAGGACGGTGCCGAACACCTCGTCGTAGTCGAAGCGCGTACAGAGCCTCTCGTCCAACTCCGTGTCATCGGTCCTGATCCCGTAGACCACCCCCTGGTTGAGATCGGTCGCCTTCAGATTCCAGACGCGGCACGAGAAATGAATGTTGTGTGAGTCGTGCACCTTTGTCAGGTGATACATCGAGCCGGGCATCTTGGGAAAGGGAAGGGTGTCTCTGCGACCTTTGTGATCCATTTCGATGAAGCCCTCTTCGATGTCGATATTGGGAGTGCCGTATTCCCCCATCGTTCCGAGCTTGACGAGATGTGCGTCCGGTGCGATGTCGCGTATCGCGAAGAGGACATTGAGCGTTCCCTCGACGTTGTTGCGCTGCGTTCGGATCGCATGACTGCGGTCGATCATCGAGTACGGGGCGCTCGGTTGCTCTCCGTAATGAACGACGGCCTCAGGTCGGAACTCGGCAAAAACGCGGTCGACGAACTGACCGTCGGTAAGGTCGCCGACGTAGGTCGCCATCTCGTCCCCGGTTAGCTCGCGCCACGCTCGCACGCGCTGGGGAAGCGATTGGATGGGGGTCAGCGACCCCGCGCCGAGCTCGGTTGCCATGGTGCGACGCAGGAAGTTGTCGACTATCCCGACGGTGTGACCCGCCCTCGACATGTGCATCGCCGTAGGCCATCCCAGATATCCATCTCCGCCGAGAATGAGCAGTCGCACGCCGGCAGGATACTCAACCGAACCGACCCAAATCCGCGCTGACTCGGGCGCGGCTCGACGGTGGGAGGATGGATGTATGCCACATCCGACCGACACGCTGGGGCGCCCGCTCCGAGACCTCCGGATCTCGGTCACCGACCGGTGCAACTTCCGCTGCACCTACTGCATGCCGAAGGAGGTCTTCGGGCGCGACTACCAGTTCCTCGAGCGAAGCGAGCTGCTGACCTTCGAGGAGATCGAGCGCGTCGCCCGGGCTTTCGTGCGCGCCGGCGTCCAAAAGATCCGGATAACCGGGGGGGAACCCCTCGTCCGCAGGAACCTCGAGGATCTCATCGCCAGGCTCGCGACGAACGAAGGAGTCGACCTCGCCCTCACCACCAACGGCTCGGCCCTCAAACGCAAGGCGCATGCGCTCAAGCGGGCGGGGCTGAACCGGGTCACCGTGAGCCTCGACTCGCTCGACGATGCGGTGTTCAGAGCCATCAACGACGCCGACTTTCCGGTAGCAAGAGTGCTCGAGGGCATCGATGCGGCCGCCGAGGCCGGGCTCGGCCCGGTGAAGGTCAACATGGTGGTGAAACGGGGCGTCAACGAGGACGACGTCCTCGATATGGCCCGTCGCTTCAAGGGCACCGGTCACATCGTGCGCTTCATCGAGTACATGGACGTCGGCACGACGAACGGTTGGCGGCTCGACGATGTCGTGCCGGCGAAAGAGATCGTCGCCAAGATCGCCGCCGAGATGCCGATCGAGCCGGTCGAGGCGAACTACCGAGGAGAGGTCGCCGAACGCTACCGCTACAGGGACGGAGGCGGCGAGATCGGCGTGATCGCGTCGGTAAGCCAACCCTTCTGTGGGGACTGCACGCGGATCAGGCTTTCGCCCGAAGGGCAGCTCTACACGTGCCTGTTCGCAGCGCAGGGTCACGATCTGCGCGCTCTCTTGCGTGAGGGCGCAACCGACACCGACATCGACGACTTCATCGCGCGCGTATGGCGCGTCCGAGACGATCGCTACTCGGAGCTGCGATCCGAGGCCACGACCGGGCTCCAGAAGATAGAGATGTCCTACATCGGCGGGTGATTGTTAGCGTGGCCGACATCACGACCGCGATCGAAAGCACTCCGCTCGACGTCAACGATGCCATCGCGCGGGTGTCCTCACCGGGTTGCGGAGGGATCGCCGTGTTCGTGGGGGTCGTCCGCGAGTCGGCCGCGGTCGAGGGCAACACGACCAAGCCCGTTGTCCGTCTCGAGTACGAGGCTCATCCCGAGCTTGCCGAAGGACACCTTGCGGAGATCGCGGAGGAGGCAGCACAGAAGTGGGACCTTCGGCACATCGTTGCCGTGCACCGCGTCGGGACGTGCGAGCTGGGAGAACCGACCGTGGTCGTCGCGTGCGGCGCCCCCCACCGAGGCGACGCGCTCGACGCTTGCCGATTCATTATCGATTCGCTCAAGCTCACCGTTCCGATCTGGAAACGTGAGATCTACGCGGATGGATCCTCGTGGGTGGGAGCGGAGGGAGACCGCTGAAGGCAGTCACCATCGTCGAGGGACGTCTCGAAGTCGTCGAGCGCGACGATCCTCAGCCGCGCGCGCACCAGGTGCTGGTCGAGGTCGCCGGAGCCGGGCTCAACCGCGCCGACCTCATGCAGCGCGCCGGTCACTATCCGGCGCCACCGGGCTGGCCGTCGGACGTGCCCGGACTGGAGTTCGCGGGTACGGTTGCCGCGACCGGGAGCGACGTCTTCTCCCTTCAGATCGGCGATCACGTCTTCGGGATCGTAGGCGGAGGGGGCCAGGCGACCCACGTGGTGACGCCGGCAGACCACTGCGCGCGCGTGCCGCGGTCGCTCGATCTCGTCGAGGCCGGCGGGGTTCCAGAGGTTTTCGTCACCGCGCACGACGCGATGCTCGTCCAGGCCGGGCTGCGACCGGGGGAACGGGTCCTGATCCATGGGGTGGGCAGCGGAGTGGGCACCGCAGCGGTACAGCTCGCGCGCGCAATCGGAGCAACCACAGTCGGGACATCGCGCACGCCGGACAAGCTCGACCGCGCCAAGGAACTGGGCCTCGACGAGGGCATCGTCGCCTCCCCGGACATGGCCGACCGGATCGGCGAGGTCGACGTCGTGCTAGATCTGATCGGCGGCGACTACATCCGATGTGACGTCGAGGTGTGCCGGCCCAAGGGACGTATCGTCCTGGTCGGCCTGCTCGCCGGAGCGGCGACGGAACTCGATCTCGGAGCGTTCATGCGCAAGCGACTCCGACTCATGGGAACGGCCCTGCGCAATCGTCCCGATCACGAAAAAGCGCTCGCTACCGCGGCGTTCGAGGGGGAAGTTGTCCCGCTTTTCGAGCGTGGGGCGCTCGAGGTCCCCATCGACGAAACCTTGCCGTTGGCCGAGGCGGAACGCGCCTACGAGAGGATGGCGAGCAACGAGACCTTCGGCAAGATCGTGCTCGCGGCAAAGGAGGACTGAAATGGATCTGGGTCTTCAAGACAAGGTCGCGTGGGTGCTCGGCGCGTCCTCGGGTATCGGCCGAGCGTGCGCCGAGTCGCTGGCGGCCGAGGGCGCAGCGGTCGCGCTCTCTGCTCGATCGACCGAACCACTAGAGGCGGCGGCCAAGGAGATCGAGGCGGCAAACGGGGACCGCGCGCTCGCGGTTCCGCTCGACGTCACCGATCCACACGCGATCGTGCCGGCCGCGGAAAACGTCGTTTCCGAGCTCGGCGGCATCGACATCCTGGTCGCGAACGCCGGGGGCCCGCCTTCGGGCACGTTCGATGACCTCGGCGACGACGAGCTCACGGGGGCCTTCACGCTGACCACCGCGTCGGCGTGGCGACTAGTCAAAGCCGTCCTTCCGTCGATGCGAGAGCGCGGCGGCGGAGTCATCGTGTTCATAACTTCTGCCTCGACCAAGGAAGTGATCCCTGGCCTCCTGCTGTCGAACATGATGCGCGCTGCCGTCCTCGGCCTCGCGAAGACCATTTCAAAGGAGCTCGCAGCGGACGGCGTGCGCGTGCTGTGCGTCGCCCCCGGCCGCATCGACACCGATCGGCTCGAAGAGCTCAACGAGGCGACCGCCCGCCGAACCGGTTCCACCGTCGAGCAGGTCCGGGCCGACACCGTCGCGCGGATACCTCTCGGCCGATTGGGGAAACCGCGCGAGCTCGGGGACGTCGTCGCGTTCCTCTCTTCCGAACGCGCCTCGTACGTCAGCGGGGTGACCGTCTTGGTCGACGGTGGGGCCCTCAACAGCGTGCAAAGCTAGGTGCAATCTGGACCGTTCTGAACGGAGGCTCTCTCATGGGCGAGGTCGTCTACAGGTCGAAAGTCCAGGTCGTTCGCAACAAGGGGCCGTTGCGCGAAGCGCGCCTGCCCGGGCTGGACCGCCCGATAACGTTCGGCGTCCACTCCGAGATCGCCGAGCACTACGGCGTCTCGCCGGAGGATTTCCCCCCGGATGCCACGA
The DNA here is from genome assembly GCA_050694275.1 of Actinomycetota bacterium. GTDB lineage: Bacteria > Actinomycetota > CADDZG01 > CADDZG01 > WHSQ01 > JBOGXF01. Next base: position 12,652 of record JBOGXF010000004.1, on the reverse strand, counting down.
CTCTCGACTATCTCGTGGCCGCGGCCGCCGGGTGACTGACCGGGACCTTCGGGGGCGCGCTGGAAGCGCGCGGCATCGACGCAAGCGGCGGAAAGCTCACCAGCGAGGTGACCGGTGAGATCGAACTCGAGGGCAAGGTACTCGTCGTGAAACGCATTCACGCGCACTACAAACTTGCGGCTGAGGGCACGGATCCCGCCGTCGTCGAGCGCGTACACGGCTTCCACGCGAGCAAGTGCCCGGTGGCCCGCTCGATCGAGGGCGCTATCGAAGTGACGACGAGCTACGAGGTCGTTTGACCCGCCATCTCGGATCAGGGAATGCGCGGCTCGATGAGTGGCAGGGCGACGTCGTCGACAAAGACGTCGAAGACGACCCAGTTATCAGGGTTGGCCGCAAAGAAGCTCTGGTTGGTCACCAGTAACGAACCCTTCCCGTCGAACGCGATGCTCGCGGGGAGGTCGTAGGGGGTCCCTTGCTGCTCGTTCTCGACTGCGGTCGGAAAGCGCATCTCCTCGCTGCCGTCCGGGTTCAGGATCGACACTTGATTGGAGCCGGCGAGCGCGACGTAGAGCTTGCCCGAGCGACCGAACGCGATCCCGTCGGGGCCGGTGGCCGGCTCGAGATAGTGGAAGAAGACCTCGACATCGTCCGCCTTGACTCGCGGCTTCAAGGGAAGCGTGTAAATGAGGCCCTGGGTCGGTTCGGTCGGCTGGATCGAGCCGGTCATCGCGAAGTACAGCTTCTTACGGCCTGGATCCACGGCGATGCCGTTCCGCCCGAAGATGCTGTCGAGACGAGCGTCGGCGAAGAAGATCTTCGCCTTTCCCCCCTTGGGCGGCACCAGGAAGATCGCCGCCTGCTCGAGGTCGGTGACGTACGCGTTCCCGGCCCCGTCGAAGGCGAAGTAGTCCGGGAACGGGGCCGCGTCGATAGTCGTCGGCGAACACGGCTCATCCGACGAGTGGCACGGCGCGAGGTCGGGGAAGGTCGCATGCGTCGTCTGCTTCGGGGGGGACGCAGAGACATCGATCCTCAGCATCCGCGGAGGGTTCCGGTCCAGCACGAACAGGTCGCCGGAGGCATCGAACGCCATCCCCAGGATGCCGTGGGTCTCGTCCTTCTTCTGTCCCCGGATCGTGATAGCGCCGCGTCGCTTCCCGGTCCGGAGGTCGTATAGGAAGATCTTCGACGGGCCCGCGCCCGAGTTCCCGCGGACGGACACATGGGAGCCCACGTAGGCGAGCCCGTCTCTTACCGCGATGCCCTCGGGCATCCCCGGCTCTGGCACTCGGGCGAATACACGCGTATCGCCGATCGGCCGCTGAGAGGTTGCGTGCGACCCGGTCGCCAGAAGGACGAGGCAACAGAGAACGATTGCAAGCATCCGTCCGCCTCGACTCATCGATCCGCCCCTCTACGACGCCGAGCTTCAAGGCAACGCTTCGACATGACCTCCCTCGGTTCCTGCGGATTCGACTCACCTGCTCCCTTACCATCCCCTGTGATGCCGGAGAGAGAATCAGCACGCAGGGTGGCAATCGTCACGGTCAGCGACGGGGTTGCGAGCGGCTCCCGGGAGGACGCGTCCGGCGACGCCGCGCAGGCGCTGCTCGAAGGGCAGGGTTTTGACAAGATCGATCGCGCCGTGGTTCCTGACGATAGGGACGCGATCGTTTCTCGGCTCCGCGACTTCGTCGCCCATGGCGTCGCTCTCGTGGTCACGACCGGAGGCACGGGGCTCGGCCCCCGAGACGTCACCCCCGAGGCATCGCTCGAGGTCATCGAGCGGCCCGCCCCGGGGATCGGCGAGCTCATGCGCGCCGCAGGGCTTGCCCACACGCCCATGGCCGCGCTCTCCCGATCCGTCGCGGGCGCCGCCGGCAAGACGCTCGTCGTCAATCTCCCCGGCAGCCCCAAGGGGGTACGAGAGAGCCTCGAGGCGATCCTTCCGGTCCTGCCTCATGCGCTCGACTTGCTCAAGGGAGACACCGAGCACCGCGCGCAGTAGTACACCGGGACCGAATCCCGGTCACCGCCTAAGCTGTGGCCGACGCGCTCCCGAACGAAAGGAGAGTCATGGTCGACCGCCATCCGGGCAACGACGAAGCAGCAGTGGAGGAACCGGCCGCCCAAGAGACCCGGGCGCCCACACCGTTTGACACAGGCGAAGCGTCTCTGTTCCGCCGCCTGTCGGCCGAGTTTGTCGGCACGCTCGTGTTCGTCGGAATCGGCACGGGGACGGCGACCGTGCTCGCGGTCGGCCCGCTGACGCGCCTCGGCGATCTGTCTCAGTTCCTCGGCGGGGCGCCGGGAGAGGAAGCAGTGTTCGGCAACCTCCTCGGCAACTCCCTGGCCGACTTGATGCCGGTCGCGTTCGCCTTCGCCACGGCGCTCGCCGTCCTCGTGTACGCGTTCGGCGGAGTATCGGGGGCGCACTTCAATCCCGCCGTGACCTTCGCGCTCGCGGTGGCGCGACGCTTCAAGTGGGTCGAGGTAGTTCCGTACTGGGTCGCGCAGGTCCTCGGCGGAATCGCCGGCGCGTTCGTGGTCGCAGGGATCTATCAGGAGACGGGGGCATTCATCGGAGAGACCGACATCTTGTTCGGGGCCACCGTCGTGCAAGAGAACATCGATACCTACAATGCCATCCTGGCGGAAGCGTTCATCGGCTTCATCCTCATGACCGCGATCATGGCGGTCGCAATCGACCCGCGTGCGCCGAAGGGCTGGTCCGGCCTCATCATCGGCCTCGGCCTCGGCGCGGGCATCCTCGTTACCGGCTTCGCGACCGGCGGATCGGCCAACTTCGCCCGGAGCCTCGGGCCCTTGGTCGCGTCGCTTCCATACGATGTCGGCAACATCCCGTGGGGGGACCTCGTCGTGTACGCGGCGGGTCCGTTACTGGGAGCAACCGCGGCGGCTCTGATCTACGAGACCGTTACCGGGCTCGAGGGCGTGGCCCCCGCTCCCCAACCCGGCGCGGCAACGCCGCCCCCCGGGGCGATGGGTCCGTGAGTCGAGTAAGGAGCTAGGGACTAACTTCTTTCGACCTGGGCGAGCAGGGATTTCGTAAACGCCTCGAGGTCGTCGGGCCGGCGCGATGTGATGAGGTTGCCGTCCTCGACTACCTCTTGGTCGACCCAGTCGGCTCCCGCGTTGATCAGGTCGGTCTTGATCGAGTGATAGGACGTCACTCTTTTGCCGCGCAGGATGTCGGCCTCGGCCAGCATCCACCCGGCGTGGCAGATCGCGGCCACGGGCTTGCCCGCGTCGTAAATCGATCGCGTGAACTTGACCATCTCTGGGTCGGTCCGGAGCTTGTCCGGCGAATAGCCGCCGGGGATCACGAGAGCGTCGAACTCCTCTGGAGTGACTTCGGAGATCGCGACGTCGGCGTCGACGATCTCGTTGCCCTTCTTTCCCTCGAGCTTCTTGCCGGTCTCGGACCCGATCACCACCGGGTCGTGTCCGGCGGCCTTGACCCCGTCGTAGGGGAACTTGAACTCCGAATCCTCGAACATCTGATCGAGGATGAAGGCGATCTTGGCCATGGTCCTCACCTCCTGATAGCGAAAACGTCCCCGGCGGACCCTTATCGTGTACCCCTGTGGGCGTCGCGACAACCGTCTCGTTTCCGGTAGAGCTCCCCGCCGTTGAGCGCGGCGAGCAATGGTACGCGCGCGCCGGCGAGCGTGAGCTGAGGCTTTCCAATCTGGACAAGGTCTACTGGCCCGAGGAAGGATTCACTAAGGGAGACCTTCTCAACTACTACTTCAATGTTTCTCCCACCATGCTTCCTCACGTGGCAGACCGACCCCTCACGCTCAAGCGCATGCCGGATGGAATCGCGGGAGATTTCTTCTACGAGAAGAACGCTCCGGCGCACACGCCCGACTGGATGCCGCGCATCCCGGTCGCCGCCGAGGGCAAGATGATCAATTTTCTCGCCGTTACCGATCCGGCCGAGATCCTGTACGTGGTGAATCTCGGCTGCATCGAATTCCACCCCCTGCACGGCAAGGGCACGGACCAAAAGCACCCGACCTACGCATTCTTCGATCTCGATCCGTTCGAACCGGCGGCGTGGGACGAGGTTAGACACGTCGCTTCGCTCGTGAAGCTCGTGCTCGATCGGGTGGGACTCGAGTCCTACCCGAAGACGTCCGGTGCCACAGGCATGCAGATCATGCTTCCACTGGATGGGAGCGCGACTTACGACGAGGTGCGGGGTCTGGTGGGCGCGGTTTCCGAGCTCGTACATGACGCCGACCCGGCCACCACGACGCTCGAATGGGAAGTGTCGAAGCGCACCGGCAAGGTGTTCCTCGACGTCAACATGAATCGCGAGGGGGCCAACATCGCGGCCGCGTATTCCGTCCGCCCAGAGTCGGGAGCGACGGTCTCGGCCCCCTTCGAATGGAACGAGATCGACGACATCGAGCCCGCAGACCTCACGATCACGTCCATGATGGCTCGCATCGAGAAGGCGGGCGACCCCTTCCTCCCGGTCGCCCGGGGCCCGGGGCAGTCGATCCAGCAGGCGATGAAAGATCTCGACGCCCGCCCCCGGAAAGCCCGGGTGATAAAGCGCTGATGGATGGGGGTCCAAGCGGGGCAAGCTATTGACCCGGTGCTGTAGTGTGACGACTACGAAACGCTTTTGAGGAGGGGGACGTTGCGCCGGATCCAATACGGGCATCACATCCTGACGAAGCAGGGCTCATGACTCTCGCCGCGCTCTGCATCCGCTGCCGCCGGCGGCTCTACCTCGACCACGACGCGGAGCTCACCTGTCCCGTGTGCGCGAGCCCACTTCTCGAGGTCTCGGCCCCCGTCGCGGCCGCCGATGGGCTGGGCCGGACGGTCGCGATCGTCGACGACGACGAGGACATCCGACACGCCCTTCGGCTCATGTTCGAGCTCGAAGGGTTCGAGGTCGTAGGCGAAGCGGCCAACGGAGTCGAGGCCGTTACCATCGTCAAACAACACAGTCCCTCGTTCGTCATTCTCGACTACGCCATGCCACGGATGAACGGTGAGAAAACCGCTCACATTCTGAGAGCGATCGCTCCCGAAGTCCGGATCGTCGCCTTTTCCGCCTACCTCGACGCCAAGCCCGAGTGGGCCGACACCTTCCTCAACAAGGACCGCATCGCGGATGTCGCCGGGCTGCTCGAAACTCTCTTGACCGTCGAGCTCGGCGTGCGCCCGCAGGAGGTCTAGCGGCACTCTACGTCGGAACGTCCGGGTGGGCATACCGAGAGTGGAAGCCCGCGTTCTATCCGGCGGAGATCCCCCAGGCGCGTTTCCTGGAGCACTATTCAACCGTGCTTAGCGCGTGTGAGATCAACGCGACGTTCTATCGTCTCCAGTCCGACAAGACCCTCGACCGGTGGGCGGTGTCGGTACCGGAATCGTTTCGGTTTTCCACTAAGGCGCACCGCGGTCTGACGCACGGGAAGGAGATCGCCCCCGGCCCGGAGCAGCGCGGCTTTCTCGACACCTATCTGAAATCCGTCGGCCGGCTCGGGCTTCGCCTCGGCGCGGTCCTGTTTCAGTACCCTCCCTACCGGAGACGCGACGACGCCGCCCTCGCCGATCTGCTCGCGGCACTCCCCGCCGGAACCAGATATGCGTTCGAGTTCCGGCACGAGTCGTGGACCGACGACGAAGTCGTCAAACGAATCGGCGAAGCCGGCGCGACGGTGTGCATCTCAGAGAGCAAGGGAGATGTTCCCGACGCCCTCCCGCCCGGGCCGATCGCTTATATCCGTCTCCGCAGCGATCGCTACTCGCCCGAGGCGCGCGACGCGTGGCGTGCCCTGCTGGAGAAGGAGGCGCAGGCGCGCGACGTCTACGCCTTCTGCAAACACGAGGGCATCCCGACAGACGATCCTTATGGAGGGATCGGGCTCGCCCGCTGGCTTGCCGACGCGAGCCCTTAAGGTCCGGCGGGTGGAGGGGGCGGCGGGGCCGCGCCGAGCCGGGCCCTGAGGTCCTCGGCGCGATTCCAGTGATACAGGAAGATCACCGCGCTCGCGGCCGTCAGCGCCGCGGCGCTGACGAGCTTCGCCAGGCCGAGGTCGCGTTCGGTCCCGGCAACTCCGGGAGCGATGATCTCGAAGATCCCGAACGCCGCGGTCGCCGCCGCTCCCACCGCGATGAGGGCTGCGACGAAGCAGGTGAAGTAGAGATAGCCGTGGAACGTGCGGCGGGCCCCGCTCTGCTCGAAGTTCGGTCGGTCGACTATCTCCAGCAGCCGGGTGGCGTGGAAATAGAGCAGCGCGCCGGCGGCAAGGGCCGCGAGGGCCGCTCCCACCGCACCGCTGATCGCCTGATCGGTCGCGTCGGGACCGAAATCGCCTGGGCCGCCGGGAAATGTCTCGAAGCCGGGGGTTGGCGTAACGAGGCCTGGACTTCCGCCGTCGGTCGCCAGGTCGAGGAGTAAAGAGAGCACGCCAAAGGACGCGAACAGGGCGACGAACAGGGCGATGAAAGTGATCGACACGAGGTACACCGCGTACGAGCGGCTGCCGTCGGGATCGGGCTCCCGCCTCCCGGCGACGACCGACACGATGCCCAGCACGATCACTCCAAGCAAGGCCAGCGGAAGAACAAACAACCCGAATCCCCCAAAGAACATGTCTGCCTCCCCTCCCCGCGCCGAGTGAGCAAATTTGGACGTGTGCGAACCACTTTTGCACACTCGGCCGCAGGAAACCCGGATCCCTGCGGTGACGTCCGCGCCCGTCGGGCTAGCCTTGGCATCTCATGCCGAGTAGCTACCGGGACAAGCGTTCTTTCGATGTCACGCCCGAGCCGCCCCCGCGGGTGGAGGGCGACGTCGACCCCGCGATCACGCCCGAGCCGCCCCCGCGGGTGGAGGGCGACGTCGACCCCGCGATCGCGCCCGCGGGCGACTCTTTCGTCGTTCATCAGCATCACGCCACGCGCCTTCACTTCGACCTCAGGCTCGAGATGAGAAACGGAGACGTTCCCGTGCTCGTGTCGTGGGCGATCCCGCGCAACCTGCCCCTGACCACCGGAGAGCCGCGCCTCGCGGTGCACGTCGAGGACCATCCCATCGAGTACGCCTCGTTCTCCGGGACGATCCCGACCGGCAACTACGGAGCCGGCGAGGTGCGCATCTTCGACTCGGGGACATACGAGCTGATCGAGCAGGCCCCGGGCAAGCTGACTTTCCGTCTCAGGGGGGAACGGCTGAAGGGGGTGTGGCATCTCAACCGCACCGACAAAGTCGAGGGGGGTAAGGAGCAGTGGCTCGCGTTCCTCAAGGACGACGAGCGCCCGGCCCGCTCACAGCCCCCGCCCCCCCAGCCCATGCTCGCGACCCTGGTGCGGGACCCGTTCGACGATGCCGGCTGGATGTTCGAGCCGAAGTGGGACGGGGTTCGGACCCTCGCCATATGCGCGCCGGAGCGCACCCGGCTGTGGTCGCGGAAGGAACGCGACATCACCGCCACTTATCCCGAGCTGGACAGGCTGCACGAGCGGCTCGTCGCGCTCGAAGCCATCGTCGACGGCGAGATCGTCGCGTTCGAGGGGGGGCGGCCATCGTTCGAGCGTCTCCAGAGCCGCATAAACCTCCAGAGCCCGCGCGACATCGAGCGCGCCGTCGGTGCCTGCCCGGTGACCTTCGTCGCGTTCGACCTCCTTTATATCGACGGCCGCAGTCTGATCGACGTCCCGGTCGAGGAACGCAAGGCCCTGCTCGACGAGCTCGTGGTGCCGGACGGACGCGTGCAGGTCTCCCCTTATGTCGAAGGGAACGGGACCGCGCTGTTCGACACGATCAAGGACCGGGGCATGGAGGGGATCGTCGCCAAGCGCCTCGGCTCCCCCTACCGGCCCGGACGGAGAAGCAAGGACTGGCTCAAGATCAAGATCGTCTTCGAGGCCGATGTCGTCGTCGGGGGATGGACCCCGGGCGACGGGGGCCGGGCCAGGACCTTCGGCTCCCTTCTCGTCGGCGCGTACGACGACGAAGGGCTGCGCTTCATGGGGGCGGTCGGAACCGGCTTCAGCGACAAGGTGCTCGACGCGTTCGTCCCCACGCTGCGCTCGCTCCAGACCGACGCGCGGCCCTTCCTCGAGGACCCGACGGGGACTCGCTCGAGCGGATTCTCGAAGCCGGTGAAAAACCCCCGCTGGATCGAGCCCAAGCTGGTGGCGCGCGTCGAGTTCCGAGAGCTGACCGCGGCCGGAAAGCTGCGGGCTCCTTCCTTCAAGGGTCTGCGCAACGACAAGGATCCCGAGGAGTGCCGGTTGGAGGACCTCGCGCCTGGCACCGGACCGTGAGCCGGGCGCTCGGTCCCCTCCGGCGCGCGGTAGGCGCCTATTTCTCGTACGCGGCGACGCATTTCTACGATCGCGTGACGGTCAATCGCGTCTTTCCGCTGCTCGGCGGCGAGCTCAACGATCTCGTCCTCCGACAGGGCCGGCGAGCCGTGGCCGCCGCAGCGGGAGGCCCGATCCTCGACATGCCGGTGGGAACCGCGTACTTCGCCTCGGAGCTCGCGCTCGCTCACGACGGCGTGGTGATCGGAGTCGATCTCGCCGAAGGCATGGTCAAGAAGGCGAAACACGTGGCCGACGAGCGCGGCGCGGCCAACCTGCTGATGGCGCGCGGCGACGCTCACCGTCTCCCCTTCCCCGACGATTCGTTCTCCGTGATCCTGTGTACCAATGGGCTCCCGGTGATACCCGGGCTCGCGGACACGCTTGCCGAGCTTTATCGCGTGATCGCTCCCGGCGGAACGCTGTTCGTGTCGGCCATCACGCTTCCGGTCGGCGCCGTCCTGCCGTCGCCGGCCGCGGCCCGCCTACCGGCCGGGTTTCGCTCGGGACGCGGCCTGCTTCAGGCGCTCGAAGACGCGGGCTTCAACGCCACCCTGGTAAAGCAAGCACGCCTCGCCAAGCTGTTCGAGGCGACAAAGCACTCCGGTCTGCTCTCTTGAGATACGTGGCCCCAGGCGCCGCCGGCTAGGGGTGACCTGTGCGAACTCGTTGCTGTTAGTGGCGCATAGCGCCCAACGCTGCAACGAAATCGAAGCGGGCCTCATCGATTCCAGCACGGCGGGAAGGGAACAGGGCTCGGGCGGCTATGAGATGAGGCGGACCCGGACCTCGCATCTGAGCAGGAAGTCTTTCACCCGATCCCAGTCCTCGTAAGTCTCTCCCTCGGCCACGACCTCGGTGATGCCCGAGTTGGCGATGAACTTGGCGCACGAGAAGCACGGGACGCCGGTGATGTAGATCGACGCGCCCTCGCGCTCCTCCGGAGAGGAGTAGAGGATGGCGTTGGCCTCGGCGTGGATCGCGATGCAGGTGTCGTAGCCCCACCCACTCGACGCGTCGGCCGTCGCGCGCGGACACGCGCCCTCGTCGCAGTGCGGATGGCCGGAGGGAGGCCCGTTGTAGCCGGTCGAGCGGATACGACGGCTCTTGACGATCACGGCGCCATGCTGGCGGCGAACGCAGTTCGAGCGGCGAGCGGTCTCCCTCGCGATGTTCAGAAAATAGCGGTCCCAGTCGGAGGTCCGCTGCACCTCGGTGGTCCGGTAGGCGATGCTCAAGCTCTCCCCCTTACGGCGCGCGCGTCGGCGTCTGGCTGCGGGGAAGTAAGACGATTCTCCCCGCCGCCTGCTCGCTCCGCAAGGCTTTTGTGGGATTCGGTCCGGATTTCTCGCCGCTGCCACTATCCTGCCGTCCGTGGAGGAGCAGGTAGCCCGTGAGGTGGTGATCGATCTCATCCGGTCGGCGTGGATCGTCGAGGCGAGCCGCGCCCACCTTTACGACTCCTGGGCGGAGACGCACAAGGACTTCACCGCCTCCGGCGACCGGGCGCGTGTCCGGGCCGGCCTGCTCGAAAGCGCCCTCCGTGATCTCGACCGCGGGCCCGACCGAGATCTGGTCGCTCCACACGCACGGTGGCTCGCAAGCCTCGGCGGGGAGACCCCCGATGAGGTCCCTCTGGGCCATCTCTTTCTCGTGCGCATCGGCGACTGGGTCGACGCTCACGCCGCCCCGTTCATGGCCGAGGGGGCCGAAGAGCTCAGGGCCCTCGGCGAAGCCGACCGTGCGACGGCAGTGTTTCCCTCGGAGCTGCCGGAGCCGCCGCCCTTCGATCCGCTCGAGGAGATCCGGGTCGAGACTCCCGGCGAGGCGCGGTTCCGCTTCGGGATCCTCGGCGATCTTCACATCGGATCGAAGGCGGGAGAGCCCATGGCGCGGGCCGCAATCGCGGACCTGAACCATTCGGGGGCCGAGCTCGTCGTCCAGCTCGGCGACATCACCGATCACGGGGACAAGGAGGAGTTCGAGCTTGCAACCCAGGTTCTTGCCGGGCTCGAGATGCCCTTCGCCACGATGATGGGGAACCACGACGTTCTGTCGGTCAAGGAAGGGCGGCTGTCGGGACGGGAGTACTACCCGGCGAGCTTCGGGCGGGAGCCCGACGGGGTGCTGCTCGAGCACGGAGGCTTCCGCTTTGCCGTGCTCGACTCGGCCGAGCACGGCGCCTCGCCGTTTGCACCCTTCGACCTCATCACCGGACAGTTCTCCGAGGGCCCCGGAGGGGCGATCGTCCGGGGGGCATTCACCCAGCCGCAACACGACATCCTCGCGGAGCTCGCGGCGCCGGGGGCGCCTCCTGCTTTTGTGTTCCTGCACCATCCCCCGCAGCCTTTTACCGCATTCCCGCCGGTGCTGTTCGGACTCAGAGACGAGGACACCGGCCGGCTGCACGCGACGTGCGATTCAAAGAACGTGTGGGGTGTGTTCGCCGGACACACCCACCGCAACGCGCGCACGCGTGACTTCGACGGCGTACCCGCCCAGGAGGTCGCCATCGCCCGCGACTACCCCTTCGGCTATGCCCTCGTCGACGTCACCGACCGTGGCTATGCCTATCGCTTCCTGCAAATCTCCGACCGCTCTCTGCTGCAGGAGGCATACAAGGGCGCCGGACGCTTCCACCGTCGCTACGCGCTGGGGGCCGAGCACGAGCGGGCGTTCGTGTGGACCCGCCCGGAGGACTGAGGCGCGGCAGTCAGGCCCGGCGCTGACGCTGGGCCGCGAGCCGGGTGAGGCCGAAGCGGAACAGGGGCGGGGCCAGCAGTCGAGGGACCTGAAGCACGTAGTACCAGCGGGGAACCACCCGCTGTACCTTGCGCCCCTCGATTGCGTCGCGGATCGCGCGCGACACATCGCCGACGCTGCCGAGCGCATATCTGAGGACCGGATCCTCCGCGAGCTCCCTTTGCGGGAAGCCTTCGGTCGGGATGAAACCCGGCTCGACCGTGCTGACGCAGACGCCGAATTCGGCGAGCTCGTAGTGGAGCGACTCCGACCATCCGCTGAGTGCGAACTTCGATGCTGAGTACGCCGAAGCCCCCGGCGCGGCGATGCGACCGCTCATGGAACTCACGTTCACGACGTTCGACGGGGCCGAATCGATCAAGAGCGGCAGCAGCTCGCCGGTGCAGTAGACCGCCCCGAAGAAGTTGACCGCCATGACCCGATGGACGTCTTCGATCCCGCTCTCGGCCGTGAAGGGCCGTTGGGTGCTGATCCCGGCATTGTTGACGAGCACGTCGCATCGCCCGTGGACGCTCCGGACGTGCTCGGCGAGAGCCCGGACCGAATCCCGGTCGGAGACGTCGGTGACCTGGTAGGAGTGCCCTCCGGCGTCGCCGCCCATGTCCGCGACGAGTTCCTTCAGCCGCTCCTCTCGACGAGCGGCCACGCACACGCGGGCTCCCGTCTTCGAAAGGTCGACCGCCGTCTGGTACCCGATGCCGCTCGACCCGCCGGTGACCACGCACACCTTCCCCGCCAGACTCATCGCTCACCTCCGACTACGCAGCGCACTTTTTTCCTCACTTTGAGTTTTTCGCCCCCCCTGGGGGGTAGGACACCGTAACCACGGCAACCAAATCTCGCGGCCGTGCGTCAAAGAAAGGTGAAAGGATTAGTCGGTGGCCGACCTGATCGTCTTCATCCTGGTGGGGCTCGTGATCGGCGTCATCGCCCGGGCCCTGATGCCCGGACGGGACCCCATCGGCATCATCGGAACCATCCTCGTCGGGATCGTCGGCGCTCTCGTCGGCGGCTATCTGTGGCGAGCGATCTTCAGCAACACCGAGGGCATCGAGTGGATCGGCTCGATCCTCGTAGCGATGGGTCTGTTGTGGATCTACCGCCGAACGACCTACAGACGAGCACTTTAGGCGAGCAATCCCCCGCCCCCGGCCGGACCCGCGACCGGCCGGGGGCCTTCTCTTCCAAGGCGAAACGGCCCCCAAGAAAGGGGGCCGTTTCGCGTGTTTCGGCACTTTGACATGAGTGCAAAGGTCTCGACGCCGCGACAGCCGCGTTGACTGGCTTTGTGCTGATGGCTTTACCCTCCCTTCCTGAGGTCTTCCCCGAGGAAAGCTTTCTGTGCTTGTCCCACGAGGACTGACGTGAGACGGCTTCCTCGGGGAACGGCCTTGGAGGCCTGACGTCCACAAGGGTGTCGTCCCACGAGGACTGGTCCATCAGCACGACGCCGCGTCTCCGCCCGCACTTCCCCACGACCTGTTGGCACTTCCCCACGATGGAAGGAGGCGATGTGCTCGGAGTCGGC
>JBOGXF010000003.1:0-14452 GCA_050694275.1 Actinomycetota bacterium | reverse complement strand
GTGGGGCGTACTGGGATTGAACCAGTGACCTCTTGCTTGTCGAGCAAGCGCTCTCCCGCTGAGCTAACGCCCCGAGCAGCTTCGCGATCCTACCGGAGCACGGCCTCCGCACAGACGTGCGGGGCGATGTGCGGCAGGCCGAGCTTGAACCGGCTGACCTCGCGCACCTCGAAGCCGGCGGCGGTGACCGTGTCGAGCGTCCGGCGGTTCGCGTTGCACCCGCCGGAGACGGCCCGCCACGCAGGATTGACCGCGTCCTGGACCCGCGCCCGCAGGCTTCCGTCTTCGTCCCGCACGTGCTCGAGAAAGCGCATCCGGCCCCCGGGCCGGAGCACCCTCTTCGCCTCGTCTACGACCCGCACCGGGTCCGGGACCGAGCACAGCACGAGGCCGATCACGAGCGTCTCGACGCTGTCGTCTCGAAACGGCAGCGCCATCGCGTCGGCGAGCAGCAGCGACACGGAGGCCTCGGCCCGGTCGGCCCGTTCGACCGCCCTCTCCAGCATCACGGGGTCGTAGTCGGACGCGATGACGCGCGCATCCTTCGGGTAGTGGCGGAAGTTGCGTCCGGTCCCGGCCCCGATCTCGACCACGTCGCCGAGGAGATCCCCGACCAGCACCTTGCGCCACGCCAGGAGGCCGCGTCGCTCCTCCCACCCGCACACGACGTCGTAGATGCGGGCGTGGAGGCTGATCCCCCTGGTGAAAGTCGATCCCATCGAGGCGGCGAGCGGAATCGAACCGCTGTGCAGGGATTTGCAGTCCCTTGCCTAAACCACTCGGCCACGCCGCCGAAAGAGGGGCTCAACGCAGGATAACGTCCAGCAACCCGTCGATCTTCCGGGCGTTCGTTTATGTTCTCGTACCCGAGCCGCTTTGCTCCCATCGATCGAGGAGGACCGCATGACCGCCCTTGCTCACACCCTCGGCCGGCGAGACACCGCCCAGCACGCCTTCGTCACCGACGTCGCGCTGGTGGTGGGGGGAAGCCTCGTCGTGGCCGGGCTCGCGCAGGTCTACATCACGCTCCCGTTCACGCCCGTGCCCATAACCGGTCAGACGCTCGGCGTGCTGCTCGTCGGGACCTCACTCGGCTGGATGAGGGGCGCGGCCGCGATGCTCCTCTATCTTCTGTGGGGCGCGATTGGGCTTCCGTTCTTCGCCGAGGGAGACAGCGGTACGGCCCTTCTCGGCTTCGCGTCGGCAACCGGAGGCTACCTGTGGGGCTTCGTCCTCGCCGCGCTCGTGGTGGGGTGGCTCGCGCAGCGAGGTTGGGATCGCCGTCCCGGGAGCGCGCTCGGGGCCATGCTCATCGGCGAGATCATCATCTTCACCGTCGGCGTCGTGTGGCTCGCGCAGGCCCTCGACATCCCGATCACCGGAGTAGTCGGCGGCGACCCGGACGCACTCGACTTCGGCCTCTATCCGTTCATCGTCGGCGACGTCATCAAGCTCCTGCTCGCGGCCGGGCTGCTGCCGACCGCGTGGAGGTTGCTCGGCCGCAATCGCGATAGCTAAGAGGAGCGAAGCGCGTCCTTGAGGGCGTCGTAGAGACGCTCGACCTCCCACGAGCCGCCGGTCATCTCCGCGCGCCGGATGGGCGGCCGCTTGGGAAGTTCGTCCTTGAGGCCGGACTCGCCGACGATAACGACCGCGTCGTCGGTCGTGCGCACACCGCTCGTGGCGGTCGCGATCAGGCACTCGACGAAGACGAGATCGCTCGTCATCCACTTGTGGCCGCCCATCTCGGTGGCCGGCTGCACGAGGTCGTCGAACCACGCGACGGCATCGGAGCCCCGCAGTTGATCTCGCGCTTGCCACGCTCGGTCAAAGCGATCCGGCCTCGCCACAAGGATGAGGTCGATGTCGCTGAGAGCGTCGGCCGAGCCGCGGGCGAACGAGCCGAGGAGCAACGCGCCGGCGAGATCCGGGGACGATTCGATGCGGGCACAGAGCCCCTCGATCGCCGGCCACTGCCGGAGGGCTTGCGCCGCCTCGAGATGAGGCCAGTGGTTCATCGCTTCGAACCTAAAGCTCCGGGGTTCCATGGTTGGTCCGCCGTATGCTTCTGACATGAACGAAGATCCGCGGCCCGGTCCGAGCCCGATCCCCGCGCCGGATCCCATCCCCCGCCCGGATCCCCTTCCCCGGCCGCCCAACCCGCCGGAGGAAACTCTCTTCTGAGTCGGGTGCTCAATGCCAACACGCGTCGGACAACGAACATTGGTCTCATCGCGGTCCCGGGTTCAAGGCCCCTATGGTTGGTACCAGTCGAAGATCTCGGCATAGCTGTAATGGCCGTAGTACGAGCCCACACCGCCGAGATCCGCGATGTGCTGCGTGCGCTTGCCATCCTGAAGATAGATTGCCGCCGGACCCTGCGAGGCACGCTCGCGCCCAACGAACAGAATCGTCACCTCGCGCGGCGCGTTGTCCGACCACAGCGGATACTCCGCCGAGAGAGAGCCTAGTGAGAAACCGCCGGGCTGGTCAGGATGGGAGAGAGGGAAGAAGTCGATCGTGCGCGGCTGGACGCCGAAGCGCGACTCGCCGCCACGGTCCTCGGTCACGGTCACTGCCACCGACCCTCCGTCGGGCGAGCACGACGGCCAGTACTCGCTCTCCTCCGACCCGGGGCGCAGAGGACGGGGCTCCCATTCGGGCGGGGACGCCAGCGCGACGCGCTTCCCACTCGTTACGTCGCGCCATCCGCCCATGGCGACGACCAGATCGTCCCCACACCAGTCGAGGAAGTCGCGGGTGGCGAGCATCGGAGCGACCTCGACGGGCGCCCCGCCGGCGGCCGCAACCGCTACGAGCCTGCCGCCGTCCGCCGAGATCGATGCCGAGAACCCGAACGTTTCGAAGAAGAGAATCCACGCGCCATCAGGCGCCCATGCGGCGATCTCGGGTGCGATGCCCTCATCGGGTGCGTACTCGACCACGGCCGAGGTCTGCCCGGCGCGGATGTCTATCACGTACACGCCCGCTTCGGCGCGCAGCTGCGAGCCCCGGCGGGCGAAGCGGCCGACCGCGATCCGCTCGCCGTCGGGGCTCCACGCGACCGAGGTCGCGCCCCAGCCGTCGGGGAGGGCGACGTGTCGCGTCCCGTCAGGGCGCGCTATCACGACGCCCCCGCGACGCGTGATCCCGGCGAAGACGTTCTCGGCCGGTGACCACTCGAGGTCGAAGACATCGCCAGCTGGGGCGCAGGAGCGTCCGCCGGCCGCGGGCGCCAGCCTCCCTGGCCCATAGGCGACCCAGCGGCCATCGGGGCTCACTCGCACGTGGGGCGGCTCGCCCCTCACCGCCCCTGCGACGAGTTCCCGGTCCTCGCCTGAGGTGACGTCGGCCACCCTGAGGTCGCCATCGCGCTTGTAGGCCACGAAGCCGTCATCGCCGGTGGACACCGGTGGCGCGTCGGGACAGCGCGCGGCCTCCCCCTTGGTCGCGGTCGGCGCCGGCGAGGGAGAATCCACCGGCGGTGTCGGGCTCTGGCGCCGCTCGCTCGTGAGGTAGCCCGTGCCGAGGATCACCGCCGTGACCGCGGCGATCGCGGCGGTGGCCGCGACTGCCCGCCGGATGGCGAGGCCGCGGCGGGCGGTCGCAACGAACTCGGCGGCAGATGGCATTCGGGGCGCGGGGGCGGAATCAGCCCGGCGCAGGAAACGCCCCAGGTCTTCTTCGAAGCTCATGTCGGCTCCTTGATCGGCTCGTCCGCAAGCAGCGTGCGGAGTTTCTTGAGCGCTCGATGGATGTCGGACTTCACGGTGCTGATCGGGCGGTCGAGGATGTGGGCGATCTCGGCCTCGCTCATGTCCTCATAGAAGCGCAGCACGATCACGGCTCGCCGCGCCGGAGGGAGCGTTCGCAGGACGCGCGCGACCTCGATGGCGTCGTCCACCCGCCCGGTGCGACTGGGCTCGTCCTCGACCAGGAAGCGATGGCGGTGGCGGGCCTCGACCGCCAAGCGTCTGAGCGTGTTGCGGTGGAAGTTGATCAGAATTTTGCGGGCATATGCACGGTGCTCGTAGGTGATCCGGTTCCAGTGCCGATATGTTCGCAGCAGCGCTTCTTGGGCAAGGTCGGCAGCCTTCTCGCGATCCCCGGTCAGAAAGAGGGCAAGGCGTGCCAGGCCCGAGGCTTCGGCGGCGTAGAACTCGGCGAACTGCTGATCGCGAAGGCTGCTGCCCATTTTCGTTTACGACACCCTAGTGGGACCCTGGGTTGCACCTTCGTTGCGACTCACGAAACGCTAAGCCATCGCAGTGCGCTTCACTCAATGAGGAGGGCTTCGCCAGCAAAGGCGACGTTGCGAACGGCCGGCAGGCCGTCGGCAACCCGCGCCCAGGTGGCGCCGCAGTCTTCGGACGAGTACACCTCGCCGTCCTGGGTGCCAAACGCCACGCTCGTGCCGGACGCGGCGAGACAGGCGGTGTCGATGTTGTGCTCGAACCAGCCGGGGAGGCCCTGAGTGCAGCGCTCGAAGGGATCGACCGAGTCGATCCTGCGCCGGTAGACGGCGGCGCGATCCCCACGCGGCCCCCGGGACGCGCTGAGCAGAACGATGTCTTCCGCAACCGCCACCGCCCTGGCGTAGGTCGCGTCCAGCCCCTCCGTCGAATACGCCCATGTCTCGCCGCGGTCCGCGCTGGTTGCGAGCCCGCGGGCGGTTGCCGCGAGCACGAGCCCGGGGATCGCAATGACCTCGTGGACGTCGGAATGGAAATCGATCGTCGGCCGCCAGCTCGCGCCACCGTCGTCGGATCGGGCGATGCCCCCCACATGGATGTTGACGAAGATCGACCCCGACTCGTCGACCGCGCCGGAGCGGACGTCGGGCGGCCCTCCCCACGGCGTGTACCAGTCGCCGCGACCCTCGACGTGATCAAAAGTGGCAACCGGCTCGAGCGCCCCATCCGATAGGCGCAGCAGATGGGCCTCGCGGGTGCCGATCAATACGTCTGTCCCGACGGATATGAGGCAGTTGCCGGAGAGCTCGTCGAGCCCTACGACCTCGGCCCACGCCCCCTCCGGATCGCGGTGCCAGACGAGCCGCTCGTCGAGCAAGGTCCACAGCGAGCCGTCCGTGCCCGCAACCGAGGTGACGCTGTAGCCCGACAGCGTCGAGGCGGCGTCGCTTCCGATTTCGTAGAGACCGTCGGCGGTGCCGACGAGCAGACGAAGACTCACGGCAACCCGCAACCGACGCGAGCGTCCGTCTATTCCCCGCATCGCTGCGGCTCTGTGGTTCACGTCTGGGGCAGATGGACTCGGGATATGGTGGCGCGGCGAGAGCCCAGGTTTCAGTTTCGGCGCGACCCATCGGGCAGGTGGCTTTGGAGGACCCCAGGAAGACGAAACCTCGTGCGCGGCTGGCGGCGGCCATCGTTGCCTGCGCCGCCCTCCTCGGGGCATGTGAGGGCGAGGGGTCGATGCTCGATCCCGCCGGCCCCGCGGCCCGGCGCATCGAGGGCCTCTGGTGGCTTCTCTTCTGGATCTCGATGGTCGTCTTCGTGATCGTCCATGCGCTCCTCGCCGCAGCGATCGTGCGGGGGCACAACAACCAAGACGACACGGTCGACAAGAGTCCCGTGTCCTGGGGCGAGCCCTTCATCGTCATAGCGGGTGTGGTCATCCCGTCGGTCGTGCTGGCGGGCGTCTTTCTCATCTCGTTGCGAGACATGAACGCGCTGTCGGCCCCCGACGAACCGAATGCGCTGACGATCGAGGTCGTCGCCCACGACTGGTGGTGGGAGGTCCGTTATCCCGACGCGGGCGCGGTGACGGCGAACGAGATCCACATCCCGGCCGGAGAGCCGGTCCGAATCGAGCTCACCACCGACGACGTGATTCACAGCTTCTGGGTCCCCCGGCTTCAAGTGAAGGTCGACACCGTCAACGGCCGCGTCAACGAGATGTGGCTCGAGGCCGATGAGCCGGGTCGCTACCGCGGTCAGTGCGCGGAGTTCTGTGGGTTGCAGCACGCGAACATGCTCTTCTACATCGTTGCCGAGCCCCGGGCCGAGTTCGACGCCTGGCTCGCCAACGAGGCCGAGGACGCCCGAGACCCGGCCGAGCCCTCCGAGAAGCGCGGCCAAGAAGTGTTCCTGACTTCCACCTGTGTCGGCTGTCACGCGATCCGGGGAACGGCCGCGACCGCCCAGGTGGGGCCGGACCTCACTCACTTCGCGGCGCGGGAGACATTTGGATCCGGGATCTTCCCGACCAACCGCGGCAACCTCGCCGGGTGGATCCTCGATCCTCAGGGGCTGAAAGTAGGCGTGACCATGCCCCCCACCGAGCTCGCCAGCGACGAGCTCGAAGCCCTGCTCGACTACCTCGAGAGCCTCGAGTAGCCGATGGCGACAATCGCCGAGCGCCTGGAGACGATCTGGGGGGAACGCCCCGGCCTCGCGACGTGGCTCAAGACCGTCGACCACAAGAAGATCGGGATGAAGTACCTGTACACCGGGCTGATCTTCTTCGTTCTCGGGGGGATCGAGTCGCTCATCCTGCGGGTGCAGCTCGCCCAGTCCAACCTCGATGTCGTGAATCCCGAGGCCTTCAACCAGCTCTTCTCGATGCACGGCACCACGATGATGTTCTTGTTCGCCATCCCCGCGCTCTCGGGATTCGGCAACTACTTGGTGCCGCTCATGATCGGGACGCGCGACATGGCGTTTCCCCGGCTGAACGCGCTCGGCTACTGGGTGTTCCTCGCGGCCGGGATCTTCATGTATTCGAGCTTCTTGATCGGCCAGGCCCCGAACGCGGGATGGTTCAACTACGTGCCGCTCGCGGACGACCGCTTCTCGCCGGGCCTGAACATCGACTTCTTCACGCTCGGCCTGCTCTTTCTCGCCATCTCGACGACCGCCGGTGTCATCAACTTCATCGTCACGATTCTGAAGCTGCGGGCCCCGGGCATGTCTCTCAACCGCATGCCGATCTTCGTGTGGGGCGAGCTCGCCATGGCCCTGGCGACGCTCTTCGCCCTGCCCATGCTGACCGTCGGCGTCGGCTTGCTCACCCTGCAGCGCAAGTTCGGCTTCCACTTCTTCGACAACGCCGGGGGCGGCGATCCGGTCCTGTGGCAACACCTCTTCTGGATCTTCGGTCATCCGCTCGTCTACATCATCGTGTTGCCCGCGCTGGGGATCGTCTCGGCGATCATTCCGACCTTCAGCCGGCGACCGATGGTCGGCTACACGTACATCGTGCTGGCCGAGATGGCCATCGCGCTCATCGGTTTCGGCGTGTGGACCCATCACATGTTTTCGATCGGGCTCCCACAGATCTCGCTGAGCTTCATCTCGATCGCGAGCTTCATGATCACCATTCCGAGCGGGACGCAGATATTCGCGTGGCTGGCGACGATGGTCTCCGGCAAGGTAGCGCTCAGGACGCCGATGCTGTTCGTCGCGGGCTTCATATTCATCTTCGTCGTCGGAGGGCTCTCGGGAGTGATGTTCGCCTCGATCCCCTTCGATCAGGCGACGACCGACACCTACTTCGTGGTCGCACACCTTCACTACGTTCTCGTCGGGGGCGCGGTCTTCCCGATCTTCGGCGGCCTTTATCACTGGCTCCCGAAGATGACCGGCAAGCTCCTCGACGAAAGACTCGGCAAGCTCAGCTTCTGGGAGATGTTCATCGGCTTCAACATGGCGTTCGGTCCGATGCACGTCATCGGGTTGCTGGGTCAGCCGCGGCGCACCTACACATACGAGGCCGGTCTCGGATGGGACATCTGGAACCTGATCTCTACGATCGGCGCGTTCCTGCTGGCTCTCGGTATCGCCACCGTCGCGTACAACTGGTTCCGCAGCGTCCGGCGGGGGCCGGACGCCGGCAACGACCCGTGGGGTGGCGAGACCCTCGAGTGGGCGATGTCCTCCCCCCCACCCCACTACAACTTCGAGACGATCCCGACCATCCGCAGCAAGGAGCCCGTGTGGGACCAGCCCGAGCTGCGCGGCGGCGCGCAGCCGCTCGATCGAGGCGGCATTCCTCTTGCCGACGGCCATCAGACCCTGTCGACGACCCTGCTCGACGCGACGCCGCAGGCGATCGTGCATATGCCGCACGAGTCGCCGTGGCCCGTCACGCTGACGATCGCGCTGATGGTGTTCTTCTTCGGCGTGCTCGTCGAAAGCCTTCCGATCGCCGTGGCCGGCGCCGCCGGCTCGCTGGCGGGAGTCATCGGATGGTTCTGGCCGAAAGGAGAGACGCAGGAGACGTGAGCGCGACGAGTCCCGACGTTGCCTTCTCGCAGAGAATCGAGAACCTGCCCGAGCACGCCTCGGGAACGGCCGCCTACGGGTGGTGGGGCATGGTGTGGCTGATCGCGACCGAGGCGATGTTGTTCGCCGCGCTCATCGCCTCGTATTTCTACATCCGCTTCCAGGCGGGGCCGGTGTGGCCCCCGGACGGAATCGCGCTTCCTAAACTGGAGCTTCCGCTGATCATGAGCGTCATCCTGTGGTCGAGCTCCATCCCCGTCCACATCGCCGATCGGGGCATCCGGAAGGGCAACCAGAACGCGCTGCGATACGGGCTGCTCGCCGGGTTTCTGTTGGGAGCGACATTCCTCACGCTTCAAGTCGTTGTGGAGTATCCGGAGCAACTTCGCGAGTTCACCCCCACCACCAATGCGTACGGGTCCTTGTTCTTCACGTTGACCGGCATGCACGGGACTCATGTCGCGATCGGACTGATGCTCAGCCTCTGGGCTCAGATGAGGGCGTGGACCCGGGCGTTCGACGAGAACCGGCATCTCACCGTGCAGAACTTCGCCCTGTACTGGCACTTCGTCGACGTCGTGTGGCTGTTCGTCCTGACATCCATCTATCTGTCACCGCATTTCTTCCGATGAGAGGCAGCGGATCGTGATGGCACAGACGGTTGCAGCGTTCGAACGGGGCAGCTCTCGTCTCCTGTGGGTCGGGGTGCTCACCGGCCCCGCGGCCTGGAGCATCCAGCTCCTCGTGAACTACAACATCGAAGAGTTCGCGTGCGCCCCGGCCACCCGCGATCAGGGCACCGTCTGGGGCGTCGGCGTCGAGACCGTCGTCCTGTTCGTGACCATCGTCCTCGCGCTCGCGACCGTGGCGGCCGGAATCTTGTCGTTTGTTTGCTGGCGCAGGAACACGAGGGCCGAGGACACGAGCCCGGGCCAGGTGTCCACGTGGATGTCGATCGTCGGGATGATGTCGAGCATCCTGTTTCTGATCATCATCGTGCTGGGAGTCGCCCCGCCGTACTTCCTCGAGACGTGCAGGCCGGGCCCATGATTGCGGCGATCGTCTCGGCCCACGCGCTCGTCACCCCCGAAGAGGTGTGGGCCTCGTGGACCTGGGATCCGATCATCCTCGCGGGGTTGGGAGTCACCGGATGGCTGTTCGGGCGGGGGGTCCGGCGTCTGTGGAGGGCGGGCAGGGGCCGCGGAGTCGGCGTGCGCAGAGCGGTCACCTTCTATATAGGGCTCGCCGCGGTCGGAATCGCCCTCCTGTCACCTCTCGACGGCCTGGCCGAGACCCTGTTCTCGGCTCACATGATCCAGCACCTCGTGCTGATCCTCGTGGCCGCGCCGCTGCTGATCTATGGAGATCCGTTGCCGGCGATGATGCTCGCCTTGCCCTTCCGGGCGCGACGAACGCTGCGCTCGGCCGGTCGCTCGGTGATCGGTCGGGCGACGGCATTTTTTGCCTTCCCCGCCGCTGCCCTGCTGCTGCACGTCGGGGCCTTGTGGGCGTGGCACTTCCCCGTTCTCTATGAGGCTGCGATCACGCATGAATGGATCCACGCCGCCGAACATGTGAGCTTCCTTGCGACCGCGCTTCTGTTCTGGAGCGTGGTCGTTCCCACCGGGGTTCGCCCGCGGCCCGGATACGGGCCGCGCATCCTGTTCGTCTTTGCGAACTTGCTGCAGAGCGGAGCCCTCGGGGCAATCATCTTGTTCTCCGCAACGGTGCTCTATCCGCTGCATGCCCTCGGAGCCGCGGCCTGGGGAGTGACCGCGCTCGAGGACCAGCAGCTCGCCGGAGCCATCATGTGGATCCCGGCGGGCATCGTGTACTTCATCGCGATGGCAGGGTTGTTCCTGCGCTGGATGAGAGAGATGGACCGGAGAACCGACGCCGCCGACTCCGCCGGACGAGAGTTGGTGCATGTCGATGGGTAGGGAGCGCGCTCTTGTGTATCTGGGAGCTGCCGCGGCGGTCCTCCTCGGCGCGTGCGGCGCGTACGAGTCGGTGCGCGACCGACCGTTCCGTCCACCGTTCGAACCCATCACCGGACCCGACGCAGGAAGCGAGCTCTACGCACGCGATTGCGCGTGGTGTCACGGCGACCGGGCCCAGGGCACGGCGCGGGGGCCCGACCTCATAAGCGCCACGAACGGGCGGGCGTTCACCCACTTCATGCTGACCTCCGGGCGCATGCCGATCGACTATCCGGAGCAACGTGTGACTCGCCGCGATCCCATCTACGAGGCATCGGAGATCGACGCCATCGTCGAGCACGTCGCCGCGCTCGGGGCCCCGGGGCCCGAGATTCCCGAACTCGATGTCGAGGCCGGCGATCTGGGAGTGGGCTCGGAGCTCTACGAAGAGAACTGTGCCGCGTGCCACTCGACGACCGGTGTCGGGGGGGCGCTGACCGAGGCATCTGCCGACGACGTCTCCGGCGTAGTCGGGCGCGAGTCGGGGCTCATCGCCCCCACTCTCGAGCACTCGTCGCCGACCGAGGTCGCCGAGGCCGTCCTGGTCGGTCCCGGCACCATGCCGGTCTTCGCAACCTTCAGCGAGGGCGAGATGAATTCGCTCGTGAGGTACGTCACGTATCTGCAGGACCCCGCCGACGAGGGCGGGGCGCCGATCGGTCGCGTCGGGCCGGTGGCGGAGGGAGCCGTCGGGTGGATCGTCGGCCTCGGCGCGCTGCTCCTGCTGACGAGATGGATCGGGACGAGAGCGAGGACGAAATGAGCGAAGACAAGTCGCCCGCACGTCCGGAGCCGTGGATCGCGATCTCCTTCGGCACGTCTGCGCTGGCATCGCTCGCCCTGACGATCGTGTACGCGCTCGGGGGCCACGTGCAGGCCGAAGGGGCCTTGCTGGCCGTCGCTCTCGGGGGCCTCGCGGCCGGACTCATCCTGTGGGCCAAGAAGCTCATGCCGGTGGGAGGTTTCGTCGAGGAGCGAAAAGTCCCTCCGCCCGAGTCGCGCGCCCTCGAGGAGGCTGAAGAGGCCTTCGGGGCCGGCGCAGCCATCGTCGAACGCCGGAGCTTCCTCGCCAAGATGCTGGGGGCCGCGGCGGTCGCCCTGGGAGTGGCCGCGCTCTTTCCCATTCGATCTCTCGGCACCCGTCCGGGCCGGTCGCTGTTCGTGACCTCGTGGCGCGCCGGGCTCCGAGTGGTGGACTCGAACAACGTCCCGATCCGGGTCGAAGAGGTCCCGGTCAACGGGGTACTTACCGTCTTTCCGGAAGACCACACGGACGCGGCCGACTCGGCGACCCTTCTGATCAGGTTGCCGCCGGGCGACTACGACCCTCCGCCGGGACGCGAGGACTGGTCACCCGAGGGGCTCATCGCCTTCTCCAAGATCTGCACTCACGCCGGATGCCCGGTGGGGCTTTACCAGTCCGACTCGAAGGAGCTGTTCTGCCCCTGTCACCAGTCGGCGTTCGCGGTGCTTCAGGCCGCCACCCCCACCAGGGGCCCGGCAACGAGATCGCTCCCCCAGCTCCCCCTGTCGATCGACGGCGACTACATCGTGGCGCAGGGAGACTTCCCGGTACCCGTCGGCCCCGGATTCTGGAACAGAGGCCGTGCTTAAGCGACTCGCGCGCTGGATAGACGACCGACTCGGGGCGTCCGCGTTCACGCAGGACGCGCTCAACAAGGTCTTTCCGGATCACTGGTCGTTCATGCTCGGGGAGATCGCGCTCTACTGCTTCGTCGTCCTCGTGCTCACCGGTGTGTTCCTGAGTTTCTTCTTCGATGCGAGCCTGACCGAGACGATCTACGACGGAGCCTACGAGCCGCTCCACGGCGTCGAGGTATCCGACGCCTACGCCTCGATCCTCGATCTCAGCTTTGGGGTGCGCGCCGGACTGGTGATGCGGCAGATCCATCACTGGGCCGCGCTCGTGTTCATCGCAGCCATCGTGCTGCATCTGTGCCGCATCTTCTTCACCGGGGCGTTCCGAAGGCCGCGCGAGATCAACTGGATGATCGGCGTGACGCTTTTGATCCTTGCGATCTTCAACGGCTTCACCGGCTACTCGCTCCCCGATGACCTGCTGTCCGGGACCGGGCTGAGAATCGCCTACTCCATCGCGCTCTCGATACCGGTGATCGGAACCTGGATCGCCTTTCTCATCTTCGGAGGCGAGTTTCCCGCCGACCAGATCATCGGCAGGCTGTTCGTCACCCACGTCATGATCGTCCCCGCCCTGCTCATTGGTCTGATCGGCGCGCACCTGGCGATCATCTGGCGCCAGCACCACACGCAATTCGCCGAGCCCGGCCACACCGAGACCAACGTCGTCGGCTCGAAGCTGTGGCCCACCTACGCGGCGAAGTCGGTCGGGCTGTTCTTCGGCGTGTTCGCGGTCCTGGCTGCTCTCGGGGGGCTCGTCCAGATCAACCCGGTCTGGCTCTACGGCCCCTTCCGTCCCGAGCAGGTGACGTCGCCGGCGCAGCCGGACTGGTACCTGGGATGGCTCGAAGGCGCCCTGCGGATGTTTCCGTCGTGGGAGCTCCGCGCCTTCGGCTTCGAGCTCCCGAACCCCTTCTACCCCGCCGTGCTCCTGCCGGGCATCACGTTCCTCGCGCTCTACCTGTGGCCGTTTCTCGAGGCCCGCTTCACCAGCGATTACAAGCCGCATCATCTGCTCGATCGCGCCCGCGACCATCCCGTTCGCACCGCCCTGGGGGCCGCAACCCTGACCTTCTACGCGGCGATGTTCTTCGCCGCGAGCAACGATCTCATGGCACTCTGGCTCGACGTCCCGGTGGGCCGGGTCACGATGTTCTTCCGCGTGCTGACGCTCGGTCTTCCGCCCCTCGTCGGTTATGTGACTTATCGATTGATGAAAGCTCTCAAGCTGTCCGAGGTGGAACGGCTCGCGCACCTGCCGCTCAGGGCGGTACTCCACCCGGGACCGTCCGAGACCGAGTAGATGGCCACCATCGAGCTGCGCCGGATCTCAGAGGGACGCTGGGCTTGGACGTACCGAGACGAACACGTCGTCCTTCACAGCAACGACGTCTACGAGACCGCGGAGGCGGCCGAGGCGTCCGCGCGATCCGCCTATCCCGGCGTCCCGATAACGCGGGTGATCGGAGGGGGTGCCCCCAAATCACAGGGGCAAAGGGGTGGGCTCGCGTTCCTATTGATGATGTGGGCGGTCTGGCGCAACACGCGCCGCGGGACGTAATCCTCTACTTGTTCGGCTCTGCCGCGCTGATGTCGGCGAGGGCCGAGTCCGAGTCCCTTTCGATGGCGAGGTCGCCGATGGAAACGATCCCGATCGGCTTGCCGCCCTCGACCACCGGCATCCGGCGAACGGCCTTCTCCCTCATCATCTTCACCGCGTCGTCGACTGCATCGTCGGGGGCGAGCGACAGGACGTCGCTGCTGCAAATCTCGCTCAGGCTGGTCGCCTGAGGATCCTTCCCTTCCGCCAGCACCCGCACGACGATGTCGCGATCGGTCACGATCCCGCACATCTCGTCGCTCTGATCCAGCACGATGACGTCGCCGATGTTCGAGTCCCGCATTGCCTGCGCCGCATCCAGCACCGGGGCGCTGTCGGACAACGAAATCGGGTTGGGCGTCATTACCTCTCTAATGCTCTGCGGCATCGTCGACCTCCTCGTCTCTGCCCTCGGTCTCCTCGGCCTTCTCCTTCTGCTCCTTCTTCTTTTCGCGCTCGAGGCGCCGGCCCGTCTCCGACGGTTGCACCTCGTAGCCGGAATGGTCGTGAAGCTCGGGGACCGGATTGCCCTCTGGATCGAACCGTTCGATTCGATCTGCGTCGTGGTGACGGAAGACGGCCTGCGCGCGCTCGACTTCGCTTTGGTCCTCGGAATGGACCGCGATGTCGGTCCGGTTCTCCTGCGCCGCCTCGTGCGCCTGTTCGACGTACCGGGGGCCGACGAGCCCACCGCCCACGAACCCGGCCGTCGCCCCACCGATGGCGAACACCACAGTCGTAATCGCGACCGCCGCTCCGCCAGACAGCGCCAAGCCGATCCCGAGCCCCACGAGCGCCCCCAGGAGCGTGCCGACCACCGTCCACAGCACCGCGCCTTTTATGGCTCTCCTGACATCGATGTAGGTCAAACCACGGCCTTCTCATGAGGTGGAAGCAACTCGATAGGGCCGCACGCGAGCATTACGAGCGCGATGGCAGCCTCCGCGGAATGGAACCCGTAGGCGCGT
>JBOGXF010000002.1:0-8431 GCA_050694275.1 Actinomycetota bacterium | reverse complement strand
GCGGCCAGCGACTCGAGACGCACGGCGTCCGCAGCGGTCGCGGGGGCCGGCCGCCACCGCGCGGCCCATGTCTCCCCCTGCTGCACGAGCGCGGGGACGACCCGGCCTCGGGCGACCAGCTCAAGCGCCAGCTTCGCCACCTCTGCGAAGAACCACACCGAGTCGCCGAGGCGAGGACCGCTTCGGTCTCCCAGCGGCAGGCCGAGAAGCAGATCCAGGGTGTCCTGGGCGGAGAGCGCCGCCGACGGAACGGTCCAGGGCGCCACTCCGGTGGCGGGCGCGATCTCAAGGGCCTCGTCTCGTAGAAGGCGAGGCGACGCCCGAGGCGCATCGCGCGACGAAGGCAGCAAGACGTCGAGCTCGACATTGCCGATGCCGGATGGCGCCGGTCCCGCGAGCCGATCTACGGTCTCGCCAAGCTGCCCGGCATCGCACGCAAACGGATGCGGCCGCGGTCGTGGGATTCGCGAAGGCCGCCCTCGCAGCCGCGGCGCGGTCGGGGGTCCCAGTGGGTCTTCGGCCCACAGACAGAGCCCCAGGTCGGCGGGCCACAGAGCGTGGATGACGATCACGCGGACATGATCGACGACAGGCGCACAGGCTTTGGGACATTCGGGCCCGATTGGACAGAATCTTTCGCGCTCCCACATGGAGTTTTGGCGGCTCCGCGTGGAGAAAGCCTGTCCCCGGGCATCGCGAGGAGTCTCCTATTGCTGATACTCACTCACCCGAAGGCTCCATTGGGGGCTGCTCGCGCCGCGTTCTCCTAGCGGCTTTCTTCGCAGCCTTCTTCCTCTCCGCTTGCCGCGCTCGCTCCTCGATCGACATGACAACCTCGGGCCGCTCCCGCCTGAACCTCTTGAAATACAGATCCTC
Source organism: Actinomycetota bacterium (assembly GCA_050694275.1). Lineage (GTDB taxonomy): Bacteria > Actinomycetota > CADDZG01 > CADDZG01 > WHSQ01 > JBOGXF01. Next base: position 7,555 of record JBOGXF010000002.1, on the reverse strand, counting down.
GATGAATTCGGGCAACGGTGCCCTCCAGGGCTCCTGGTCGCGATTGTCGATCTTGCCGAGCTTCTTCGGGTTCAATCCGATCTCGCGCGCCATCTGCACGTGCGCGTGCGAGAGCCGGTGGCGTCTCCGCGCCTCGATCCACTCCTGGAACTCCTGCGGGATGGCTTTCGGCTTCTTGCTCATGCTCTTGTACTTACTCCATCCGGCCGCAGCACGCGCCGCGCTTGGTCTAACAACCGAGGGGAGGTCCACTCCCACGATTCTCGTGCCTGGTACCTCGACCCGCTACGACCGCGAAGAGATATTCGAGGGCTCGGATTGGTCTACTTCGATGTGGAGAGCCATGCCGGAGGGGGATGCGCATATTGTCCATGACTCACACGGCACAATGCTTCGGCCTACAGATTGGGGAGCGCAAGCTAATTGACAGCCCGCATCACATCGTTCCGTCGTAAACAGCATCACATCGTTCCGACCCTCAGCTGGATCTCCAGCATCACATCGTTCCGCCTGTAGGAGACGATAGGCGGAACCAGAGCACCGATCCTCTGCCCCAACTGACGTCGAGGCAGAGGAGGCCCCATGGGCAACGTGGAGGAACGGGTCCGACGGGAAGCGGTGACGCGAGTGCTCGCGGGGGAGCCGGCAGGAAAGGTCGCAGCCGACCTCGGTCGCAGCGACCGATGGGTCCGCAAGTGGGTGGCGCGCTACGACCCCAAAGATGACAGCTGGGCGCACGACCGGTCACGTGCCCCCATCACCCAGGCGCGCCAAACTCCCGAGGAGACCGAGCGGATGGTGCTCGAGATTCGCGGCCGTTTGATGGACGACCCATGGTCCCAGGTCGGCGCGGTCGCGATCGCGTGGGAGATGCAAAAGCTCGGCGTCACCTCACCGGAGAGGTGGACGATCGAGCGCATCCTCGCGCGCGCCCAGGTCGCAAAGCGGCGCGCCCGCAACCGCTACGTCGCAAAGGGCACCCCCTACCCTTCTGGGCCGCTTCTCATCAAGCCCAACGCGTTGCACGAGATCGACCTCGTCGGACCCCGCCACCTCGAGGGCGGCGTGCCCTTCTACGCGCTGAACGCGGTCGACCTCGGGCGCCGGCGAGCCGCTATCGAGATCATCAAGAGCAAGGAAGAGTGGGAGGTCGCGGGTGCTCTTGTGTCTCTGTGGCGGCGCCTCGGGGTGCCCACTCGAGCGAGATTCGACAACGGGCTAACCCTGCAGGGCCGCGGGCGCCATCTTGCCGTGCCGGTGTGGACCTGCCTCGCGCTCGGGGCAAGGGTGCAGTTCATCCCCTTCGGCGAGCCGTGGCGCAACCCGGTAGTCGAGCACTTCAACGACACATTCGACAAGAACTTCTTTCGCACCGAGCGCTTCACAAACGTTGCACACCTAAAGAGGCGAGCGCGCACCTTCGAGAGATTCCACAACTCGCACCACCGCTATTCGGTTCTCAAGGGCATGGCCCCAGATCAGTGGGAGCGCAAGCTGCACTTCATCACGCGCTTTCCTGACAGCGGCTTTGAACCACCGAGCGCGCTTCCCCGGCGAGGCCTTATCGAGTTCGTTCGCCTGATCCGCTCCGACCGCGTCCTCAAGGTGCTCGATGCCAAGATCGAGATGCCTCAGGTGCTCGTTCACCGCTACGTCACTGCGACTCTGCATGTGCGGACCCAACGCCTCGTCGTCGAAGCCGAGGGGTATGCATGGCACAGAGAGCTCGACTTCGCGCTGAAGTTCTGACCTCTAACGGAACGATGTGATGCTGGAAACCCCGCCTAAGACCGGAACGATGTGATGCTGGCAACCCCGCCTAAGAGATCCGGAACGATGTGCTGCTGGTCGTGACGTAGGGTCGGCGCTTCCCCAATCGAGCGCACCAGGAGGACCGATGGACAGGCCGGACCCCGCGCAGCTCGCCGCAACGGTCGAGAACCTCTCCGACGACGAGCTCGCGAAGCAGATCAGCGAGCTGGGCATCGACGGTGTCCTCGCCGGCATCTTTTCCGGAATGGAGGAAGCCTTCCAACCCGAGCCGGCCGCGGGAGTGAGCTCCATCATCCAGTACGACATCAAATCCGACGAGGGCGTCAAGCAATGGAAAGTGGAGATCTCCGAGGGCGTCTGTTCCACAAGCCCCGGACCCGCCGATTCACCACGACTGACCCTCCAGCTCGACCTCGTCGACTTCGTGAGGCTCATCTTCGGCCAGGCCGAGGGCCCACAGCTGTTCATGACGGGCAAGCTCAAGCTGCAGGGCGACATGATGTTCGCCATGCAGATGCAGAAGTTCTTCCGCCGCGAATTCTGAGGGCGCTCAGGTACTCAGCCAGACCGGGCATAGTGGACCTGACGGTCAAGACGACTTGCTAGCCTTTCAGGTGCGAACGGACCGCCCACTGAGACGCACGCCCACCGTAGGAGGTGACATGACGACGGCGATCTTCAGCGAGCTCATCGACGCGGGACTGCTCGACGGCCCCGACCTGCCTCACCTCATCGAGAAGGGCCGCGACTGGCTGCGAATCCTCGAAGATGCCGAAACCCAGGAGGTCGCGGATCAGTCGGCCGCCGATCTGGTCCTGTCGACCAACGGCTTGTTCCGCTAGAGGAGCCCGGCAGCGGCCGGGCTCTTTTCGCGCCCGAGATCGTTCCCTCCCACGCCACCGGGTAGGCTGCGCCCGAACCCCCTAGGTCCAAGGAGCGATCTCCGATGCCCGACGCCGTGATCGTCGCCGCTACCCGCACACCGATCGGCCGCGCCAAGAAAGGCTCGCTGGCCGACGTCCGCCCCGACGACCTCATCGCCTTCGCAATAAGGAAGGCGATGGAGCAAGTCCCCGCAGTCGATCCGGGCGAGGTTATCGACGTGATGATCGGGTGCGGCTTTCCCGAACAGAAACAGGGCATGAACCTTGGTAGGCGCGCGGCCCTGCTCGCCGGCTTGCCCGAACACGTTCCGGGGACGACCGTCAACCGCTTCTGCGCCTCGAGCCTCCAGACCATTCGGATGGCCTTCCACGCGATCAGAGCGGGTGAGGGCGATGTCTACATCGCCGGTGGGGTGGAGTCGATCTCCCAGGTTGACGGATACCCCAAGGACGTTGACGAGCTCCATCCCAAGCTCTTCGGCGATGACGCCGAGATCGCAAACGTCTATATCCCGATGGGCATGACCGCCGAGAATGTCGCCGAGAGGTTCGACGTCAGCCGCGAGGAGATGGACCGGTTCGCTCAACGCTCGCAGGAGCGGGCGGTTGCAGCTCAAACCTCAGGTGTTTTCGAGCGCGAGATCACTGCTTACGAAAAGGAGGACGGCTCAGTCGTGTCTCAGGACGACGGCCCGCGTCCCAGCTCCACTCTTGAGAAGCTCGCCGGCCTTGAGCCGGCATTCAAGCCGGATGGCAAGGTAACGGCCGGCAATTCCTGTCCACTTAACGACGGTGCTGCGGCCGTCGTAGTCATGAGCGACGAGCGCGCCGGGCAATTGGGGATCACCCCCATCGCCCGGATAATCGCTTCATCGGTTTCCGGGGTCGCACCCGAGGTCATGGGCATCGGCCCGATCGAAGCCGTGCGCAAAGTGCTCAAACAATCGGGTATGTCCCTCGACAACGTCGATTTCATGGAGCTCAACGAGGCCTTCGCGGCTCAGGTCATTCCAGTGTGTCGCGAGGTCGGGATGGACCCGTTCGACGATCGCTTCAATCCTCACGGCGGCGCCATTGCGCTCGGTCACCCCTACGGGATGACCGGCGCCCGCATCATGTGCACGCTGCTCAACGATCTCGCCTCCGATGACAACGCCACCATCGGGCTCGAGACGATGTGTGTGGGCGGGGGCCAGGGGATGGCGATGATCGTCGAGAAGCTCTAGGTGCCCTACTAGGACGCGCGAGCGAGGTTCTCGCAGAGAGGAACCAGGCGGCTGATGTCCGTCTTCATCAAGAAGCTGTCGGCCCAATCCGGAGGCGCATCAAGTACTGCAGAGAAAGCAATTATCTTCGTCTTCGGGCAGTGCTCCCTGATGAACTCAGCGGCCTTCGCTCCATCCCAGCGCGGCATGAAGTAGTCGAGTATCACGACGTCGGGCATCAGGTCAGCCGCAAGCATCGCTCCCTCGAACCCGTCCCCGGCGAGCCCCCCGATGCGGAAACCGCCATGCATGGTGAAGATGCCCGACAGAAGCTCACGCATCGACGCGTCGTCGTCAACCAGTAGGACTACCGGTCGGCTTGCCATGCTTCTAAGCCTGGGCTAAGCAACCCTTCAACATCAATAGTTAGAACGGGCTAAAGGCCCCGTCCCGGCTCCACCTCCGGCCGTGCGTGAGGATCGCATCAGGATCTCCGGCGCGCGCGGCAATCGAACCGCCACCACCGTGCCCGTGTCGTCGCTCTCGATTTCGACGGTGCCGCCGTGATCTGAAACGAGCGAGTGCACGATGTGAAGGCCGAGCCCCATCCCGCCGGCATCGCGCGGCTCGAGGCGTTTCGCCGGGGACAGAAGCATGTCCAGACTCTCCGGATCGATACCCGGTCCCGAGTCGGCCACCTGCATCGAGATGAAGTACGGGTGGGCCTTCAGCGTGATGACGATCTGTCCGGTTGAGTAACGGAGGGCGTTGTCAACGAGATTCGAGACAACCTCCCGCACTACGAAGGGGTCTACCTCGGCCTTGACCGGGTGGGGAGGCAGCTTCAGTTCAACGCGGTGCCCAAGTCGCTCCGGTATCAACCGAAGCGCTTCGGTGACCGAGTCGCGAACGTCGTGGGGGACGCGGTGAGGGGTGATACCTCCGATCTCGAGCCGCGCGGCATCCAAGAGACGCTGCAGGTGAAGCGAAAGTCGGGCGGCCTGGTCACGAATGATTCTCACGAACTCTTGCTTCTGTTCGTCTGACAATCGGGCCCAATGATTGTCGATCGTCGACGAGTAACCGAGAATCGGCGTTAACGGTGTCATGAGCTCGTGTGAAACCGTCGCCAGAAACCGCGATTTGACGAGCGACGCCATCTTCATTTGGGCGAGCGATGCTCGGTGCTCGGCGAGGGTGAGGGCCTTGCTCAAGGCCTCGGCCGCATGCACCGCGAAGCGTTCCACCGCTTCGATCTTCATGGGCTCGAACGGTCCTTCCTCGAACCGGCCGAAGAGCTCCAAGGTCGCAAGGGCCCGGCCGCGGGCAAACAGAGAAACTCTGGCACCAAGCGAAGTGCTCTCACCGATCGAATGGGAACGAGAAATCGCGAGACCGTCTGGTTGATCTTCGTTGTGGAGCTCGATACGTCCGCCGGCAGCATCGGCGAGATCGACTGCTGCTTCGAGAATGACCCTGAGCACATCGTCGGTCAGCAACGGGGCGCCCAACCGCTCTCCCGCGTCGAGCAAAGCCTCGACAACCTTCAGGCGATTCTCTGAAGCCGCGATCAGAATCTGTTGTCGCTCGAGCGCTCGACTGAGTCGACCGAGCTCGCGGTCGCTTTCCCACACCAGCGCCGCGAATCCGATCGTCAGCGCGAGCACCCCGAGCCGGGCCGAAAGTGGCGTTCTTTGGAGAGCGCCGGCGAGCTCCGGACCCAGAAAGCTAAGGGCCACGGCAAAGGCCGCGAACGTGAGCAGGAGCGCGAACACCGCCGCTTGGAGGCGGCTCCTCCGTCGTTTCAGATCTGCTCTGGCCTGCGGGATCACCGACCCTCCAGTCGCGGCGGTTCGCCCCACCCGTGGCTAGTTAAAACAGGCTAGTCAAGCAATCGGCGCCACGCCCAATTCCCTTTAATCGTCCCCAGGGATAGGAAGCATCATCCAAAAAGGGGATGTCGCGCGGTCGGCGAATTGTCTTTTCATCCATCTCAAACCGGGTCAACCGGGGCAAAGGGGACACAAAAAATGCAGACGTACTCGCATCGTCGAGTGTTCGTTTTTGTCGTGCTCGTCGCGATCGTCGCGCTCGGTCTTGCGGCCGATCCGAGCGCGCCGGTCGCCGATGCCGACAAATCCAAAGTCAAGACCGGAGGCAGGGCGGTCGCGCACCACGCGGGCGGCAAGCGCACCGCGGCCCCAAACGCTCCAACCGCGGTCGCTCGCAAGATCGGGCAGCCTGCGCGTGAACCGACGCTCGGCCTCACGCGCAAGGGAGACATCTTTTACTCCGCGCTCGAGACCAACTTCGTCAACGACGTGCTCCACTCGACCAACGGCGGGCGGACGTGGAAGAACGTCTCGCCGAAGATCGGCGAGCGCAACCGCCACTTCGTCTCGTTCGATCCTTACGTCTACGTCGACGAGCGAACCGAACGCCTCTACACGATCGACCTCACCGTTGCCTGCTCGTACCTATCTTTCAGCGAGGACAAGGGCGAAACGTGGACTACGAACCCGCTCGCTTGCGGACGCCCGGTCAATGATCACCAGACGCTCTTCGCCGGGCCCCCTTCGATCACCCCGATTGAGGCCAACATCCTCTATTACTGCTGGAACGACGTCGGCTCTTCGTCTTGTTCCAAATCGGTTGACGGTGGCCTCTCGTTCTCACCGACGGGCTCGCCCGCGTTCCCCGGTGGCGATCCCAACGGCGAAGGCGGCTTCTTCGGCACCGACGAGCTCTGCGGCGGGCTTCACGGTCACGGAGTCGTCGACGACGAGGGCACCGTCTACCTGCCGCGCGAGTACTGCTCGCGCCCGTACCTCGGGATAAGCAAGGACGAGGGACTCACCTGGACGCGGGTGATGGTTGCCGACATCCGGATGCTCGTCGGAGCAACCGACCCCAGCGTGGACGTCGACAAGAAAGGCAACATTTACTACGCGTTCGTGGGGGCCAATGGGCTCCCCTATCTCGTCACCTCGAAGGATGGGGGCGAGACCTGGAGCAAGCTCTTGATGATCGGCGCTCCGGGAATAACCGAGGCGAATCTGGCAACCCTCGACGTCGGAAAGCCCGGCAGCGTGGCGATCGTCTATATGGCGAGCGAGAACTCGCCGTATCAGGACTGCAAGGATGAGTGCGACACTGCGCTTTACCAAAAGGTCACCTGGAACGGCTACATGACGATGACGGCCGATGCGCTTGCCAAGAGCCCGGTCTTCTATTCCGGGACGGTCAATCACGCGAGCGATCCCGTCAAGAGAGGGAGATGCGGGCCGGGACGCTGCGGTAACCAGGTCCTCGACTTCCTCGACGTGGTGGTCGGGTTCGACGGCGTTCCGTACGGCGCCTTCGTGGACGCGTGTACCCAGGTGTGCGCCGGCCCCACCGGGCTCGCCGACCTCGGCAACGACGGCCTCGTGGGGATGCTGGTGGGCGGTCCCAGCCTCCGATAAAGCCCTCCATATCCGCCCGGCGACTACGGTCCCCCTTGCGCGTTTAGATTACGCAAGGTACAGGTTTAGAGTGCTGGAGAAGGACAGGTTCGTCGCGCGTCCGATCGGGGGGAGGCTGTGTGGGCGACATAGTGCTCGATGAGGTAACGAAGATCTACGGGGACGACACCCTTGCGGTCGACCACCTGAGCCTCTCGATTGATGACGGAGAGTTCATGGTCCTCGTCGG
>JBOGXF010000001.1:0-3270 GCA_050694275.1 Actinomycetota bacterium | reverse complement strand
ACCGCGTCGAGCGATGTCGTGCCCGCCAAAGCGTGGGGACCTGGGGCGTCGAACCGGTAGTCGAACGTTACTTCCAGCTCGTCGACGAGGCGCAGATAGATGGGCTCGCCCGTGGTGAGGCGGTTCGACCGGTAGACGGCGCCCTTGGGAACGGGCGCCGCATACTTGATGGCTCCGCGGTGCTCGAATGACAGATTGGTGCTCACCGGGTGTGTCGTGGGCCGCGTCATTGCGGTGAGGCTCAACAGGAGGAACAAAGTCGCGGCGACTGCTCCGCCCGCCGCGTACGAACGTGGCACCGTCGAGCTCGACGCCGAAGATCGCGCCCGAGCCAGAGACACGGCCCGATCTCGGAGGCTCGCCATTCTTGAGGAGAGCGCCGTCCTGCGGATCCCGCTCGCGTCGCGAAATCCCACCGCCGCCAGCGCGACGAGGGCGGCGATCAAGGAAATCTTCACCGGTTCGTCGAGCCAGCCCACAACCCTGCCCCCTTGCGGAATATCGATCCACGCTCTACCAAGTACATCGGCACCCTCCGGCCGGTCTGAATCGATCCAGGTGTTGTTGTCGCCCTTGAACACGTAGCGGGAACCTTTTCGATCCACGATGCGGTGAAGCACGACCCGTCCGAGCTTCTCGCTCCGATAAGCGGCGACATCACCGATCTCGTAGCTCGCCGACGCCCTGACGATGACAAGGTCATCGTCGTTGTAGCGAGGCTGCATGCTGATCCCGTCGGTGAGGACGTAGGACACCCGGCCCCCGAGCTGTGCGGGACCGAACAGCACCCACGCGACGACCACCAGCGCGAGTGCCGCGCCGGTGGCGATGTTTCGTCTGAGCCGGGATTGATTGTTCACGATCAACTCACCGAGAGAGCGGCCACCACCCGACCTAGACTAGAGGGGGGTGGCCGCTCGACAGCTCATCGGAAGAGAGCTATTGCGTTGCGATAACCCTCAGCTGGTCGGCCGAGGTCACGGTTGGAGGAGTCACCGGAGTGCAGAGCCAGTGGTTCGGGGACAGCACGTTCGGAACCGTGCAGCTCTCATAGACTGTCGAGCCAGAGACGATCTTGGCCTTGACCTGACGAGCGGTGGCGTCCAAGTCGAACTCATAGGAGGACACCTTCGACGGGTCCGTCGCGTCGAGGTTGTACTTGACGTTGCTCACGGTGTACCCGGTGATGGTGTTGCTGCCGTCACCGGCCTTGGACGCGGCTACTGTGTTGGCCGCCGTGAAGGCGTATGTTCCCGCCGCCAGCACCCCCGCGAACAGTACCGCTCCGATGATCCTGGTCCGGCGCTTGCGTGAAAGACCCACTTCCGTCACCCCTTTCGGAGGCTCGTGGCCTGACCTGGTCAGGAAATTCCTTCCTTTGGGTGTTTGGTCGGCACGCTGGGAGCGCCGCTTGATGACCCGAACTAGTCATCTATGTAGTAGCCCATCGGCCGAATTCGGGGGGAGTTCGCGGCATTTGAGAGGTTTCCGACGGACTTCAGTGAGAGGAGTCGGCCGCTGCCTCGGCCTTGTCGAGATACCGCATGTAGCCCCACGTGTTCATCCAGTAGGACGAGGTGCTTTCCATGCGCGCGAGGGTGTCGTCGGACAGGACCTTCTCGTATTCGGTGCGGGCTGCTTCGCGCACCAGGCGAGCGGCCTCGTCGAGATCGCTCGTGTGGGCGCGCGCGGAGCGGACCCAACCCGCCCACCGTTCGAGCGAGGCGGCCGACTCTCCGCAGAGGCCGTCGACCGACATCGGCGATTCCCCTCGGTCGTGAGGCCCGAAATGGGTGAGCCACAGCGAGGCGGGTTTGAGCAGGCGGATGCGCTCGATGGACGCGATGGCCTTCTCGAGGTGGAACTCCGGAGGGGGAGTGGCCGGCCGGACGAAGCCGACATCCGGCAACCGCACCCCGAGAGCGTCCCCCGTGAACAGAATGCCCGTGGCGTCGTCGAGGTAGGCATGGTGGTGATAGGCGTGACCGGGTGTCTCTATTGCCTGGAGGGATCGGCCGCCCAGGTCGATCTTGTCGCCGTCCTCGATAACGCGTATCCGCTCCTCGGGAATCGGGTCGATGCCGCCCCACAGGCGCTCCATCTCGTCCCCGTAGATGCGGGCGGCGCTCTGCCAGAGCTTGGTGGGATCGACGAGGTGCGGCGCTCCCACGCCGTGGACCGCGACCTGTGCGTCGTCGAAGTGACGGGCGAGCGTCCCGGCGGCGCCCGCGTGGTCGAGATGGATGTGGGTGACTACGATCCAGTCGAGGTGGTCGATGCCCAGCCGATCGAGACCGGTCAGCACAGTGTGGACCCGAGACTTCGGACCGGTTTCGACGAGCGCGATCTTCTCGCCTTCCACGAGGAAGGCGGCGGTGATACCGGGATGCCCGTGCATCTCGGTGTCGATAATTCTCGGTTCGCTCAAGGCTTCTCCTCGATCGGCGCACTACCGTTTACCGTGGCCCGGTATGCCCGGTGGCCGGCGGCCGGCAGCCGTCCTGATCGTCAACCCTAACGCGGGGCGTCTTTCGGAACGGACCCGCGAAGACGTCGTGGACGCGCTGCGCGCGCGGTTCCGCCTGGACGCCTTCTCGACGACCGCGCGCGACTCCGGCATCAGGATCGCGACGGATGTGGTCGACGCGGGCGAGCGCCTCGTGATCGCCTTTGGAGGGGACGGTCACATCAACGAGGTGGCGAATGGACTTGCCGGCAGCTCGTCGGCTCTCGCGATCGTCCCGGGGGGGACCATGAACGTTTTCGCGCGCGCTCTCGGGATACCGCTCGATCCCTTCGACGCGATCGATCATCTCGTCCGAAGCCTTGGGAGAGAACCGAGATCCGTTCCTCTCGGGAAGATGGACGATAGGTATTTCACCTTCTCCGCGGGATGCGGCTTCGACGCCGAAGCCGCGGAACGAGTCGAACGCTACGTGCCGGCGAAGCGACGGTTGGGCGAGGCGTTCTTCTACTGGAGCGCGTTCCGGATCCTCACCGGCTCCTACCGTCACAGGAGCCCGACCATGACGCTGCGAGGGAGCTTCGGCGAGGTGCGGCTATCGATGGCGATCGCATCGAACGCGGGCCCCTATGCCTATCTGCTCGGTAGACCAATCGCCATCGCTCCGCGAGTGTCTCTCGAAGGAGGAATCGACGTGTTCGGGCTGAAACAGATGAGGATCGAGGCGCTGCCCTTCTACGCGTGGCGCTGCTTGGTCTCGGGTGACTTGGTCAATCACCCGGACGCGTTCTACGCGAGCGATCTGG